>JAEYVF010000197.1 GCA_023432005.1 Actinomycetes bacterium
CGCCGAGCGCGTGCGGTCCCTGCCGAGCGTCGCCCGCGTCGTGCGGATGCGCATCGTCGCCCTCGTGGGCGTGCTCGCGCTCGCGGTCGTCGCGCTCGCCGCCTCCGCGGTCGTGGCCGCCCGCCCGACGACCGAGCGCGTCATCCAGCCGGAGACGCGCAGTCGCGACGTCATGCTGTGCCTCGACGTCTCGGGGTCGATGACCGACGTCGACGCCGAGGTGCTCGAGGTGTTCTCGCGGCTCGCGGAGGACTTCCGGGGCGAGCGCATCGGGCTCACGATCTTCAACAGCTCGCCCGTGCAGGTGTTCCCGCTCACCGACGACTACGCGTTCGTGCGCGACCACCTCGACAGCGTGCGGGAGAGCTTCGAGTACATCGAGGACGTTCCCGAGTTCTGGGTCGGCACGCTCAACGGGCCGGGTGCCTCGCTCGTGGGCGACGGCCTCGCGGCGTGCGCGCTCGGCTTCGACAACCCCGACCAGGAGCGCTCGCGCTCGATCATCCTCGCCACCGACAACGAGGTGAACGGCGCCGAGACGGTGACGCTCGACGAAGCGGGCGCCTACGCCGCATCCCTCAGCGTGCGCGTCTACGCGATCGACCCCGTGACCGAGGGATCGGAGACGGGCGCTGCGCTGCGTGCGATGGCCGAGGGGACGGGCGGCACGTACTTCGGTCTGCACGACACGACGACGATCGACGGCATCGTCGACGAGGTGCAGGCCCAGGACGCGGCGGTGCTGCGGGGGCAGCCGCGCATCGTCGAGGTCGACGCCCCGGGGCCGTGGCCCGTCGTCATCGCGGTCGCGGCCCTCGCCCTCGTGCTCGTGGTTAGGAGGGTGCGGATATGACCTTCCAGCCCGTGCTCCCCGCCGCGCTCGTCGTGATCGTCGTGCTCGCGTTCGTCGCGCTCGCCGTGTGGTCGCTCGTGCGCCGCCCGGATGCGCGCCCGGCCTGGGCCGTGCGTCTCGCGCTCGTCGTCGCCTGCGGTGTGCTGCTGCTGCGTCCCGGCATCCCGGGCACCGCCGAGACGCTCGCGACGGAGGTCGACATCCTGCTCGTCGTCGACACGACCGCGAGCATCGTGGCCGAGGACTGGGACGGCGCCAGGCCGCGTATCGAGGGCGTCCGCGAGGACGTGCAGCGCATCGTCACGCAGTACCCCGGCGCGCGCTTCGCCCTCATCACCTTCGACGCGGATGCCGTGGTGCGCGTGCCGCTCACGACCGACACGACGGCGCTCGTGACCTCGCTCTCGGTGCTGCGGCCCGAGGTCACCGCGAACTCGGCGGGCAGCTCGGTGGGGATCGCGGCGCCGCTGCTCGAGGACACGCTCGCCGCCGCCGCATCCGTGTCGCCCGACCGCGCGCGCATGGTGTTCTACTTCGGCGACGGCGAGCAGACCGCGTCGGGCGCGCCGGAGTCGTTCGCAGGCAGCGCGTCCGAGGTGTCGGGCGGCGCCGTGCTCGGCTACGGCACCGCCGGCGGCGGCCCCATGCGCACGACGACGGCGGGCGTCGACGGGCCCGGCGCCTACATCGAGTACCAGGGCGAGCGCGCGCTCTCGGTCATCGACCCCGCCACCCTCGAGCGCATCGCGGACGAGCTCGGCGTCGCCTACCAGCAGCGCGCATCCGACACGCCCCTCGTGCTGCCGCCCGCGCCCGCGACGGCGACGACGGCGCACGGCAGCACGGAGTCGATCGTCGACCTCACCTGGATCGTCGCCCTCGTCGTCGCGGTGCTCCTCGCGCTCGAGCTCGCGCGTGCGACCGCCCACGTCGCGCGCGCCGCCGGCGTGCGCCGCCCGAGGGGAGGGGAGGCCGCGTGAGCGATCCCGTCTCCCTCGTGCACGCCAACCGCAGGCGGCTGCGCGCGCGACGCATCGCGCTGCTGGCCTCGACGCCTCTGCTGCTCGTCGTGCTGCTGCTCTGCGCGAAGGTGCTCAGCATGTACGCCTTCGCCCACCAGGCGATCGCGTCGAACGCGTCGGGCGACCACGCGGGCACCGTGCAGGCGGCGCGCGGGCAGGAGCCGGTCAACATCTTCGAGCCCTACAAGGCCCCCTACAACGCGGGCGTCGGCCTCGCGGGGCAGGACGAGCTGGATGGCGCCCGGGCCGAGTTCGAGCGCGCCCTCTCGCTCGCCCGCGGCCTCGAGCAGTGCGCCGTGCGCGTGAACCTCGCCGTCGTGCTCGAGCGGATCGGCGACCGCGCCCTGCGCGAGGGCGACGGCGCCGCGGCGTCGCGGGCGTGGCAGGAGGCGCTCACGGTGTCTCAGGACGCGCCCGCCGAGTGCGACTCGCCGGAGGCCGACGACGCGTCGCCCGACCCCGACCGCAGCATGGAGGAGTCGCTCGACGACCAGCAGCAGCGCCTGCGCGAGAAGCTCGAGGACAGCACGACGCCCGAGGAGCCCGACGAGGGCGAGCCGCAGGAGACGCCCGACGGCGGCAAGCTCGACGACATCAAGGAGCAGCTCGAGCAGGGTCAGCAGGAGCGCGATGAGCGCGACCAGCAGAACGAGGGCGACGGAGGCGGCTGGGGGACGGATCGGCCATGGTGAGGTCGCACGAACGCGGGCAGTACGTCGGCGGCTCGGAGGGCGCACCGCCGCCCCCGCCGCCCGGCGGCTACCGAGGCGCCCAGCGGCTCGCGCCGCCGGCACCCGCTGCCGCGTCGGCCGCATCCGGACCCGCCGTGCGGCGGCGTCCGAGCGTGCTCGGCTGGACGGTGCTCGGATCGGCGATCCTGTTCGCCCTCGTGCTGCTGATCATGTGGGCGGCCGGCGCGACGGACGCGATCTACGGCCTCGTGATCCTCGCCCTGCAGCTCGCGCTCGTGGTCGCAGTCGTCGCCGCCCTCGTGAACGCGCGCGCCCGCGCGCTCGGGGCCATCGCGCTCGCGGTCGTGCTCGTCGTCAACGTCGGCACGATCGGCGCGGCCGCGGCACTGCGGCCGGGGGCGTCGCAGGCGGCGGGCTCGGATCCCGAGGATGACTTCTGGGCCGCGTACCCGGGCATCAAGGGGCAGAGCGAAGGAGAGATCCTCGCGCGCATGAGCCTCGAGGAGGCCGAGGCGACCGCGGAGGACGTCTCGGCCGCCATCCGCGAGCGCCTCACGGACGAGCTCGGCTTCGCGTGGGTCCAGGCGGGTGAGGCGAGCACGCGCGCCGAGCGCAACGGCTACGGCGGCGAGTCGATGCTCGTCGCGTTCAGCTCGGAGACGTGGTCGACGACGGAGCCCGTGCGCGACCACGCGCTCAAGCTCGCGGCCATGGACGTCATCGACGAGGTGCTGGCCGAGTTCGGCTTCTTCGCGCTCGTGCCGCTCAACGACCCGGCGACGGGGTTCGACCCCGCCTACCTCGAGCGCTTCTACGGCAGTGCCGACCCGCGCACCCAGACCGACTGGGAGTGGTACAGCGACGACTACCCGGGGCCGATGCGGTTCTACGCGAACGTGACCGACCTCACGCACGACGCCGACGGAAGTCGGCGACAGGCGCGCGAGGCGGTCGTGGCGGGCACCGACGAGCCCGTGGAGGGGCTGCGGATCGGGTTCCTCGTGCCCGAGGTGCTGAGCGAGGCCGACGTCGAGGAGTTCACGACCCGCATGGCCCAATACCCGTACTGAGCGCTCGGCCCTGGGCGCGCTCAGACTGCCGCGACGTGGTGCGGCCGGGAGCGGATGCCGGTGTCAGCTGGCGCGGCGGGCGCGGGCGGCGCGACGCTTGAGGGCGCGGCGCTCGTCCTCGCTGAGGCCACCCCACACGCCCGAGTCCTGGTTGGTCTCGAGGGCGTACTGGAGGCACTGCTCCGAGACGGTGCAGCGACCGCAGACGGTCTTCGCCTTCTCGATCTGGTCGACGGCGGGTCCCGTGTTGCCGACCGGGAAGAAAAGCTCCGGGTCGACGGTGAGGCAGGCGGCCTTGTCGCGCCAGTCCATCTTGAGGTGCTCCGTTTCGTGTTGCTGTTGACGCTGTTCACGGGCCCTCGTGAGGGTTCCCGCGCATGGCTGAAGAGGGTTCGAATGTGGCGGGGGATTTTGTCGATTCGAACGCACTCACCACGTCGTGAGCGTCACATCAACCGTCAACACTGTTTCATACTTGTTTCGCCTTATCAATAGTCTCCGGTTGGGATATCCCTGTGAAGAACCCCGCTCGTCCGCCCGTCTTCTGGGGGCTTGTGGCGCTGCTCGGAGTCGAGCTCGCGGCCGTCGCGACGGTCGCGATCGTGCTGCTCATCGACCTCGTCGTGGCCGAGCCGACCTCGCTCGCGACCGCCCTCGCGCTCACGGTCCTCGTGCTCGTCGCGGTGGCCTGGATGGCCGCCACGATCGTCGGGCTCTTCCGCGGTCAGGCGTGGGTGCGGGCCTCGGCGATCGTCTGGCAGGTGCTCCAGTTCGCGATCGGGCTGGGGGCCCTTCAGGGCAGCTCCGCGCAGCCGGCCTGGGGGTGGCCGATCCTCATCGTGGCGGTGCTGACCTTCGCGCTCCTCTTCCTGCCCTCGGTCGTGCGGCGCACCCAGGGGCGCGGCACGCACTAGACGCGTCAGCCCGCGACGCGTTCGAGCGCGTCGCGGAACGCGACGACCGCGGGGTGCGTCGCCATCGCGAGCCGTGTCGCGGTGAACACCGTGCGACGCGGCCCGCCGTCGAGCGGCACGAGCTCGACGCTCGGTTCGGCGCCCTGCCAGATGAGGTCGGGCAGCAGGGCTACGGCGTGACCGGTCTGGATGAGGCGGACGTGCGCCTGCAGGTCGGCGGTCTCGAAGCGCACCTGCGGCTCGAAGCCCGCGCGCCGGCACGCCTGCTCCGCCCAGTGCCGCGACGCCGCGCCGCGCGGCTCCATGACCCACGGCGCGTCGCGCGCATCCCGGATGTCGCGGATGGCGAACCGGCCCGATCCTCCGGGCGGCACCGCGAGCCGGATGGCGTCGGTCGTGAGCGGACGTCGGTCGAGGCCGGCGAGCTGGGGGGAGGCGTGCCCCGGGTACTCCTCGGCGATGACGAGGTCGAAGTCGCGCGCGAAGGTCTCGTGCAGGGCCGTCTCGGGTTCGCGCTGCGTCACGACCGCCGTGAGGGCGGGATGTTCGCGTTCCAGCACGTCGAGCGCCGCGGGCAGCAGCGCCAGCGCGACCGACTGGAAGATCGCGACCCTGAGCACACCCGTCGCCTGCTCGAGGGAGGCCGCGAGCTCCGTGTCGGCGCGTTCGAGGGCGGTGAGGATCTGCTCGGTGTGCTGCACGAGGATGTCGGCCTGCGGGGTGAGCTGGAGCCTGCGTCCCGCCTTGCGCAGGAGCGGTACGCCGGCCTCGCGCTCGAGCTGGGCGAGCTGCTGCGACACGGCGGACGGGGTCTGGTGCAGGGCCGTCGCGACGGCCGCGATGGTGCCGCGCAGCGCGAGCTCCCGCAGGAGCGCGAGTCGGCGGACGTCCAGCATCCTCTTACTTAAGCAAAACTGACGGATATCGCATAGAACTCTTTGCTGTTGCTTACGCGAGGCGCGTGCGCATACTGCTCGCGTGACCCCGCCGAAGCGCTCCACCGCATCCGCCGCGCCCGCATCCGCACGCCTCTCGGACGACGAGGATCGAGCCGCCGACGCCGTCATCGCGCAGGTGCGCCGTTGGCTCGCGGAGGCGGAGCGCCAGCCCGTCGACGCGTCGGCCCGTCGGCTCGCGGGGCTGCTGCGCGACCCCGACGGCCTCGCCTTCGCCGTCGGATTCGTCGACGGCGTCATCCGCCCGGAGGATGCGCGCGTCGCGGCCCGCGCGCTCGCGCGGCTCTCGCGCCGGCCGCCTCGGTTCCTCACCTGGCCGTTGCGCGCGGCGCTCCGCCTCGGCGGCCTCGTGGCG
>JAEYVF010000030.1 GCA_023432005.1 Actinomycetes bacterium
TGACCGTGCTCGTCAACGGAGCATCCGGCGCCGTCGGCTCCGCCGCCGTGCAGCTCGCCCGCCACCTCGGCGCCCACGTCGCGGCCGTCACGAGCGCCGCCAACGCACCCCTCGTGCGCGGCCTCGGCGCCGAGCGCACGATCGACTACCGCGACACCCCGCTGCCCGCGCTCGCGGCGAGGGGCGAGCGTTTCGACGTCGTGCTCGACACGGTCGGCAACCTCACCCCCGCATCCGGGCGCGCACTGCTCGCCGACGGGGGAGTGCTCCTGCTCGCCGTCGCCGGTCTCGGCACGACGATCACCGCGCGCGGCGACGTGAAGGCGGGCCCGGCATCCGAGAAGCCCGAGCACCTCGCACGCGTGCTGCGGCTCGCGGCCGACGGCGTGCTGGATCCGCTCATCGAGGCCGCGCATCCGCTGGACCGCATCGCCGACGCCTACGCGCGCGTCGACTCGGGGCGCAAGGTCGGCAACATCGTGCTGCACCCGCAGGGGTCCGCGGCGTGAGCGCCCAGCTGTGGGCCGCCGCGGCTGACCCCACCCGCATCGTGCTCGCCGCGAGCTGGGTGTGCCTGATGTTGATCTACCTGCTCGGCGACGTGATCCGGATCTACGCGGGCCACTTCACGCCCGGACGCATCGGCGACGACGTGGTCGGCGAGTGGGCGTGGGTGGTCGCCTCGGTCATCATGCTCGTGCCGATCGCGATGATCGTCGTGTCATTCACGGTGCCGAGCGGCCCGCTCGTCTGGATCACGGTCATCGCGGCAGCCGGGCTCGTCGTGTTCAACCTGCTCGGACTGCCCTACACCGGCGCGTTCGACAACATGCTCATCGTCGTGGGCCTCCTCGCGAACGGCTTCACGATCTGGGTCGCGCTGACGGGCTTCAGAACGACAGGATGACGTCCGCGCGTCGGCCGCTCGGCTCGATGAGCTGCGCGTTCGGCTCGTCGACCGTCGCCACCCACGCTTCGGCGGCCTCGCGCGTGCGACCGAAGCGCACGTGCCGCTCGACGAGGCGCCGCATCCGCTCGTCACGGGGGATGCGGATGAACCACGCCTCGTCGACGAGCCCCCGCAGCCGCGCCCACGGGTCGTCGTCGAGCAGCAGGTAGTTGCCCTCGACGACGACGATGTCTGCCTCGGCGGGCACGACCGTGCCGGCGGCGATGGGCTCCTCGATCGAGCGGTCGAAGGTGGGCGCGTAGACGGGGCCCGACGCGTCGCGGATGCGGGCGAGCAGCGCTGCGAGCCCCTCGGCGTCGAAGGTGTCGGGTGCGCCCTTCCGCTCGGCGCGGCCGAGCTGCTGAAGCACGTGCTGGGAGTAGTGGAAGCCGTCCATCGGCACGAGCGCGGCGCGGTCGCCGAGCTCGGCGACGACGGCCTCCGCGAGCGTCGACTTGCCCGCACCCGGCGCGCCCGCGATCGCGACGAGCACGCGCCGACCGCGCGCATCCGCGAGGGCCCGGGCGCGCTCCGCGAGCTCGCCCACGGTCGGATGCGCGGCCTCTGCGGGGAGATCGGTGGTCACCACCCCACCATGCCAGGTGCGATGCCAGGTGCGCGGGCGCGAGCGCCCCATCCGCCGCGCCTAGAATCGAACCCATGGCCAAGCCCGACCTCATGGACTTCGACAAGGCGCTCGAGCTGTTCGAGCCGGTGCTCGGATTCGAGGTGCACGTCGAGCTCTCGACCGCCACGAAGATGTTCAGCGACGCCCCGAACCCCGCTGCTCCCGGCGGCTTCGGCGCCCCGCCGAACACGCAGATCACGCCGCTGTGCCTGGGCCTGCCCGGCAGCCTGCCGGTGGTGAACGAGAAGGCGATCGAGTACTCGATCTCGCTGGGGCTGGCGCTCGGATGCCAGATCGCCCCGTCGAGCCGCTTCGCCCGCAAGAACTACTTCTACCCCGACCTCGCGAAGAACTACCAGATCAGCCAGTACGACGAGCCGATCGCCTTCGAGGGCTCGCTCGTGATCGAGCTGGAGGACGGCACCTCGGTGACCATCCCGATCGAGCGCGCGCACATGGAGGAGGACGCCGGCAAGCTCACCCACATGGGCGGCGCCACCGGGCGCATCCACGGCGCCGAGTACTCGCTCGTCGACTACAACCGCGCAGGCGTGCCGCTCGTGGAGATCGTGACGAAGCCGATCTTCGGCACCGAGCACCGAGCGCCCGAGGTGGGCAAGGCGTATGTGGCGACGATCCGCGAGATCGCCCGCTCGCTCGGCATCTCGGAGGCCCGGATGGAGCGCGGCAACCTGCGCTGCGACGCGAACGTGTCGCTGCGCCCGCGCACCTCGCCGGCGGCCGAGCTGGCCGACGGGCACGACGCATCCGTGAACCCGCACCCCGAGGTGAAGCTCGGCATCCGCACCGAGACGAAGAACGTGAACTCGTTCCGCTCGGTGGAGCGCGCCGTGCGCTACGAGATCCAGCGGCAGGCGGCGATCCTGGCCGCGGGCGGCACGATCACGCAGGAGACGCGCCACTGGCACGAGGACCGCGGGGTCACCTCCGCTGGTCGCCCCAAGTCGGATGCCGACGACTACCGCTACTTCCCCGAGCCCGACCTGCTGCCGATCGAGCCATCGCCCGAGCTGATCGAGCAGCTGCGTGCCGCGCTGCCGGAGTCGCCGGCCGTGCGCCGCCGTCGCCTGCAGGAGGCGTGGGGCTTCACCGACCTCGAGTTCCGTGATGTGAAGAACGCGGGGCTGCTCGTGGAGGTGGAGGAGACGGTGGCCGCGGGTGCGGCGCCGGCCCAGGCCCGCAAGTGGTGGACGGGCGAGATCGCCCGGATCGCGAACACCCGCTCGGTCGAGCCGTCGGCGCTCGTCTCGCCGCTGCACGTGTCGGAGCTCATCGCGCTCGTCGAGACGGGCGAGCTGACCGACCGCCTCGCCCGCCAGGTGCTCGAGGGCGTCATCGAGGGGGAGGGCCGCCCGTCCGAGGTCGTGGAGAAGCGCGGCCTCAAGGTGGTGTCGGATGACGGCGCCCTCATCGCCGCGATCGACGAGGCCCTCGCCGCCCAGCCCGACGTGCTCGAGAAGATCCGCGACGGCAAGGTGCAGGCCGCCGGTGCCGTGATCGGCGCCGTCATGAAGGCCATGCGCGGGCAGGCGGATGCGGCGCGCGTGCGCGAGCTCGTGCTGGAGCGGGCGACGGCGGAGTAGACGCCTGCGCGAGCATCACCACGTCGGACTCTGGCGGCCGTGACCACCTGCCGATTAATGGCGCTCGCCACCCATGCGAGAGCAAGAAGCGCGCCGACGAGCACGACGGCGCCGAGTCGCTAGGGCTCGCTCACTCGCAGATTAGAAGTCGCCTCGTCGGCGGGCAACCGCTGCTACAGGGTGCAGGCTGCCTGCGCCGTTTTTGCCACCGTTATGAAGGCGATGCGCGTTCCAGCGAATGCGGCACACGTGCACGAGCTGGTGCTGGAGCGGGCAGCGGAGGCATGGGGCTCGGCGCTACGGTCTGCACCCATCCAAGTCGGACGCTGGCTGGGCTGTGACGCGCCGAGGCTACGCCGCCACACGGGCATGTCGTCTGGTAAGACACAGCATGTGAGCTATGACCTGTCGCGCCTCGGCGCCAAGCAGTTCGAATCGATGACCCAGTCGCTTGCCGTATTTGCCGTTGGCGCGAAGGTCAGCGTGTTTGGGAGTGGCCCTGACGGTGGGAGAGAGGCCACATGGGAGGGGGTCTCACCTGCTCTGGGCGCCGGGGACGAATGGAATGGATTCGGTGTCCTGCAGTCGAAGTACAAGGAGTTTGCTACTGAGCCAGCCGCAAACCTCAAGTGGTTGAAGACACAGATTGATCTTGAGCTTCGGGCATGGGCCGATCCGGAGTCGCTACGCGCTAGGAAGCCTGACGTCTACCTAGTAGCTACCAACGTGCGACTCAGCCCGGGTAGCGGAGGCGGTAAGGATCAAATTCTCGACTTCGTCAATCAGTTGATTCTCGAACTGGGCCTGGATATTAGAGCCTTCCGGGTGTGGGATGCAGACGACTTGTACGCGCTTCTCGACAATGCGGACAGTGTTCGCAGGGCCTATACCGCGTTCATAACTCCTGGTGACGTGCTCTCAGCCGTACTGGAGGAGCTTGGGCGGGAGCAGACTTCCCTGGTAAGAGCCATCGAGTCCTACACCGCGATGGTGATGCGCGACGAGCACCTCCTGAACCTCACGCAAGCCGGATCAGTCAAAGACCAGGCGATATCCGTAGCTGACGTGTTTGTCGACTTGCCGGGAATGAGCAGCTCGCGACACATCGAGTGGCGAGTTGACGATGACGGCCCTAGGTCGGGGATCGCAAATTGGCTAATCCGCAGGGCAGACGACGCTTCTGGTCGGCCCGACGGGACGCCCGCCTCTAAGCGAACAGTACTGGTTGGCGGTCCTGGCCAAGGGAAGAGCACTTTGACGCAGTTCGTCGCGCAGATGTATAGATCTACGTTCCTGCGTGAATCGGGCGCGCTCAAGGTGCCCGAGGTCGGGGCGATCGCCGAGTCCTTGCATGAACGCCGAGAAGAACTCGCGATCCCCGAATGTGCCGCTCGTAGGTGGCCGTTTCGGATAGTACTTACGGACTTGGCTGACGCGCTCGCAAGTGGCGGTTGTCGTGACATCTTCGAGTACATCGCAAACAAGGTCAGCTCGCGCGCATCCTATCAGGTTGACCCGTCGGACATCCGTAGATGGGTTCAGATCTGGCCATGGATTCTCTTTATCGATGGCCTGGATGAAGTGCCTGTGTCCAGCAACCGGGACCAGGTAATGGTTGCGGTGAAGGACTTCTACACGGAAGTGGGAGCTCTGGAGAGTGACGTCGTCACGGTCGCGACCACCCGACCTCAGGGATACGACGACGACTTCCACCCGCGAGACCACACGCATGTCGTCTTGATGCCGTTGCCGTTGAAAACTGCGATCGACTACGCGCGGCGTTTCATCGAGATTCGAAATGGCCAGGGCACCGAAGCTGCTCAGAAGACCGTAGACAGGCTGGTCAGAGCTAGCCGTGAAGAATCAACTCAGAGACTTTTCAAGAGTCCCCTTCAGGTCACAATCTTGGCCATCCTGCTCGAAAAACTGGGTCAGGTGCCTCGGGATCGTTGGAGGTTGTTTTCCCAGTACTACCGAGTCGTGACGCAACGCGAGCAGGAGAAGGGGGGACAGCTAGCGGAGTTGCTTCAGAGGCATCAAACCGATGTCGATTTCATCCACCGACTCGTCGGGTACAAACTACAGAAGCGAAGCGCCGAGGCAGGGGAAACGTCTTCAACTCTGAGCCGTGAGGAGTTCGAGCGTCTCGTACGCCGACGACTGGTGAGACAGGGTTACGAGGACCACGAGCTTGCCACGCTAGTCTCGCAATTCATGGCTCTGGCTACTCATCGGTTGGTGTTCCTCGAGAGCTCAACAGCCGATCGGGTCGGGTTCGAGATCCGAAGCCTCCAGGAGTTCATGGCAGGCGAGCAGATCGTCTCGCTGCCAGAGGCCAAGATTGTCCCCCGTCTGCGAAGTATCGCCTTCTCGCCACACTGGAGGAACACATTCTTGTTCGCGGTCGGGGCAGTTTTCGCAGACCGAGAACACTTGCGCGCCGAAGTTGTGTTGCTCTGTCAGGATTTGAGTCGGCGAAGTCTGTCAGCGCCTGCCCTGAAGCTTGGCGGCTGGCTTGCTCTTGAGATTCTGCTTGACGGGTCTCCACTGGCCCAGCCGGTATACGCGAGACCGTTGGTTGAGCTTGTCTGCACCCTCATCGATGGCCCGGCGGTTTCGGCGATCACGCAGCTCACGGAGGTCGGTTCCGCCAGCGTCGACGAATCAATCCGGCAGTCAGCCGCTGATACGTCGGCTGCGGCCAACAACGTTTGGGTGAATAGGGTCCGTGTTCTGGCGGCTTGGGCCGATCGCGGGCATCCGTTGGCGGCCGACGACTTGGAGAGAGTGCTCGGGTGCGTCCCGGACGCCCCGCTCCAATCCCTCGCTGCATTAGCGATATACGAGCCGATGCCCTCGCTTGCCGTCGCGCTGGAGTCGCAAAGCCACCGGCTCTCGCTGCCTGAGGTAGTAGAGCTTGTGACTGCCGATCACCCGTTTGAATTCGCGGACCTCACGGAGTCTAACCCTCGCACTATCACCAGCAGCCTCCGCGAGATTCTTGCGCATAGAGAGCCTGACATCGAGCGCGGCCTAAGGTTCGGCGACGTCCGCGTCGGAGGGGTCGTCCGAAGAATCGCCGACAACGGCGACGCTTGGCGACACCTGATCGCGACGCCGCTGGGTTCTGGATCAGAGGTCGTCGGGATGATCGCTGCCTTTGAATTGCGACCGTCTAGATCAACATTGGCGTCCGCGATAGAGCGGTTGCGGTCGGCTGATGAAGCCGCCCTCCGTTTCGTGGCGCGCACTTCCAGTTGGGTTCTCAGGGGGGCGTTCACGGTTGCGGACGCATATTCCCGGCGTTTTGGGCGCAGCATTCAAGACTGGTTGGACGAGATAGCTCGGCGGCTGCGGGCCGGAGAATTGGGAGATCTCAACGAGTGGCTTCTGGCGCAAGCCAGATGGGACGCGGTTGATAGTGCTGACGTACTGGCCCACGAGTTCGATTTCGCCACCGATAGGGCCGGAAATGACTGGGATGTTCAGGTTTGTGCACGACCCGACTTCCTCCCATTGGCGGGCATAGACTTTCAGGTTTCGCAGCTCGGCGGACGAAAGCACGATCTCCTGTTGGCCTCCACCGCGCTCGCAGAAATCGCGATCCGACTTCCTTCATCATCGAGGCAAGGTGTACTTCGCGATGTCGCGTTCTTCATTGCGTCGCTCTCTGTGGGTCATGAGTTCTCTTCGGACACAGGCGACGGCGATAGTGAAACTGCGCTTCTCGACGGTCTGTGTCCGCTATTGCTCGAGCTGGAGCCGTTGGGAGGGAGAGATCTCAGCCTTTGGTGGGTCGGGTGGCTGGCGGGATTGTCTTCAGGAGAACTCGACCGATTGCTTGGTATGCAAGTAGTGGAACAGTGGGGGCTATTCCCTCGGCTTCGCGGCGAACCCAACTCGCGCGTCGCAGATCGCATTGCCTCGATCGGGCCTGGTGGTGTCTCGATTCAGTCAGTCCGACTAGCAATGCACTTCGATCCGACGATCGTTCGCAGACTTCCGCGTGACGAACTGGTGGGACTGCTTGATACGGCGCATCGCGAACCGGTCTTGGCTCGAACTCAGTCGTTCCTTCGGATCGCTCTCGCCAGCAAATCCGAAATGCGGCACGGTGATCGAGACGAGGACATTCGAGTGGTCGTCGCCAATGAACGGGATTCCGTTGGGTTGGGAATGGTGCGGAGCCTCGCCGAATCACTAGCGCCGTCGATGTCGGAGGCGCTCCTCCTGCGAGTCCTCCTCGTTTTGAATGACAGCGAGCCTGTTAGGGGAGGGTTGTTGTCTCGATCTATAAGCCCGACAGCCGCTCGCTGACGGTGCTCCACCCAAGGGTGAGCAGACCAACTCGCCAGCGTCGAGATCGTTTACAACCTTCTTTGCAAGTCGCTGAGAAGGGATCCGCAACCGCGCGTTAACCTCCGCGTCGTCCCCACTCGACACGCTTACGAACATGCCCCGCAGGTCTCGAAGCGAATCCGAACTCTGTCATGCCGCCACCTGCCCCCGTGGCGTCATCGGAATGGCGATATCTGCGCTCGTAGTGATTGCGTGGCTACTGGCTGACGGCGCGGGCGCAGCCCACGCAGACCCCCTCCCCGCCGTGGTCATCAACGAGGTGGAGTCGAACGGGGGCGCGCCCGCCGACTGGGTGGAGCTGACGAACGTCGGCACCGAACCCGTCGACGTGAGCGGCTGGATCCTGAAAGACGACGACGCCCGCACCAAGGCCATCCCGGCGGGTACCACCATCGCGCCGGGCGGGTACTACACGGTCGTCGTCGACGAGAACCCGAACAAGTTCGGCCTCGGCGCTGCCGACAGCGCGCGGCTGTTCCTGCCTGACGGCACCACGCTCGTCGACGGCACCAGCTGGGGTCCGATCCACGCCACGCACACCTGGGGCCGCTGCGCCGACGGCACGGGCGCGTTCGTGCAGACCACCGCATCCACCAAGAACGCCGCCAACGCGTGCCCGGATGCCGCCGCCACCCTCAAGATCAACGAGGCGGTCAGCGACGGCGGCACCCCGGGCGACTGGATCGAGTTCGTCAACACGGGCGACGTGCCCGTCGACGCGGGCGGGCTCGTCGTGCGCGACGAGGACGTGAAGAACCCCTACACGATCCCCGCCGGCACCTGGGTCGCGGCGGGCGGCTACCTCGTGCTCGACAACGGCACCCACTTCGCCTTCGGCCTCGGCAAGGGCGACTCGGTGCGCCTCTACGGCACCGACGGCACCACCCTGCTCGACTCCACCACCTGGCCCGCCGGCACCCACGCGGCGCCCTCGTGGGGCCGCTGCCCGGATGCGTCGGGCGCCTTCGCGGTCACCGCCGCGGCCACCAAGGGGGCCGCCAACCAGTGCACGGACCCCGGCACCGACCCCGGCGCCCCCGCGAACGTGAAGATCAACGAGGTCGAGTCGTCCGGCGGCAGCCCCGGCGACTGGGTGGAACTCGTCAACCTCGACACCGACCACCCCGCCGACCTCGCCGGCTACCGCATCCGCGACAACGACACGAGCCACACCGCGGTGCCGTTCCCGGCGGGCACCACCATCGAATCCGGCGGCTACCTCGTGATCGAGGAAGACGCGCTCGGATTCGGTCTCGGCTCCGGCGACTCGGTCACCCTGTTCGCGCCCGACGGCACCACGGTGGTCGATACCACCACCTGGCTCGGCCACGCATCCGTCACCTGGGCGCGCTGCCCGAACGGCACGGGCGACTTCCGCGACTCGGGCGCGCCCACCAAGGGCCTCGCGAACGACTGCACCACCACCGACCCCGGCACCGACCCGGAGCCGGGAGTGGAGGTGTGGCCCGGCGGCACCACCCTGACCGCCGTGCCCACCGACATCCCCTTCGACGGCGACCTCTCGGGCCTCGACTACGAGACCCCCGTGCTCGGCGACCCCATCCTGTGGGCGGTTACGAACGGCACGGGCGTGCTCTCGAAGCTCGCCCCCGGCACGGGCGGCGCCTGGAACGGCGCGAGCGGCTGGGGTGCGGGCAAGCAGCTCGCCTACCCCGACGGCTCCACCGCCCCGGATGCCGAAGGCGTCACGGTGGCCGACGGCGGCTCCGCGGGCGGGGTCTACGTGGCCACCGAGCGCTCGAGCGCGGCCAGCTCCACGAGCCGCCCCTCCATCCTGCGCTTCGACGTGAGCGGCACGGGCACCACGCTCACCGCCACCCACGAGTGGAACCTCGGCGCCGACCTCACCGCCACCGTCGGCACGATCGGCGCGAACTCGGGACTCGAGGGCATCACCTGGATCCCGGATGCGGTGCTCACCGCCCGCGGCTTCCTCGACGAGGCCACGGGGCAGCGCTACGACCCCGCGCTCTACCCGAACCACGGAACGGGCGTGTTCTTCGTGGCGCTCGAGAAGACGGGCGACGTGTACGCCTACGTGCTCGACCTCACCGGCAGCGGCTTCACGCGCATCGCCACGATCGACACCCCCGGTGCCATGGAGGTCGACTACGAGCCCGAGACCCAGTTGCTGTGGGCGGTGTGCGACGAGGCGTGCGACGGCCGCACGGCCACGCTGCAGATCGGGGCGTCGGGCGCCTACGAGGTGACCCATCGCTACGCGCGGCCCGCGGCATCCGCCAACTACGCCAACGAGGGCTTCGCGCTCGCGCCGCAGTCGGCGTGCGTGTCGGGCCAGAAGCCGGTGTACTACGCCGACGACGCGAACACGGATGGCGTCTCGCTGCGCGTCGGCTCGGTGCGGTGCACGGCGCTGCCGGGTGGCGGCGGCGCCGACCCCGGCACGGGGCCGGGCGCCGGGGGCGCGACCCCTCCGCGCACCCCCGCCGAGTCCGAGCTCACGTCCGGTACCTCTGGCAGCGTGAGCGGGCCCACGTCGGCGCGCGCCGGCTCGACGATCACGGTCGCGGTGGGTGCGAGCCACGTGGGTGCGTTCGTCGACGGCTGGGTGTTCTCCACGCCCGCGCATCTCGGCACGCGCCTCGTCAACGCGGCGGGAACGGTGCAGTTCACTCTTCCCGCGACGCTCGTGCCGGGCGCGCACCGCGTCGCGGTGCTCGCCGCCGACGGCTCGGTCATCGGCTGGTTCGCGATCACGGTGCGGCCCGCGGCCCTCGGCGCCACGGGAGCGGATGCCGGGGCCACGGATGCGGGCCTCGCGCTCGCGGCGGCGCTGCTCGCGGCGGGCGCCGCGCTCGTGGTGCTGCGGCGGCGACGCGGGGCGGCATCCGACTAGGTTTCGATACGCGTGCGGTCGCTTCGCGCCCGCGTGCTGCTCAACCAGCGGGGTGCAACGGCCGGCGGGCGCCTGGCGGCGGGGGAGCGGCTCGCATGGCTGCTCAGTACGGCGCTTCGAGCCCCGCGAACATGGGGAAGTGCTTCACATTGCGGGTGAGGAGCCGCGCGTCGAGCGAGACCGCCGTCGCGGCGATCGCGAGGTCGGCGGTGTCGATGCCGCGGTTGCGGGGCAGCCATTCGCGACCGAGCTCGCCTGCCAGCTCGACGAGTTCGGCGCCGAAGGGATGCCACACGAACACGTCGAGTAGCCGGCGGGTTGCCTGCTTCTCGCGGGGCCGCATCCCTGCGAGGACCTCGAGGCGGGTCAACTCGCTCGCGTGAAGGGGGCCGCCGCGACGCGCCTCCTGCAGGAGAGAGGTCGCGGCGACACTGCCGCGGAGCACGTCGATGATGACCGAGGTGTCGACGAGGACGGTCATCCGTCGAGCGTTCCATCGAGCCGACGCCCGGAGCGCACGCTCTCCACATACCCCACACCGTCATATTCGCGGTCGCCCCACGCGCTCGTGGCGTCGGCGATCGCCCGGAGGTCGGCCTCGGCGTCGCGCTCGGGCGCGTAGACGACGGTGACGGCGTGGCGGATGAGCGCCGAGATCGAACGGCCCGTACGCGCGGCCTCAGCGTCGAGGAGTCGCCGCTCCTCGTCGCCGAGGGAGATCTGGGTACGCTGCATGATGTAATGCTACATCACCAGTCGCGCGGTGGCCGGAAGTCAGTCGAGCTCCTCGTACTCGTAGCCGTCACGGATGATCTCGTTGAAGTAGCGGCCCTTGCTGTCGGCGCGGAGGAGCGCGCGGTAGACGAAGTCGGGCACGCCGAAGTAGCGGTAGGTGCGGTCGTTCGTGAAGCGGATGTCGAGGCGCTCGCGGGGCGGGTCGTAGCGGATCGCGGCGATCGTGGAGGAGTCGAGGATCTCGATCCAGTGCATCTGGCAATGATGCGCGTGTGGGGGCGGCGAGGGATAGGGCGGATGGGGCTGCGTGCCCTCACGTATCACGCGTGCGATGGGTTTCGATACGCGTGCGGTCGCTTCGCGGCCGCGCGCTACTCAACCGGCGAGTGGGGGCGCGCTGCTCAACCAGCGAGTGGGGGCGCGTTCCTCACCCAGCGAGTGGGGCGGCGCTCGACGCGGACCGTCGAGCGCGGCATCATGGCCCCATGAGCGACGGAGCCGCAGCGGTCGAGGCGTACCTCGCGGGGTTCGAGCCCGCGGTGCAGGAGCGGATGCGGCGGGTGCGGGCCGCGATCCTCGCGGAGGTGCCGGGCGGCGAGGAGCGGATGCGCTACGGCATCGCCGCGGTCATGCTCGGCGGGCGGTACGCGCTCCACTACGCGGGGTGGAAGAATCACATCGGGCTCTACCCGGTGCCGCCGCTCCCGGAGCCGCTCGAGACGGAGGTCGCGCCGCTGCGGTCGGGCAAGGACACGCTCGTGCTGAAGCACGCCGACCCGCTGCCGGAGCACCTCATCCGTCGCGTCGCCCGCGCGATCGTCGAGCTGCGCGGCACCTGAGACGCGCGACGCGTCACCACTCGTACTCGACGCCCTCGCGCTCGACCCCCTGGAAGCCGGGCGACTCGGGCGCCGAGACGTTCACGGTGAACTCGGCCTCGGGCGTGATGAGACGGTCGTCGCAGAACTTCACATACGTCACCCCGCCCTCGTCGTCGCCGGGAACCCCCGCCGCCACCTCGGTGCCGAACTCCCGCCCGTCGATGAGCAGCGTCACCGTGACGGGCCCCGCATACGGGCGGCCGTCACGGTCGAGGTTGCGCGTGAACGACACGTACACGCACGGGTGCTCGCCGTACGACGGCCTCGGCTGGAACCTCTGCACGGCCTCCGGCTCGATGAACGCGGGCGCGCCCGCGGCGAAGATCCCGGATGCGACCTCGCCCGGCTCGGCCGGCCAGGCGCCGAACGCCGCCTCGTACGCGGTATGGGGGAGCGACACCACCGTCTCCTCGAGGCCGAGCTCGGGCTCGTCGTCGTAGGACATGAACGCCGTGCTCGCCTGCGTCGTGACGCGGGCGCCCTCGCCGAACACGGCGACCGCATCCGGCACCCAGTCGTACCCGGAGTCGACGCCCCGCGTGACCACGAGCGTCACATTGCCCTGCGGCGAGCGGCCGTCGTTGATCGACCACGCCGCACGCCCCACCTCGCGCAGGAACTGCTCGCCGTCGGCGATGTGCATCTCTGCATCGATCGTCACCCACAGCACGAGGTCGATGCCCGTCGACGAGAACAGACCGCCCTCGCCGGGGCTGTACCACGGCTTCGTGTACGCGTTCGCGTTGTCGATACCGGGAACGGCCTCGAGCGCGGCGGCCACCTCATCCGAGGTGCGGCCGCCGTCGCTCGGCGAGTTGCGGTAGGTGGTGCACGCCGTGAGACCGGCGATGAGCAGAAGGGCCGAGACGGATGCGACGAGCAGCCGGGCGCGCCCCATGGTCAGCAGTAGTCCTTCGTGAACTCGAGGTGGTAGGTGTCGCCCGTGTCGACGACCACGTAGGTATAGCGCATGGCGATGTCCTGCTCGAGCACGTCGCGCGTCGCCTTCTGCGCGCAGAGGCCGGGGCCGACGACGCCCTCGAGCGCCTCGGCGTTCACGGCGGCCGGGTCGACGTCGACGAGCTCGTAGAAGTAGTGGATGGCGTCCTGCTCGGCCGTCACGTCGGTGATGTAGGTCACCTGGTCGAGCTGCTGCGGCGGGTCGAACGCCTCGAGCGCATCCTCGACCGCCTGCTCGATCACCTGCTGCTTCGACGGGCCGCTCGCGGCCTCGATGATCGCGCGTACCGTGAACGACGCGGCGACGGCGACGAGCGCGGCGCCCACGGCGGCGAGCACCTTCACCCAGGTGGCGACCTTCTTCCTCGGCGCCACGGGCGGCGCAGCGGCCGCGGCATCCGAAGTGCTGGGCGCCTGCGGCGCGGTCGGCTGGTCGGTGCCGGATGCGTCGGACATCCATCCCCCTTGGATTCGTGGTGTGCGGCGCGGTTCGGGCGCCCGCCGGTCCCGAGAGTCTTTCACGAACGTCGGCACCCTCCGGTACCTTGCCGCCATGTCCGAGAAGGCCGACCTCAAGAAGAGCGATCCCTACCGCGCGACCGCGGGGGCGTTCCGCATCCTCGAGGTGCCGCCGCAGCGCTACCTCGCGATCGACGGCAGGGGCGACCCCAACACCGCCGTCTTCGCCGAGGCCGTCGAGGCGCTCTTCCCGTTCGCCTACGCCGTCAAGTTCGCGAGCAAGCGCGAACTCGACCGCGACTACGTCGTCATGCCGCTCGAGGGGCTGTGGCGCGCGCACGACATGGCCGCCTTCACGACGGCGCGCGACAAGACCGCGTGGAACTGGACGCTGCTCGTCCTCCAGCCCGACTGGATCGACGAGGCGATCGTGGATGCCGCTCGCGCCGCCGTCGAGCGCAAGGGCGCGCCGCCGCGCCTCGACGACATCCGCTTCGAGACCCTCGCGGAGGGGCGCTGTGTGCAGACGCTGCACGTGGGCCCGTTCGACGCCGAGGGGCCCGTGCTCGCGGCGATGCACGACGAGCTCATCCCCGAGAACGGCCTCACGATGACGGGCGCGCACCACGAGATCTACCTGAGCGACCTGCGACGCACCGCGCCCCAGAGGCTGCGCACCATCCTCCGACAGCCCGTCGCCTAGGCCGTCGCCTGGGCCCCGCCTGGGCCCCCGCCCCTCGTGAGACCAGGATGCGATACGTTGTGGCGGCGTCGAGTTGAGGAGAAGTCGTGAAGATCATCGCGAAGTACGGCGCGCTCATCGCGGGCGCGGCGCTCGCCATCGCGGGCGCGATCGTGCTGTTGGCCCAGCGCGCCGCGAGCGACTTCAGCGCCTACGGCGCCGTCGAGGCCACGGGTCTCGCCCAGAAGGATCCGACGGCGCCCGACCCGACCTTCGGGGTGTTGCTCTCGGCCGTCGGGGTGGCCCTCGTGTTCGCGTGGGTCGTGCTCCGCCTCGCTCGTCGTCGCACCGCCTCGCCCCGCGCTTAGG
The DNA here is from genome assembly GCA_023432005.1 of Actinomycetes bacterium. Taxonomy (GTDB): domain Bacteria; phylum Actinomycetota; class Actinomycetes; order Actinomycetales; family Microbacteriaceae; genus Homoserinibacter. The sequence goes on from JAEYVF010000030.1 coordinate 14,505, forward strand.
GGGTCTCGGCCGTCCACCGACGCCCGCGCGCCCCGCGAGAATGGAGGTGCGGGGCGTCGCCCCCGCTCCGACGGAGGATGCCATGACGACCCGACTGCGCGAGGTACGAGACAGGGCGGTGCTCGTCACGGGCGCCGCCCGCGGCATGGGGCTGCTGTACGCGCGCTACGCCCTCGACGAGGGCGCCCGCACGGTGCTCGGCTGGGACGCCGACCACGCCGCGCTCACCGCGGCCGCCGCCGAGCTCGGCGACCGCTTCGTTCCCACCGTCGTCGACCTCAGCGACACGGATGCCATCGAGGCCGCCGCCTCAGCTGCGCTCGCCGCGCACGGCGCCCCCGACATCCTCATCAACAACGCCGGCATCGTGCGCGGCAAGCTCTTCGTCGATCACACCCGCGCCGACATCGACGCGACGATCGATGTCAACCTGCTCGCGCCCATGCACCTCACGCGCGCCCTGCTGCCCGCGATGCTCGAGTCGCCCGAGGGGCGCCGCATCATGAACATCGCGAGCGCCGCAGGCCTGCTCGCCAACCCCCGCATGAGCGTGTACGCGTCGAGCAAGTGGGGACTCGTGGGCTGGAGCGACTCGCTGCGCCTCGAGCTCGAGCACACGGGCATCGGCGTCACCACGGTGTGCCCCTCGTACGTCGCGACCGGCATGTTCGCCGGCGCCCGCGGTCCGCGCTTCACGCCCGTGCTCGCGCCCGAGCGCATCGCGTCGGCGGCCTGGAGGGCCATGAAGCGCGCCAAGCCGTTCGTGCTCATGCCCGCCATGGTGCACGTGAGCAAGGTCGGTCGCGGCCTGCTGCCGCCGCGCGCGTGGGACACCGTGGGCGGCCGATGGTTCCGCGTCTACCACTCGATGGACGAGTTCACGGGGCGCCCGGACGCGCGCTGAACTCCGCCTCGACCGCGGCGAGCGCCGCGCGCTCGGCGATGAGCTCCCGGTCCCACAGCGCCGTGTCCTGCGCGTCGATGCCGGGCCACGGCTCGCCGAGCCGGGCGGGCGCCCGCGACTGCGCGAAGGTCAGCAGCGCTGCCAGGCCCCACGCCTCGGGCTCGTCGCCCAGCAGGGTCGCGAGCAGCACGGCGAGCCACCGCGCCTCATCCGCGATCGACTCGCGATACCCCTCGCCCTGATCGAGCCAGTCGATCGCGTACGCGCCGTAGATCGCCTGCAGCACGGCCGGCAGCCGCCCGGGCATCTCGGCGCGGGTCGGCACGCGGAACGGCACCCCCGCATCCCGGATGCGGCGCTTCGCCCGCACGAGCCGCTGCGCCATCGCGGCGGGCTCGACGTCGAACACCCGCGCGACGCTCGCGGCGTCGAAGCCCAGCACCGTCTGCAACATGAGGGGCGTGCGGATGCCGGGGTCGATCGCCGGGTGCGCGCATGCGAACAGCAGCTCGAGACGCCGGTCGGGGATGCGCTCGCCGCGCTCGGCCCACGCGTCGAGGTCGGTCGCGTCGGCGACGTCGGCGCCCGGGTCGAGCGCGACGGTGGTGCGCCGCGCGGCCGAGCCGAGCAGGTCCTTCAGGCGGTTACTGGCCACGGTGACGAGCCATCCCTCCGGATTCGCGGGCACGCCCTCCGTCGGCCACAGCCTCAGGGCGCGTTCGAAGGCGTCGGCGAGCGCGTCCTCCGCGAGAGCGATGTCGCGCGTCGTCGAGGCGAGCACGGCGACGAGTCGACCGTAGGAGGCGCGGACGGCGCGCTCGACGGCGGCAGCCGCGCCCTCCTCCGACCCCGTGCTCAATGGTGCGCGTACTCCGTCCACGCCCCGTCGACGTAGCGCGTCGCGGTCGGGCGGACCTCGACGTGGCCGTAGGCGGCCGACGGCGCGCGCGTCGCCCACTCGATCGCGGCATCCAGGTCGGGCACGTCGATCACGATGACTCCGCCGAGCTTCTCGTGGGTGTCGATGAACGGGCCGTCCTGCACGACGAGCTCGCCGCCCGTGAGCGTCACCGTGGTGGCGGCGACGACGGGCGTGAGCACCTCCGCGCTCGCGAGCACGCCCGCGGCGTCGAGCGCGGCGGCGTACTCGTCGAAGGCGCGCATCCCCTCGGCGAGCGCCTCGGGGCCGAGCTCCTCGGCGGTCATCTCGGGGTAGTGCAGCAGCAGCGTGTAGCGCATGTCGGTGTCCTTCCGTGTGGGTGGGTGTACCCGGATGACGATCGAGCCCTCCGCGGATCGACAGCTACCCGCGCAGCGCGTACCGCAGGTAGATGCCGCCGCCCGCGAAGCGGTGCTCGTCGAGCAGCTCGAGCTCGCGGCGGATGCCGTGCGCGAGGTACGGGGTGCCGCCGCCCAGCAGCACGGGCATGACGATGAGGTGCACCTCGTCGAGCAGCCCCGCCCGCGCAGCCTCGGATGCGAGGATGCCGCCGCCGATGAGCACGGGAGCGTCGGCATCCGCCTTCCACCGCTCCACCTCGGCGACGTCGAAGCTGCTGCGCAAGGTCGCCCGCCGCATCCGCGTCTCGGTGATCGTGCGCGAGTAGACGACCTTGTCGACGCGGTTCCAGTAGCGGCCCCACTCGAGCATCGGACCCTCGAGCTCCGACTCGTCGACGTCGTCCCAATAGAGCATGACGTCGTGGTTGCGTCGCCCGTAGAGGTGCAAGGTGCTGTCGGCGAACAGCCGGTCGACGAACCAGTGGATCTCGTCGTCGGGCGTGCTCCAGTCGAAGCGGCCGTCCGCATCCTCTCGGTAGTTGTCGAGCGACACGGTCGAGAAGTAGATGAGCGGCGCTGCCATGTGGACAGCGTACACATCGCGTCAGGCGGCGTCGGGCTTACAGGCTGGATGCGGTGCTACGGGCGCGGGGGAGGGGGGCGAGCGGGGTTCAGCCTGTATGCGCTACATGAGAGGGCGTGAACCGCCTCCTCCGCGCAGCCGTTCGGCGAGCGGCGCCGCCCTCCCACACCGCGGTAGTCCGGCTCAGGCGGGCCACACCCCGATGATGACGCCCATGATCACGAGCGTCACGAGCTCGTGCGCGCAGTTGAGCACCGTGAGCCCCGCGGGGCGACGGTCGAACTGGTCGTGCGTGATGAAGCGCGCCGCGGTGAAGCCCGCCCACAGGATGACGGCCGTCAGCACCGCGTTCCACAGGAAGCTGCCGCCGTAGAACTCGTAGGAGATGAAGGCGGCGCCCGCGAGCACCCACGCCGTCACGAAGCTCACGAGCACCGTCACGATCATCGGACGCAGGAAGGGCGCGCCGCTGTCCGGCTCGATGCCCGACTGCTTCATCCAGTAGTTGCCGAACACCTTCGGCGTGTACCACACGGCTCCCACGACCATGCTCGACAGGGTGGCGAGCACCACCGCGATGTAGTTGATCTCCGGAACGGTCATCTCACGTCTCCTTCGACGGATCCCGGATGGGATCGGATGCCGCCGATGCTATCCCCGGCGCGGCCACCCCGCGCGGATCGGCCCTCGCGGATGTCGCCCGCCGGTGGAAGAGTGTGCGGGTGCCTTCCCCGGTGCTCGACGAGCACGACCGCGTGCGCGCCGCGATGCTTCAGGGGGCTCGCGACGCGGGCCTCCTCATCGCCGCGTACATCCCGTTCGGGGTCGCGATGGGCGCGGCGCTCGCCACGACGGGCGTCGAGCCGTGGCTCATCATCACGTCGTCCGCCGTGATCTTCGCGGGCGCGGCGCAGCTCGCGGGCATCGAGCTGCTCGGCGCCGGGGCGAGCATCGCGCTCGTCGTGCTCACGATCACCGTCATCAACGCGCGCCACCTGCTCTACAGCGCATCGCTCGAGCCGCACCTGGCACCGTGGCCGCGCGGCCTCCGCATGCTCGGCGCCTTCCTGCTCGCCGACCCGATCTACGCCCTCGTCATCGCGCGCTTCGAGCGCCCCGGCGGCGCGGGCGCCCGGCGCGAGCAGTACGGCTACGTCTTCTCGGCCGGACTCGCGTGCCTCGTGGGCTGGACGCTGCTCACGACGATCGGCGTGCTCGTCGGCGGGCTCATCCCCGACGACATCCCGCTCGAGCTCGCGGTGCCGCTCACGTTCCTGCTGCTGCTCCTGCCCCTCGTGAAGGACTCCGCGGGCGCGGTCGCGGCGATCGTGGGCGGCGCGGCCGCGCTTCTCGCGAGCGGCCTCCCGCTGGGCCTGTCGACCCTCGTGGGGGCGACGGCGGGGCTCATCGCGGGCGGGGTCGTGCTGCGGCTCACGCGCCCGGATCCGGATGAGGCGCCCTCGGATGCGGAGGATCGCCATGCTTGACGCCCTCGCGGTCCTGCTCGGCGCGGTCACGACCTACATCACCCGAGCGCTGTTCCTCGTCTCGAAGAAGGTGCGCCCGCCGCGCGCGGTGGCCCGCTACCTGCCGCTCGTGGGTCCCGCCGTGCTGGGGGCCATCGCCATCCCGGGCCTCATCGCCCCGGGCGGCGAGCTCTCGCTCGCGGCGACCGTGCCCTCCGTCGTGGCTGCGCTCGCCGCGTGGGCTGCGTGGCGGCTCGCACGAAAGCAGATGATCGTCGGGCTGCTCGTCGGTCTCGCCGTGTGGTGGGCGTTGTACTGGGCGGTCGCCCAGCTCGGCTGGTGACCGCCCAGCACACCGCCGCGTCGGAGCGGCACCGTCGGAGGCTCAGGCGCGCTGCTCGGCGTGCTTGCCCTCGGCGATCTCCTCGACGACCTTCTCGCAGAACGCCGGCAGGTCGTCGGGGTTGCGGCTCGACACGAGTCCCGCGTCGACGACGACCTCCTGGTCGACCCAGTTCGCGCCGGCGTTGCGCAGATCGGTCTTGAGCGAGGGGTAGCTCGTGATCGTGCGGCCGTCGACGACGCCCGCCTCGATGAGCACCCACGCTCCGTGGCAGATGACCCCCACGGGCTTGTGCTGGTCGAAGAACGCCTTCGCGAAGGCGACGGCGTCCTCCTCCATTCGCAGATGGTCGGCGTTCACGACGCCACCCGGCAGCACGAGCGCGTCGAACTGGTCGGCCACCACATCGGCGAGCTGCCGGTCGACCCTCTGCGTGTGACCCTTCTCCCCGGTCACCTCGCCGCCCTTCGGCGCGACCAGCACGGCCTCGCCCTCGTGCTCCGTCACGGCCTTCCACGGCTCCGTCAGCTCCGAGTCCTCGAAGCCGTCGGTCAGCAGGAAGGCCACCGTCTTTCCGGTCAGATGCGACATGATGCTCCTCTTTCCTTCGTCGGTCGCTTCCACGCTAGGCAGACCTCGGAGGGGAGTCAGGGGGCTTGCCGCCCGGATGCCGGTGCGCTACTCGGGGTCGAGTCGCGCCCGGCGCTCCTCGGCCCGCCGCACGGCGTCGCGGGCGCGTTCGACATCCCGGGCCAGTCGCGGGGCGTCCCGGCCCGTCGCACGCACCTCGAACTCGGCGTCGTCGAGCCGGCGTCTCGCGGCGGCGAGCTCGCTCTCGAGGCGGCGCACCTCCTCGGCCTGCTCGTCGCGGTCGGCGCGCGCGTCGTCGGCCTTCTCCGCGTGCTCGCGCTGCTCGTCCTCGGCATCGGCGAGCCGGTCGCGCGCCTCCTCGAGCGCCTCGTCGGCATCCGCGCGCGCCCGGGCGAGCTCGGCATCCGGGTCCTTCACGACGCGCAGGCGCGGTCGCGGCACGGGCGTGGGATCGTCGACGTCGAGGGCGACCGCTCCCTCCAGGTCGACGGGGTCGAAGCCGGCCGGCTCGAGGGCGCGGATGAGCAGCCCCGAGCGCACGGCCGCCGCGGCCGCCGCGTCGCCCATCGCCGCCTGGAGCGTCTCCGCCACACCGTCGAGCACGGCCCGTGTCGCGTTCACGCCGTGCTCCTCGGCGAGGAGCGCTGCCGCATCGGAGGCGTCGCGGAGGGCCGTGCGCCGCTCGTCGCTCAGCCGGGTGAGCGCATCGCGGTCGGCGTTCTCGAGCGCCGCACGCAGCTCGTCGCCCAGCTCCACCAAGCGCTCGAGCCGCTCGGGCTCCTCGGAGGCCAGCAGCGTCACGAGCCAGGCCGCGGGGGAGGCGCGGCGCAGCTCGCCGATCGCATCCGAGAGCGGCCGGTCGGATGTGCGCAGCTCCGCGCGTCGCGCGTTGCGAGCGGCGACGAACGCGGGCGGCGGGAGCAGATAGAGCTCGCGCGCCTCATCGGCCAGCGTCCGCGCCGCCACGGGCTACCTCTGCTGCTTCGGCGCCCGCAGCCGCAGGAAGCGCTGCTGTCCCTCCTCGCGCAGCTCAACCTGCCCGGAGCGCGACTTCACGAACTCGGTGAAGCTGTCGAACCCGAGGGTCTTCTCGGCGAACTGCGAGTTGAGGCGCTTCATCTGCGTCTTGACGGCGCCCGCGGGGCTCCATCCGTCGGCGTCCTTCGCGACGAGGCCGAGTGCCTTGATGAGCAGCTTCGACGCTCCGGGCCCGCCGATCGCCTGCCCGGCTGCGCCCGTCTCGGCGGGAGCGGGGGCGGCGTCCGACTTCTCGCGCCCCGCATCGGACTCGGCGACCTCGGGCTCGTCGACCGCGCGCGTCGCGCGCTCCTCCTCCCGCGCGACGTCGTCGTAGTACTCGAACTCGTCGCACGCCGAGATGAGCGCGCGGCTCGTGCCGCCCGCGACGCCGATGCCGACGACGACGCGACCGAGGCGCCTGCAGCGCTGAGCGAGCGCGATGTAGTCCGAGTCGCCCGCGACGATCACGACGTGCGTGATGTCGGGCAGGCGGAAGAGATCCTCGAGCACGTCGACCGAGAGGCGGATGTCGGCGCCGTTCTTGGTGCCGGATGCCGGGAAGAGCTGGGTGAGGTCGATCGCCCGTTCGACGAGCTGATCCTTGTAGCGCGCGTTCGCGGCGACGGACCAGTCGGCGTAGGCGCGCGTGACGGCGACGGTTCCGAACGAGGAGGCGTAGTCGAGGATCGCGCTCACGTCGACGCGGGCCTCGTCGAGCTTCTCGACGACCGCGGGCCCCGCCTTCCAGGCGTTGGTCTTGCGCCACGACATGTCACCGTGTAGCTGGTCGTACCGCGAGATGACGATGTTGTCGAAGTCGATGTAGACCGCGACGCGATCGGTGTCCGCGAGCTCGGGCATCCGGGCCTCCTTCGGTTCCGTTCCGACCCTACAGCCGGGCACCCGGCGGGCTCAGGGGGTTGCGGAGAGGAAGATGAACGCCGCGAACAGCACGAGATGCACCGTGCCCTGGAGTCGCGTGGCGCGCCCCGGCACGATCGTGAGGGTCGCCACCGCGACCGTCAGCAGGAACTCGACGATCTGCACCGGTCCGAGGCCGAGCGTGAGGGGCGTCGGCAGCCAGATGGAGGCGACCGCGATCGCCGGGATCGTGAGGCCGATGGATGCCATGGCCGAGCCGATGCCCAGGTTGAGCGAGGTCTGGAGGCGGTTGCGGGATGCGGCTTTCGTGGCCGCGAGACCCTCGGGCAGCAGCACGACGAGCGCGACGACCACGCCGACGAAGGTGTCCGGGATCCCCGCCGCGTCGACGATGCCCTCGATGGCGGGTGACATCCCCTTGGCGAGCCCGACGACGGCGACGAGCGAGGCGAGCAGCAGGCCGAGGCTGAGCCAGGTCCGGCGCATGCTCGGCGGATCGGAGTGGCTGTCCTCGTCGATGATCTTCCCCGACTTGCCGACCGGCAGGAAGAAGTCGCGGTGGCGGCCGGTCTGCAGCAGGATGAACGCGCCCCACAGCACGATCGACGCGACGGCGACGAAGGCGAGCTGAAGCGGCGTGAACTGAGCGCCCGGCTCCGACACCGTGAACGAGGGCACGACGAGCGTGAGCGTCGTGAGGGTCACCACGACGGCGAGCGCGCCGCCCGCGCCCTCGGGGTTGAAGCGCGGGGTGTTGTGACGCAGCGAGCCGACGAGGATCGAGATCCCCACGATCCCGTTGAGGGTGATCATGACCGCCGCGAACGCGGTGTCGCGGGCGAGGGTCGAGGCGTCCTCCGAGGTCTTGCCGAGCATGAGCGTGAGGATGAGCGCCACCTCGATGACGGTCACGGCCACCGCGAGCACGAGCGAGCCGTACGGTTCGCCGACCCGGTGGGCGATGACCTCCGCATGGTGCACCGCGGCGAGCACGACGCCGACCAGCACGGCGCCGACGAGCACGTAGCCGATCGTGGGCAGCTCGCGCTCCCAGCTGAAGACGAGGGCGATGAGGCCGAGCAACGGCACGATCCACACCCAGGAACGGCCGATCCGCTGCATGGTCGTCGTCGTGCTCTCAGCGTGCGCCATTCGCCTATTCTCCCAGAGGCATGCTGTGCAGATGTCGCGGATACCTCGACACCGCCCGGTCGCGCGCGTAGCGTCGGCGCATGGTGGAGACGCGCATGGTGCAGACAGAGGGCAGCAGGGATCGGCTCACCGAGAAGCTCGCGGCGGGGGTGCCCGATCGCGGTGTGAGACTCGCCTTCGGCGAGAAGCAGACGCTCGAGGGCGTGGAGTTCGTGCCCGTCGCGCTCGTCGCCTACGGCTTCGGCGCGGGTGACTCGGACGAGTACGGCAGCGGCGGCGGGGGCGGCGGCTCGGCGATCCCGGTGGGCGCCTACATCGGCGGTCCGGACGGGGTGCGGTTCCGGCCCAACACGATCGCCGTCGTCGCTGCGTCGATCCCCGCGATCCTCGCCCTCGGCTGGTCGATCGCGCGGATCGCACGGGCCCTCCGCTGACGCGGCGCGCGTTCCGCGGGCCCCGCGGCCGACCGGTAAGGTGGGCGGTATGAAGGTCGTCGTCTTTGTGGTCGCGTTCGCGATCTTCGTCGCGTCGCTGTTCGCTTTCGGCTTCTCGTTCCAGTTCGGCGACGAGAACGCGCTCCTCGCGATGAGCCTCTTCTTCGCCGGCATCCTCGGCGTCTCGGCATCGTTCGCGATCCCGTTCCACCTGCTGCCCGCGCTCGACTGACGCGGCTCCGCCCTCAGGCGAGCACGCGCGACGCGAACGCGTCGAGGCGCCGCAGCAGGCCCGCGCCCCGGCCGGCCACGACCGACTCCGGATTCGGGTCCCACGGGCTCCCGTGCGGTGCGATCCGGATGAGGTGCGAGCACCCAAGGTCGGAGCAGATGTAGGTGCCGACGCTGTCGCCCGCGTCGCCCGCGTCGCCCGCGCGCAGGGCGGAGAACAACCGCACCTGGCCGGCGGGCTGCGAGATCTGGCATAGCGAGCACATCGCGGAGCCGCCCGCGAGCCGTGTCGCCGCGGCGCGCAGCACCATCCCGACCGCGCGATCGTCGCGCCAGTAGACGAGGTAGCCGCGGTTGGGGGTCGATCCGTCGCGCCATCCGAGGAACTCGCGCTCCTCCCACAGCACCTCGTGCAGACCGGGGAGCGGGATGCGGTCGCGGTCGAGCGAGCCCGCGTTCACGAAGGAGTCGCGGATCTGCTCGGCGGTCAGGGGAAGCATGTCCCGTCAGGCTAACGCGGGTGGGGGTGGCGCGGCTCAGATCCCGCGCACGACCATCTCGACGACGCCGCGTCCCGCGAGCAGCCGCACGTCATCCGGGAGCTCGTGCAAGGGCCCTTCGAGCACGAGCATCGCGAGGCCGTGCACCGCGGACCAGGCGAGCACCTCGGCACCCGTGCGCCGCTCCTCGGGCAGCACGCCGTAGCGCACGAGATCGTCGAGGGCGGCCGCGAGCAGACCGTACGGGCTCACGCCCCCAGGTCCCGCCTTCTCGGCGACGAAGGCGCGCTCGAGGTTCCCGGGCACCCCGAACGCGGCGCGGAACAGACCGGGCTCGTCGCGTGCGAACCGGAGGTAGCCGATGCCGACGGTGCGGAGGCGCTCCTGCGCGCTCGCGACGTCGGTCGCGGGCGGCACCTCGGAGAGCTCGGCCTCGATCGCGGCTGCTGCTGCGGCCTGAGCGGCGTCGCTCACGGCGTCGACGAGGGCGGCGCGGTCGGCGAAGTGGCGGTAGGCGGCGTTGGGGGAGACCCCGGCGCGGCGGGTGGCCTCGCGCAGCACGACGGCGTCGGGTCCGCCCTCGCGCGCGAGGTCGAGCCCCGCCTCGATGAGCGAGCGGCGCAGGTCGCCGTGTCGGTAGGTGGCGCGCACGGTGGTCATAGCGGTTCCGGTGACTCCTCGGATCGGCGGCGGGAGCCGGCGCGGGAATTGTGGACAGTGTACACATGCTTGCGGGGCGCGATGCGCGATGCCGACATCTTCGCCATCATCGGGAGGTGACCTCTCCGCAGCAGGCGCCCGCCGACGACCGCGTCGTCCTCGACAGGCTGCCGCGCGCTCTGCGCCCCTTCCGTATCGCACAGTACCGGTTGCTCGCCGTCGCGCTGGCGCTCTCGCTCTTCGGCGCGGGGGTGTGGCTCATCGCGGTGATCTTCCAGATCCGCGCCACGGGCGGGGGCCCCATCGAGGTGTCGTTCGTCGCGACCGCCAACGCGGTCGGCCTCCTGCTCGCGGTGCTCGTCGGCGGCGCGGTCGCCGACCGGGTGCCGCAGAAGCTCATCCTGCTCTCCGTCGAGATCGTGAAGCTCGCGCTCGTCGCCGTGGTCGCGGCCCTCGCCGCGGGGGGCGGGCTCGAGGTGTGGCACCTCGCGGTCGTGGGATTCGTACTCGGCGTCGCCGACGGCTTCTTCATGCCCGCGTACTCGGCGATGCTGCCGGCGATCCTGCCGGAGCAGCAGCTGCTCGCCGCGAACGGCTTCGAGGGGATGCTGCGCCCGGCGATCCTGCAGGCCGGCGGGCCGGCAGTCGCCGCGGGGCTCATCGCGCTGTGGTCGCCCGCCGCGGCGTTCGCGATCATCGCCGTCACGCAGCTCGGCGCGATCGGGCTCCTCGTGACCGTGCGCCGCACCGCCGTGCGCCGCGAGGTGCCGACCGGGCGGCATCCCGCGATCGAGCTGCTCGTCGATGTGCGCGACGGCTTCCGCTACCTGCTGCGCACGCCATGGCTCTTCGCGACGCTCGTGTTCTCCTGCGTGCTCGTGCTGCTCATCATGGGCCCCTTCGAGGTGCTGCTGCCGTTCGCCGTCATCGAGCAGACGGGCGGGGATGCCGGCAGCTACGCCCTCGTGCTCGTCGCGTTCGGCGTGGGCGGCGCGCTCGCGGCGATCGCGGTCGCCTCGTGGCGTCTGCCGCGGCGCTACCTCACGACGATGACGCTCGCGTGGGGCTTCGGATGCCTTCCCCTGCTGCTCCTCGCGACGGCGGGCTCGCTGTGGGTCATGGTCGTCGCGGCGTTCGTCGTGGGCATGGTGTTCTCGGGAGCGGGCGTCATCTGGGGCACGCTTCTGCAGCGGCGCGTGCCGCCCGAGATGCTCGGCCGGGTCTCGAGCCTCGATTTCTTCGTGTCGCTCGCGCTCATGCCCGTCTCCACCGCGGTCGCGGGACCGCTCGGCGCGGGCATCGGCTATGGACCGGTCTTCGTGATCGCGGCCGTCGTGCCGCCCGTGCTCGCGGTCATCGCGGTGCTCGCCGCGCGCATGCCGCGCGACGAGCTCGCGCACCCCCTCGACGCCTGACGGCGACAATGGAGGCATGATCCCCGCTCTCCGCGCCGACCTCGACGCCGCCCGCTACCGTGTCGACCGGCTCGACGCGCTGTGGGGCGCGGCGGCCGCTGCGGCTCTGCAGCGCGGCAACCGCGTGCCCGCCTCGCGCGCGCTCGCGG
>JAEYVF010000056.1 GCA_023432005.1 Actinomycetes bacterium
CGGCACGGTCGACGCCGCGAGCGCCGCGCAGCGCCTCACCGTCGGCGTCGCGCTGTGCCTCGCCGCCTCGCTCGGCGGCGTGCTCGTGCCGTGGTCGCAGAAGAGCCCGCTCGCGACGACCATCACGAGCGCCGCGTCGTTCGCGATCTTCGCCCTCGCCGTCGTGCCGTTGCAGCTCGTGGTCGACAGACGCCCGGAGCCGGCGGCCTGGCTCGCACTCGCGGCATCCGTCGCCCTTCTCGCGGCGTGCTGGATCGCGGCCACGCGACGCCCCCGCGTCGACGACCTCGTGATCGCATGAGCGACGCACCCCTCGGCGGCCGCGCGGTCACCCTCCCTCCGGGGCTCGCACGCGCGGTCGGCCGGGGCGTCGTCGCCTTCCTCGCAGCGGATGCCCCCGCCATCGTGGGCCTCGCCGTCGCGGCGGGCGTCGCGGTCGCCACGGGCCACCCCGCCATCGCCCACGGGGCCGCCGTGCTGGGCCTCGCGCTCGTCGCCAACGCCGTCCACGAGCTCGGGCACGTCGCCGCCTACCGCGTGCTCGCACCGCGCGGGCGCCTCGCCCTCGCGTGCGGCACCCTCACGGCGCGCCTCCGCCGCGAGCCGCTGCCCCGCCGAAGCGACCGCCTCGTGACCGCAGCCGGGCCTGTTGTGCCGCTCACCGCATCCCTCGCCGCGACACCCCTCGTGACCGTCGCACCCGCCGAGGTCATCGCGGGGTGGGTGCTCGGCATCGCGCACGCCCTCACGCTCGCGCTGCCCACCGCCGACCGCCGTGCCTGGCGCACCGCCGGCACCTCGCCTGCCGAGCGCCGCGCCCCTACACTCGGCGCATGACCACCCATGTGACCTACATCGGCGGCCCGACAGCCCTCGTCGAGTACGCAGGGCTGCGCATCCTGCTCGACCCGACCTTCGACGAGCCCCACCACTACCCCGAGCACGAGCTCGACAAGACCGCGGGGCCGGGCCTGCCGGCATCCGCGATCGAGCCCGTCGACCTCGTGCTGCTGAGCCACCACGGCCACGCCGACAACTTCGACGACAGCGGCCGCGAGCTCGCCATGCGCACCCCGCTCGTGCTCTCGCTTCCCGAGGCGGCCGCCGAGCTCGGCGCGCCCGTCGTCGGCCTCGAGCCGTGGCAGCAGCACCGCGTCGGCGACGTCACCGTCACCGCGCTGCCCGGGCGCCACGGCCCGCGCGTGCTGGCCTCGCGCATCGGCCCCGTCACGGGCTTCCTCGTGACCGCGCCGGGCGAGCCGTCGCTCTACGTGTCGGGTGACAACTCCTCGCTCGCGCTCGTGCACCAGCATGCCGCGCGCTTCGGTCCGATCGACATCGCGATCCTGTTCGCGGGCGCCGCGCGGGTCTCCCCCGTGCCCGTCGCGCTGACGCTCACCTCGAGGAAGGCCGCCGACGCGGCCCGGATGCTGGGCGCGCGCCGCGTGGTCGGGGTGCACGTCGAGGACTGGGCGCACTTCTCCGAGAGCCGCGCCGACCTCGAGAAGGCGTTCGCCGACGCGGGCCTCGACGAGCTCCTCGTCGACACCCCGCGCGGCGCGCGCGTCGCAGTCGAGCTCTAGAAGGTCGCCGCCTCGGGATCCGCACCGTCCTCGCCTGACGCGCGCGACGCATCCGCCGGACATCTCCGAGGTGTCACTTCCCGTCGCACAGCACCCCGCTCCCACGACAGAAAGTGACACCTCGGGAGGGACGCTCGGGTCGGCCCGAACGAGGTGTCACTTTCGGTCGCGCACGGCAGCGGGTGGGCGACGGAAAGTGACACCTCGGTTACCGAGTGGCGGGCCCGTGGGGCGCCGACCGTGGCGTCAGGCGCGGCTCAGAAGGTCGCCGCCTCGGGATCCGCGCCGACCCGGAGCCCACGGTCGAGGCCGTCGATCGCCGCCATCTCGTCCGCGGTCAGCTCGAAGCCGAACACATCGAAGTTGGCCGCCATGCGCTCGCGCGAGGTCGTCTTCGGGAAGACGATGACCCCGCTCTGCAGGTGCCAGCGGATGACCGCCTGGGCGGGGCTCACGCCGTGCGCGGCCGCCGCATCCTGCACCGCCGCCTCGCCGAAGAGGTCGTACTTGCCCTGACCGAGCGGGCCCCACGCCTCGGTGCGGATGCCGAGCGGCTCCGAGAAGGCCCGCAGCTCGCGCTGCGCGAAGGCGGGATGCAGCTCGACCTGGTCGATGGCCGGCACCGTGCCCGACTCGGCGATGACGCGCTCCAGATGCGCCCGATGGAAGTTGGAGACACCGATCGAGCGGGTCTTCCCCTCGTCGCGGAGCTGCTCGAGCGCGAGCCAGCTCTCGACGTAGCGGTCGAGGTCGGGTCGCGGCCAGTGGATGAGGTACAGGTCGACGTAGTCGAGGCCGAGCTTGTCGAGGCTCAGATCCATCGCGTCGAAGGCCGACTGCGTGCCCTGGTCGGAGTTCCACAGCTTCGTCGTGATGAAGAGCTCCTCGCGCGGGATGCCCGACTTCTCGATGGCCCGCCCCACCCCGACCTCGTTGCCGTACACCGCGGCGGTGTCGATGTGGCGGTAGCCGACCTCGAGGGCGTCCGTCACGACCCGCTCCGCCTCGTCGGGGTCCACCTTGAAGACGCCGAAGCCGAGCTGCGGGATGGTGTGGCCGTCGTTGAGGGTGATGAGGGGAACAGTCATACCCTCCATCCTCCCCCGGATGCCGATGCGGCGTTGCCTCACGCGAAAGAACCGCGACTCTTTCCCGCGGAAATCGCTGGGTGCACCGGGCGGACGCCGCCTAGAGTCGGAATCCGGCCCCTACCCGGACCAGGAGAGCCCAGGAACATGACACGGATCGGCATCGTCGCCGAGCAGCCCGGCGAGACGCGCGTCGCGGTCTCCCCGCTCACGGCAGGCAGGATCATCGCGCTCGGCTACGAGGTCGTCGTGGAGGAGGGGGCGGGCTCCGGCTCATCGTTCCCGGATGCCGCCTACACGGAGGCGGGGGCGAGCGTCGTGGACCGCGCGACCGCGTGGGCATCCGACGTCGTGCTCAAGATCAACCCGCCGAGCGACGACGAGATCGCGCGGATGCGGGACGGCGCGACGCTCGTCGGCCTCCTGAGTCCGGCGCTGCGTCCCGAGCTGCTCGAGCGGCTCGCCGCGCAGGGCGTGACGGCCCTCGCGATGGACGCCGTGCCCCGGATCTCGCGCGCGCAGTCGATGGACGTGCTCAGCTCGACCGCGAACATCGCGGGCTACCGCGCCGTCGTCGAGGCGGCCAACGAGTTCGGACGCTTCTTCACGGGCCAGGTGACGGCCGCCGGCAAGGTGCCGCCCGCGAAGGTGCTCGTCGCCGGCGCGGGTGTCGCGGGGCTCGCGGCGATCGGCGCGGCGTCGAGCCTCGGCGCGATCGTGCGCGCGACCGACCCGCGCCCCGAGGTGGCCGACCAGGTGCGCTCGATCGGCGGCGAGTACCTCGAGGTGGTCGTGCCCGAGGAGCACAAGGAGGTCTCCGCCGACGGCTACGCGAAGGCCACGAGCGCGGCCTACGACCGGCGAGCCGCCGAGCTCTACAGCGAGCAGGCCGCCGACGTCGACATCATCATCACGACCGCCCTCATCCCCGGCCGACCCGCGCCCCGCCTCATCACGGCCGCCGACGTCGCGCGCATGAAGCCCGGGAGCGTCATCGTCGACATGGCCGCGTCGCAGGGCGGCAACGTCGAGGGGACCGTCCCCGGCGAGCGCGTCGTCACCGAGAACGGCGTCGTCATCCTGGGCTACACCGACCTCGCGGGTCGCCTGCCCCAGCAGTCGTCGCAGCTGTTCGGCACCAACCTGCTCAACCTCCTCACCCTGATGACGCCCGGCAAGGACGGCGCGCTCACCATCGACTTCGACGACGTGGTGCAGCGCGCGGTGACGGTCACGCGCGACGGGGCGGTCACGTGGCCGCCGCCGCCCGTGCAGGTCTCGGCGGCGCCGCCATCCCCCGCAACGGCACCGACAGCGGATGCCGCCCCGGCGCCCACACGAGCGCTCGGCCCCCGAGCCCGCACGGCGCTCGTCGGCGCCGGCATCCTCGCGCTCTTCCTCGTGTGCGCGTTCGCCCCGGCGCCCCTGCCGCAGCACTTCCTCGTGCTGACGCTCTCGGTCGTCGTCGGGTTCTATGTGATCGGCAAGGTCGCGCACGCACTGCACACGCCGCTCATGAGCGTCACCAACGCGATCAGCGGCATCATCGTCGTCGGGGCGATGGTCCAGATCACCGACGACTCGCTCGTCGTGCAACTTCTCGCGGCGGTCGCCGTGCTCGTGGCGAGCATCAACATCTTCGGCGGCTTCGCCGTCACGCGACGCATGCTCGCGATGTTCCAGAAGGGGAACCAGAAGTGAGCGTCACCGCCGGCACCGGGATCGAGCTCGCCCGGGCGGTCGCCGACGCCGCCTACATCGTGGCGGCGCTGCTGTTCATCCTGAGCCTCGCGGGGCTCAGCAGGCACGAGACCTCGCGCCGCGGCGTCGCGTTCGGCATCGCCGGCATGGCGATCGCGCTCGCGGCGACCGTCGGGCTCACGGCGGCATCCGGTTGGCAGCTGCCGCAGGGCGGGCTCGGCCTCACCCTCATGGCGGTCGCGGTGCTCGTGGGCGCGGCGATCGGCCTGTGGCGCGCCCGCGTCGTCGAGATGACGGGGATGCCGGAGCTCATCGCGCTCCTGCACTCCTTCGTCGGGCTCGCGGCGGTGCTCGTCGGCTGGAACGGCCACCTCGCAGACGGGCACCTCACCGGGGCGCTGCGCGACATCCATCACGCGGAGGTGTTCATCGGCGTCTTCATCGGGGGCGTCACCTTCACGGGCTCGATCGTGGCGTTCCTGAAGCTGTCGGCGCGCATCAGCTCGAGGCCGCTCATGCTGCCCGGCAAGAACGCACTCAACGTGGGGGCGCTCGTCGCCTTCCTCGCGCTCACGGTCTGGTACGTCGTCGCGCCGAGCCTGTGGCTGCTCGTGGCCGTCACGGTGGTCTCCCTGCTGCTCGGCTGGCACCTCGTCGCCTCGATCGGCGGCGGCGACATGCCCGTCGTCGTGTCGATGCTCAACAGCTACTCCGGCTGGGCGGCCGCGGCCGCGGGCTTCCTGCTGAACAACGACCTGCTCATCGTGACGGGCGCGCTCGTCGGGTCCTCGGGTGCCTACCTCTCCTACCTCATGTGCAAGGCCATGAACCGCTCGTTCCTCTCGGTCATCGCGGGCGGCTTCGGCATCGCGGCGCCCACGGGCGACGATGAGGACCACGGCGAGCACCGCGAGATCGACGCGGCGTCGGTGGCCGAGCTGCTGGCATCCGCCCGCTCGGTCGTCATCACGCCCGGCTACGGCATGGCCGTCGCCCAGGCGCAGTACCCCGTCGCCGAGCTCACCGAGCGGCTGCGCGCGCGCGGCGTCGAGGTGCGCTTCGGCATCCATCCCGTCGCGGGCCGCCTTCCGGGCCACATGAACGTGCTGCTCGCGGAGGCGAAGGTTCCGTACGACATCGTGCTCGAGATGGATGAGATCAACGACGACCTCGCCGACACGGATGTCGTGCTCGTCATCGGCGCGAACGACACCGTGAACCCCGCCGCGGCCGAGGACCCGGGATCGCCCATCGCGGGGATGCCCGTGCTCCGGGTGTGGGAGGCGGCGAACGTCGTCGTCTTCAAGCGCTCGATGGCGTCGGGCTACGCCGGCGTGCAGAATCCGCTGTTCTTCCGGGACAACGCGCAGATGCTCTTCGGCGACGCGAAGGAGCGCGTGGAGGACATCCTGCGGGCGCTCCCAGATCAGCGGTAGCGGCGCTCAGCGGTAGCGGCGGCCCTCGTCGCGGCGGTACAGCACGAGCGCGACGACGAGCAGCAGCACCGTCCACACGACCGCGCCCCCGAACTCGAGCAGCGGCAGCTCGCCGCCCTGCACGGCCCAGATCACGAGCTCACGGGCCTCACGCGACGGCAGGAAGCGCGACAGCGTGTCGAGCCAGTCGGGGAACATCATGGGCGGCAAGAAGAGCCCACCCGCGAACGCGAGGCCGAACATGACGATCTGGATGACGGCGATCGCGGCCTTGAAGGGCAGCGCGTAGCCGATCGCGATGCCGGCGAACACGAACGGCAGCGATGACAGCGCGAGCGCGAGGAACCCGAGGGCGACGCCCGCGGCATCCGCGTGCGCCTCGGTGAAGAGCGCACCCATGAGGAAGAGCGGCACGAGAGCGAGCACGCCGACGAGTCCGACCGAGAGCACCTGGCCGAGGATGCGCGCCCCGGCGGGCGCCGGGAGGGTGCGCAGGTACGGCTCCCACGGCGTCTCGCGGGCCTGCGAGATGTTGAGGCCGTAGGAGAAGAGCGCGTTGACCATCACCGCGAAGACCATGAGCTGGATGACCGCCTGCGCCGCTCCCGTCGGATTCTCGACGAGCCCGCGCTGCGGGAGGATGAAGAACGCGAACGAGAGCGCGGGGAACACGATCGGCCCGATGACGGCCATCGGCACGCGCACGGTCTCGAGCAGCAGGTACTTGGTGTGCAGCAGGCCGAGGCGCACGAGGCCGGGGCCGGGAGATGTCGAGACGACGGGAGCCTCGGTCGCGGATGCGGTGGTTGCGGTGGTCATGCGGCTTCTCCTCGCACGATCGAGAGGAAGGCTTCCTCGAGGGTGGCGCTGCGCAGCTGCAGCTCGGTGAAGGGCGCGCCCGTCGCGACGAGGTCGCGCACGAAGGCGTCGGCGTCGCGCAGCGAGAGCTCCACGCGGTCGCCGTCGATGCGGGATCCGGCCACCTGGGGCAGCGCGGCGATGCGCGCGGCCTCGGGGCTCGTGAGGCTCGCCCAGCGGGTGCCGACCGAGCCGATGACGGTCGCGAGATCGTCGTCGGCGACCACGCGGCCCCCCGCGATCACCGCGACGCGTTCGGCGAGCTGCTCGATCTCCTCGAGGTAGTGGCTCGTGACGACGATCGAGGCGCCGGCCTCGCGCTGGCGGCGGATGGCATCCCACAGCACGTGACGGCCGTCGATGTCGAGGCCCGTGGTGGGCTCGTCGAGCAGCACGAGCCCGGGGCGGCCGACGAAGGCGAGCGCGACGCTCAGGCGGCGCTTCTGGCCGCCCGACAGCGCTCCCGTCTGGCGGCGCAGCAGCTCGGTGAGGCCGAACTCCTCCGCGAGCTCGCCGGTGGGGATCCGCTCGGCGAAGTGCCCGCCGACGAAGTCGATGACCTCGCGTACCCGCAGCGTCTCGGGCAGCGCCGTCTGCTGGGGCGTCGTGCCGAGGTGCTGGCGAGCGGCGGCGTCGCGCGGGTCGCGCCCGAAGAGGCGCACCGTGCCCGAGGTGGGGCGGATGAGGCCCGCCACGAGAGAGAGGGCGGTCGTCTTGCCGGCGCCGTTGGGTCCGAGCAGCCCGAGGATCTGGCCGTCGACGATGTCGAGGCTGAAGTCATCGAGGGCGGTCACGGCGCCGTAGCGGCGGGTGACGCCCACGAGCGAGGCGAGCGGGGTCATGATCCTCCTCCGAGGAGTGTGCGCAGCTGCGCGGTGTAGTCCTCGAACGCGCGGCGTCCGAGCTGGCTGAGGGAGAGGTAGGTGACCGGCGAGCGGCCCTGGAAGGTCTTGTCGACGTCGACGTAGCCCGCGTCCTCGAGCTTGCGGAGGTGCGTGGAGAGGTTGCCGGCGGTCATCCCGAGCAGCTCCTGCAACCGCGGGAACGAGATCCGGTCGCCGCGTTCGAGGGCTGCGAGCGCCGCCGTGATGCGCAGGCGGGCGGATGCGTGGATGACGGGGTCGAGCTCATCCATCAGAGCCTCCGCAGCCTGACCACCGCGACGATCCCACCGACGATGAGGGCGGGCCCGGCGATGAGCGCCATCGCGAGCATGTTGGCGGGAGCCCCGAAGAACCCGGTGACGGCCGCCGCGACGATCATGATGAGCGCGATGACGAGCTGATCGACCGAGCGCCAGATCATGGCGCCCGCGAGATACATCGATCCCGCGAGCAGGGCGTACGCCGAGGTGTAGTAGATCGCGATCGCGTCGCCCGAGGCGCCCGCGCGCTGCATCGCGATGCCGATCGCGGCGATCGTGAAGCCGAGGAGCGGCCACGAGACGCCGTACAGGGTGCCGACGAAGTCGCTCACACCCTTGATGCCGCGGTTGCTGCGCAC
Organism: Actinomycetes bacterium; assembly: GCA_023432005.1. Taxonomy (GTDB): domain Bacteria; phylum Actinomycetota; class Actinomycetes; order Actinomycetales; family Microbacteriaceae; genus Homoserinibacter. The sequence goes on from JAEYVF010000056.1 coordinate 8,170, forward strand.
GCCCACGACGGCGGAGGCGACGGCGCTGCCGAGGATGAGCACCGCGAAGAGCGGCGCGGCGATCCACAGCGGCACGTGCACGGGCGAGGGGCTGCCCTCCCACGCCGACCACAGCAGCAGGTAGCCCACGAGCCAGGCGCCGCCCCACACGAAGTAGTACACCGGCACCTGCGCCGTGAAGGCGCGCTTCACACCGCGGGTCTGCCCCTCGATAAGGGCCAGCATCTCCTCGGGGCGGAGCTCGTCGTCTCCCGGAAGCGTGTCATCTCGTTCGTCGGTCACACCTACTTTGTATCTCAAACCTCTCTGCACGTCAATACAGTTTGGCCAAACGCTGTAGCGCTCACCCCCGGGCGGCAGTGATGACTGGCGCACTCGGGCAGACGCAGCGTGTGCACCGGAGCGCGGAGGGATGGCGGCGGGCGGTAGCCTGGATGGCTCATGTCCGCCACCCCGACGCCCGCGTATCGCATCTCGTATCCGCCGGAGCTGCCCGTCAGCCAGGCGCACGACGAGCTCGCCGACGCCATCCGCGACCACCAGGTCGTCGTCGTGGCGGGCGCCACGGGATCCGGCAAGACGACGCAGCTGCCGAAGATCTGCCTCGAGCTCGGGCGAGAGCGCATCGGGCACACACAGCCCCGCCGGATCGCGGCCCGCTCGATCGCCGAGCGCATCGCATCCGAGCTGGGCGTCGAACTCGGCACCGTCGTGGGCTACCAGGTGCGCTTCGACGACCGCACCCGCACCGATACCGCCATCAAGCTCATGACCGACGGCGTACTGCTCGCCGAGCTCTCGCGCGACCGCGAGCTGCGCGCCTACGACACGATCATCATCGACGAGGCGCACGAACGCTCCCTCACGATCGACTTCCTGCTCGGCTACCTCACGCGACTGCTCCCGCGCCGGCCCGACCTCAAGGTCATCGTGACCTCGGCGACGATCGACCCCGAGAGCTTCGCGCGGCACTTCGCCGCCGCGATCGGCGCCGACGTGCCCGTCATCGAGGTGTCGGGCCGCACCTACCCCGTCGACATCCGCTACCGCCCGCTCGTGGCCGAGGCGGGTGACGACGGCGACGACTCCGACGACGAGGGTGCCGCGGCATCCGACCGCGACGTCGCGCAGGGCATCGTCGACGCGCTCGTCGAGCTCGAGCGCGAGGAGCCGGGCGACGTGCTCGTGTTCCTCTCGGGCGAGTCGGAGATCCGGGATGCCGCCGACGTCGTGCGCGGACGGTTCCCGAAAGACGAGGTCGTGCCGCTCTACGGCCGCCTCTCGGCCGCCGACCAGCACCGCGTCTTCGACACGCGACGCGCGCCCGGCGTCCGGCGTCGCGTGGTGATCGCGACGAACGTCGCCGAGACGAGCATCACGGTGCCCGGCATCCGCTACGTCGTCGACGCCGGCACCGCGCGCATCAGCCGCTACTCGCCGCGGGCCAAGGTGCAGCGGCTGCCGATCGAGGCGATCAGCCAGGCATCGGCCAACCAGCGCTCGGGCCGCGCGGGCCGCACCTCGGCGGGCATCGCCATCCGCCTGTACTCCGAGGAGGACTTCGAGCGGCGCCCCGAGTTCACCGACCCCGAGATCCTGCGCACCGGGCTCGCGGCGGTCATCCTGCAGATGCTCGAGCTGCGCCTCGGCGACATCCGCGAGTTCCCGTTCCTCACCCCGCCCGACTCGCGCGGCATCGCCGACGGCCTCGACCTGCTGCGCGAGCTCGGCGCGATCGACGCCGAGCAGCGCATCACGCGCATCGGTCGCGACCTCGCGCGCCTGCCCGTCGACCCCCGGTTCGGCCGGATGCTCGTGGAGGCCGGACGGCAGGGCGTCGTGCGGGAGGTCGCCGCGATCGTCGCAGGCCTCTCCATCCAGGATCCGCGCGAGCGCCCGCTCGAGAAGCGGCCGCAGGCGGATGCCGCCCACGCGCGCTTCCGCGACCCCACCTCGGACTTCGTGTCGCTCCTCAACCTCTGGAACCACCTCGAGGACGAGCAGAAGGAGCGCAGCGGCAACGCGTTCCGGCGGATGTGCAAAGCGGAGTACCTCAACTACCTGCGGGTGCGCGAGTGGCAGGATCTCTACCGTCAGCTCACGCGCGCGGCGAAGTCGGTCGGGCTGAAGCCCGGCGAGCGGTCGACGGATGCCGACGCCATCCATCGCTCGATCCTCGCGGGCCTGCTCTCGCGGCTGGGCCTCCGCGACCCCGACAAGAAGGACTACCTCGGCTCGCGCGGCCAGCGCTTCGTGATCTTCCCGGGCTCGGGCCTCGCGAAGAAGCAGCCGAACGCCGTCATGGCGGCCGAGCTCGTCGAGACCTCGCGCCTCTTCGCGCGCACGGTGGCGGCCGTCGACCCGGCGTGGGCCGAGCAGCTCGCGGGCGACCTCGCGAAGCGCTCCTACTCGGAGCCGCACTGGTCGAGCAAGCAGGGCGCGGCGCTCATCTGGGAGAAGGTGACCCTCTACGGCGTGCCCATCGTGCCGCGCCGGCGAGCACAGCTCGCACGCCTGGATCCCGCGCTCGCGCGCGAGCTCTTCATCCGCCACGCCCTCGTCGAGGGCGACTGGCCGCATGAGCTGCAGCGGTCGGCGCTGCTCGGCTTCGACCGCGAGAACGAGAAGCTGCGCCGCGAGCTCGCCGAGGTCGAGGAGCGCACGCGGCGGCGCGACATCCTCACGGGCGACGAGGCCGTCGTCGAGTTCTACGAGGCGCGCATTCCCGCCGACGTCACCGACTCGCGACGCTTCGCGAGCTGGTGGAAGAAGGCGAAGGCGGAGACGCCGGGCCTGCTGACGATGACGCGCTCCGACCTCCTGGAAGACGAGGGGGGCGACGCGGCGGGGTTCCCCGACGAGTGGGTGCAGGGCGACGCGAGCTTCCGGCTGCGCTACCGCTTCGAACCCGGCGCCGACGACGACGGGGTGACGGTCGTCATCCCGGTCGCGGCGCTGCCCCGCGTCGAGGATCGCGGCTTCGACTGGCTCGTGCCGGGGCTGCGCGAGGACCTCGTGACCGCCCTCATCAAGGCGTTGCCGAAGGCGATCCGCCGCAATGTCGTGCCCGCGGGCGACTGGGCGCGCCGCCTGCTCGCCGAGCTGCCCGTTCGAGCCGACGTGCCCGTCGGCGAAGCGCTTGCCGACGCGATCCGCGCCGCCGCCCACATTCCGGTGTCGGCATCCGATATCGAGTGGGAGCGGGTGCCCGCGCACCTGCGCATGCGGTTCGAGGCCGTCGACCCGCGCGGACGCACGCTCGGCGCGAGCCGCGACCTGGCGGCCCTGCAGAGCCGGCTCGCCGAGCGCGCCCGAGCGGATGTCGCCGTCGCGACCGCCGCCGCGGCCCCTGGCCGCGACCTCGAGCGCACGGGCGTCACCGAGTGGGATCTCGGGAAGCTGCCCGAGCAGGTCACGGCGAAGCAGGGCGGGTCGACGGTCGTCGGCTATCCCGCCCTCGTCGACACGGGCGCCGGCGTCGACCTCAGGGTGTTCGCGAGCCGCGCGCAGGCAGACGCCGCACACGTGCGCGGCGTGCACCGGCTCGTCGCGCTCACGCTGCCGAGCCCGCTCGGCTACGTGCAGGATCAGCTCACCGGCACCGAGAAGCTGCTGCTCGCGACGGCGCCGTACGCGTCGACGAAGGCCCTGCTCGACGACATCTGCATCGCCGTCGTCGCGGAGCTCGCGGGCGACGCTGCGCCGCGCACGCCCGCCGACTTCCAGGCGCTGCAGGGGACGGTCAACGCGGGACTCCTGGACGCGCTGTTCGGGGCCGCGGGCCTCGTCGCCCGCATCCTCGGGGCGGCGAAGGAAGCCGACAAGGCGATCTCGGCCGCGTCGAGCGTCGCCTTCATGGGGCCGCTCGGCGACGCGCGGTCGCAGCTCGCGGCCCTCGTGCATCCGGGCTTCGTGCGCCGCGCGGGCCTCACCCAGTTGCGCCGGTATCCGGTGTACCTCGCGGGCATCACCTTCCGCGTGCAGAAGCTCGCCGAGAATCCCGGACGCGATCGCGCGTGGCAGGCGCAGGTCGAGGAGGCCACGGCTCTCTACACGAGCGCCGGCGGCACGCTCCCGCCCGCGAGCAGCACGCCGCCGGGGCTCCTGGCGGTCCGATGGATGCTCGAGGAGCTGCGCCTCTCGCTCTTCGCGCAGCACCTCGGTGCCGCGGGCCCCGTCTCGGTGCAGCGCATCCGCAAGGCGCTCGCGTAGTCGCGCCGCCCGGCGCCGCCCGGCGCTACCCCGCCGGAGGCGCCCAGGGGGCGGGATCCGGACCGACGTAGCGGTCATACCGGGCGATCTCGTCGGGCTCGGGCCGCTCGAAGCGGTCGGAGAGCCCGATGAGCACATCGGAGATGAGCGCCTCGGCGTCCGGGCCGCCGCGGGCACGCACCCGCCGGATGAGCTCGTCGAGGGGCGCGTCCACGAAGTGCAGCACGGTATGCGTATCGGCGTCGACGGCGACCTGCCGGACGGCCTCGCGCTCGGCCCGCGACCACGTGCCGAACTCGACCACGACGTTCGCGCCCGCCCGCAGGATCTCCCCCGCGTGCACGAGCAGCTGGTCCTGCAGCCGGAAGCGGAACTCGTAGTCGACGAGGCTCACCCCGAGCGCCGTGATCCACGGGTCGGGGTCGACCGGCACGGCGCGCTCCGACTCGACGAGCTGACGCGAGCGCGTCGACTTGCCCGAGCCGGGCAGTCCGAAGACGAGGTGGAGCGTCGGTCGGTGCGGACCGGTCACGGCCACAGCCTCTCCCGCAGCCACGTCGCACCGTCGGCGCGGTAGCGCAGGCGCGTATGAGCGCGATCGTGAGACGCCTGCCAGAACTCGACGGTCGTGGGCGCGATCCACCACGAGGACCAGGAATCGGGGACGAGCGCCGGCTCGGCCTCGACGCGCTCGAGCGCCGCGGCCCGCGCGGCCTCGTACTCGGCGTCGCTCGCGAGCGTCGGCGTCGGTCGCCCGACGAGCGCGGTGGCACGCGCATCCGCGGGTCGGTCGCGGAAGTCGGATGCGGCATCCGCGGCATCGGCTCGGCGCACCTCGCCCTCGATGCGCACCTGTCGCCCGAGGGCGGGCCAGAAGAAGCTCAGCGCTGCGCGACCGGATGCCGTCATCGCCTCGCCGGGGCGACTTTCGGCGGGTGTCGCGATCGCCCAGCCGCCGGCGTCGACGTCCTTGAGCACGAGCACGCGCGCGCTCGGGCCCGCGTCGTCGACCGTCGCGAGCGTCGCGGCGTGCGGCGCGAGCACCCCCGCGTCGACGGCCTCGTCGAGCCACGCGAGGAAGAGCTCGTGGGGCGTGGCGGGCGCGGCATCCGGGTCGAACGCCGGGAGGTCGCGCGGGAACGACGGCAGGCCCCGCAGGCGGGCTCGCAGCTCGGTCGTCACCCGTCGAGGCTAGCCGTCGGCGGCACGCTCGATCGCGGCGATGTCGATCTTGCGCTGCGTGAGCATCTCCTCCATCGCGCGCTGCGCACGGGCCGGATCGGGATCGTTGAGGAGCTGGATGAGGCGTCGCGGGATGATCTGCCAGCTCACGCCGAAGCGGTCGACGAGCCAGCCGCACTGGTCCTCCCGGCCGCCGTCGGCGGTGAGCGCCTCCCAGTACCGGTCGACCTCCGCCTGGTCCTCGCAGTCGACGACGAGCGAGACGGCCTCGGTGAAGGCCGGCCCCTCGGAGGTGTTCATGCCCGACACCTCGATGCCGCCGATGCGGAAGTTCGCCGTGAAGAGCTCGCCGTCGCGATCCACGGTCTCGAGCACCTCGCTGTCGGGGAAGACCGAGGTGTACAGCTCGATCGCCTCCCCGAGCCGCCCCGTGAACCACAGGAACGGCGTGATCTTCTGCGACATCCGGAACCTCCGCGTGCAATGTGAACGCCGTCCACATTTCCAGGCTCCGGATGCCGCGTCAAGGCCGTGCGGGGGACTTCAGCCTCTCGACCGGATGCGCGGGCCGGTCATAGGGTGCAGGCATGGAGCACGGAGCCGAGAAGCTGGACGTCGAGACCTGCTGGGATCTGCTGGCCGAGGAGCGCATCGGGCGCGTCATCTTCACCGAGGGCGACGACATCGAGGTGTTCCCCGTGAACTTCTCGATCGGCGGCCGCAGCGTGCTGTTCCGCAGCGCGCCGGGCACGAAGCTCGAGCTCGTCGCGAGCCACCCGCGCGTCGCCTTCGAGGTCGATCACCACGCCGACGACGTCGCGTGGAGTGTCATCCTGTGGGGTGTCGCCTCGCGACTGGACGCCGACGACGAGATCGAGCACTCGGGAGTGCTCGGGCTCGTGTCGTGGACGCCCGACGAGAAGTACAACTACGTGCGCATCACGCCCGACCGGGTGAGCGGCCGACGCTTCCGTTCCGACGGCGCCGACTGAGCGAGCCGTCGAGCTACTCCTTCGGCCGGTCGCCCGTCGACGCCTTGGCGTTCGCCTCGTAGGAGGTGTTCGTCGACTCGAAGAAGTTCACGAGCTCGAGGGTGTCGTTCGCGGTCGCCATCCACTTCGCCGGGTTGACGACGTTGTAGTGGGGCCCGAAGCCGAGCTCCTCGAGACGGCGGTCGGCGAGGTACTTCACGTACTGGTTGATGTAGTTCGCGTTGAGCCCCAGGATGCCGCCGGGCAGGAGGTCGTTGTTGTACTCCTCCTCCATGGCCACGGCGTCGAGGATCATCTGCTTGATCTCGGCCGCGAACTCCGGCGTCTGCAGGTCGGGGTTCTCGTCGAGCACCGTGAGGATCAGATTGATGCCGAACTTGAGGTGCAGCGACTCGTCGCGCACGACCCAGTCCATGAGCGATCCGAAGTTGCGCAGCAGGTTCCGCTGACGGAACGACAGCGCCACCATGAAGCCCGAGTAGAACCAGATGCCCTCGAGGATGATGTTGTAGGCGATGAGGTTGCGGATGAAGTCCTGCTTGCCCTCCGTCGTCGTGATGTCGAGGGTCTCCTCGGTCATCCGACGGATGAAGTTCACCTGGAACTCCTCCTTGCGCGCCATCGAGGGCACGTCGACGTGGGCGTTGTAGGCCTCGTTGCGGTCGATCGGGAACGTCTCGAGCACGTACTCGAACGACATGCAGTGATTCGCCTCCTCCCACATCTGCTTCGCGAGGTAGAGGTGCGCCTCGGGGGCGTTGATGTAGGGGTACACCCCGAAGGCGAGCGCCTTGTTGACGAGCAGCTCGTTGGGGTTGAAGTACGACATGAGGAAGGTGACGGCGTGACGCTCCTCGTCGGTCATCTTCTTGAAGTCGGCGATGTCCTCACCGAGCTGGATCTCGTTGGGGAACCAGGTGTTGGCCACAGCCTGGTCGTAGAGATCCATCGCCCACGGGTAGGTGACGGGCTTGAGGAGGAGGCCCTCCTGGATTCCGGTTCCGAGGATTCCCATCGTTACTGGCAGCTCTCGCACTGAAGTTCGTCCATCGGGTCGACGGGCACTTCATAACCGTCGATGGCGTTTCCGTATCCGTAGTCGTTCACGAGAGGCCTCCGAAGCCACGACGCGGGGCCGCGGCGGGCGCGGCCGCGGGAGCCGTCGCGGCGGCGGCGCCGAAGCCACGCTGGGCGCCGCTCGCGGCGATCTCCTCGGCCTTGTTGACCTTGACGGTCGACTGCTCGGCCTGGTGACGCGGCTTCATGTGGAGGTAGTACGTCGTCTTGACGCCCTTCTCCCAGGCCGCGTAGTAGATGTCCATCATGTCGCCGAGATCGCGGGTCTCGAGGTACATGTTGCGGCTGATGGCCTGGTCGATCCACTTCTGGGCACGCGCGGCCACCTCGATGAACGAGTGGGGCGAGAGCTGGAAGCTCGTCTTGTAGACCTTCTTGAGGTCCTCCGGGATCGCCGCGATGCCCTGGATGTCGCCCTGGCTGCGCAGCACGGCCTCGCGGGTCTGCTCCCAGATGCCCAGGCGCTGCAGGTCGTTCACGAGGTTGCGGTTGACCTCGAGGAACTTGCCGTTCGAGGTCGAGCGGCTGAAGATCTGGGCGAACTGCGGGTCGAGGCCGGGCGTCGTGCCCGCGACGAGGCCGATGGAGGCCGTAGGCGCGATCGCCATGAGCGTCGCGTTGCGCATGCCGCCCTTGACCTTGGCGCGCAGCTTGTCCCAGTCGAGGCGCATGGTGCGGTCGACCGTGATCGGGATGCCGCGGTCCTTCTCGGTGAGCTCGATCGAGTCGAACGGCACGAGGCCCTGCGACCAGCGCGAGCCCGCGAAGTTGGCGTACGAGCCGCGCTCGCGGGCGAGATCGGCCGACTCGTCGATCGCCGCGTAGGAGACGTGCTCCATGATCTCGTCCATGAGCGCGTAGGCCTCTTCGGACTCGTACGAGAAGCCGAGCTTCTCGACGACGTCGGTGAACCCCATGACACCCAGGCCGATGGCGCGGTTCGTCTGGTTGGCGTGGTCGGCCTCGGCGACCGACGACTCGGTGATGTCGATGAGGTTGTCGAGCTGGCGCACGGCGCTGCGTGCCGACTGCTCGATGAGATCCCAGTCGAAGCCCAGGCCGCCGTTGACGTCGACCTTGAGGTGCGTCGAGAGGTTGATCGATGCGAGGTTGCAGACCGAGATGTTCTCGAGGTCCTGCGGAAGGCAGATCTCGGTGCACAGGTTCGAGAGGTGGATCGTGCCCGTGTTGTTGTTGAGGGCGCGGTTGTTGATGGTGTCCTTCCACGTGAGCCACGGGTGGCTCGTGGTCTGGAGCGACATCAGGATGTCCTTGAACTGGGCCCGCGCGGAGATCTTCTTGAACATCCGCATGTTCCCGGCCTCGGCCTCGGCGATGTAGTGCGCGTAGCGCTCCGAGAACTCCTGGCCGTACAGTTCGTTGAGGTCGCCGACCTCGAGCGGGTCGAAGAGGTACCAGTCCTGGTCGTTCTGCACGCGCTTCATGAACTCGTCGGAGATCCAGACGGCCGTGTTGGCGGTGCGGGTGCGGCGGTAGGGGTCGCCGGAGTTCTGGCGCAGGTCGAGGAACTCGGGGAAGTCGAGGTGCCAGTTCTCCATGTAGAAGCAGAGGGCGCCGAACTTCTTGCCGCCGCGGCTGACGGCGCGCAGCACCGAGTCGATCGTGTGCATGAACGGGATGGGGCCCGTCGAGGTCGTGTTGTTGGATCGGATGGGCGAGCCCTGCGAGCGCAGCTTGGTGACCGAGAGGCCGATGCCGCCCGTGCCCTTGGTGAGCCACATGACGTCGCGCACGCTCTTGGCGATGTGCTCGATGTCGTCGTGCATCTCCATGACGAAGCAGTTGGAGAGCTGCGGGTAGGCGGTGCCCGCGTTGACGAGCGTCGAGCCGGCGGCGAGGTACTCGAGCTTCGACATCTTGTCGTAGAACTCGATGGCGTGGCTCGTCGGGTCGGCCTCGTTGAGCGAGAGGCCCATCGCGATGCGCATCCAGAAGAACTGGGGCACCTCGAGCGGCTCGTTGTCGCGGGCCTTGATGCCGTAGCGGTTGTTGAGCGTGACGACGCCGATGTACTTGAGGAGGCCGTCGCGGCTCGGCTCGAGGGCCTGCGCGAGGCGCTCGAGGTCGAAGAGGTCGGGGAAGCGGGGGTCGAGCAGCAGCTCGTCGACGCCCTGCTTGATGATGCGCGGGAAGTGCTCGGCGTGGAGCGCCTTGAGCTGCTCGTCGGAGGTGTAGTCGCCCAGCACGCGCTTGTAGATCGTCTTGAGGAGGAGGCGCGCGGCGACGGTGTCGAACTGCGGGTCGTCCTTGACGTTCTGGAGGGCGACCTGGATGACGGCCTCGTCGAGCTGCTGCGTCGTGATGCCGTCGAACAGCGTGAGCTCGAGCTCCGACGCGATCTGGGTGACCCAGGTGATCTCCTCGGAGAGCCCGCGGCTCGCCTCCTCGATCGCCAGGTTGATCTTGTTGGCGTCGTACGGCTCGCGCTCTCCGTTGCGCTTCACGACGGTGATGGTCACGTGATCCCTTTCCTCCCCGCGCAGCCTGTCTGCGCGCCCCGCATCCGAATGAAAAACCCTGGTGAGAACCGACCTCGACGGACCGTTCGCCAGCTTCGTCGCTCTCCCCCGGCCCGGAGGTTCCACCACTATATATCGGGCCCCCGACGGGTGGCCAACCCTAGATGTTGTGGGCGTGTCATCCACAGATGTGCATAACTTCACCGGTGTTATGCACACTCTCCACACCCTAGGAGCGTCGTCCGACACGGGTCGCGAGGTCGGTCGTCGGCACTAGGCTCGGAGGGCCGTGAACGCCTATCTCGACCTGCTGCGCACCCGGGGAGTGGCCCGGATCATCGGCGCGCAGCTGCTCGCGCGATTCCCCGGCGGCATGCTCTCGCTCGGCTTCCTCATCCACATCGAGAGCATCTTCCACAGCTACGGCGCCGCCGGCCTCGTGCTCGGCGCGACCTCCGTGGGTCAGGCGATCTCGGGCCCCGTCACGAGCCGATGGATGGGGCGCTGGGGCATGCGCCCCGTGCTCATCCTCACGACGGCCGTGTGCGCCCTCGCGCTGACGACGGTGGCGCTCGCGCCGCTCCCGTTGTGGGGCTTCATGGTGGCAGGCCTCATCGCGGGGCTCAGCTACCCGCCCGTGCAGCCCGCCGTGCGCACGATCTACCCGAAGATGGTCAACTCGCGGCAGCTCACGCCGCTCTTCTCCCTCGACGCCTCGGCGCAGGAGATCATCTGGATCGCCGGACCGGTCGTGGTGACGTTCGTCGCGACGCAGGTGTCGACGGTCGCGGGCATCTTCCTCTCCGTCGTCTTCCTGGTCGGGGGCGGCGCGTGGTTCATCTCCTCCCCCGAGCTCGGCCGCGTGCGCATCCCGCGCTCGAAGCGCCGCTTCGGGGTCGTGCTCAAGCGCCCCGCGGTGCTGCTCTCGACCGTCACGGGGTTCCTGCTCGTCGGATCGTGCGCCGCGATCGAGACGGGCGTCGTCGCGACCTTCGGCGAGGGCGGCGCGGAGGCGGGCATCGTGCTCGGCATCTGGGCGGTCGCCTCCCTCGCGGGCGGCCTCGGCTTCGGCCACGTGCCCATCGGGCCGTGGGCGCTCGCCCGCCGCATGCTCATCGTGTTCGTGGGCTCCGTGCTCGCCGTGTTCGCCTTCGAGTTCTGGTCGATCTCGGCCACGCTCGTCATCGCGGGCCTCGGCATCGCCCCGGCGCTCGCGGTGATGTTCTCGATCGTGTCGGCGACGGTGAAGTTCTCCGACACCGCCGAGGCCTATGGCTGGGTCGGCACGGGCCAGCTGATCGGCGCTGCGCTCGGCTCGGCCGTCGCGGGCTTCCTCATCGACGGCTACGGGCCCGACGGCGGGTTCGTCGCGGCGGCGGTCTTCGCCCTCGTCGGGTTCCTCGTGCCGATGGTGTTCCGTCGCGCGGCGCCCGATCTGCGCGGTCGCGACGCGAGCCCGATCCCCGACACGGAACCCGTGTCGATCTCCCCGAGCTGAGCTGCGGGCGGCTCAGGCGGCGGCTCAGGCCGCGGCGAGCGCAGGTTCCTCCGGAGCGTCCGCGCCCGCGGCACGGCGCGGTCGCCGCAGCGTCCCGAGCGCCGCGAGCACGACGCCTCCCACGGTCCACCCCGCGAGCACGAGCCAGGGGAACGTCGCGTCGGCAGCCGGGAAGTAGGTGACATCGCGCAGGAGGGTCGCCGCGGCCCCCGGCGGGAACCACTGGCCGACCGCGCCCCACGGCTCGGGAAGGAACTGCACCGGCTGCGCGGCCGAGGAGATCGGGTTCGCGAAGAGCAGGAACACGATCGGGCCGAGCGCGGCGCCCGGCCGCCCCAGCACGGCGACGAACCCCACGATGGGCGCGCCGATCGCCGCGAAGGCGAGCGCGAAGGTGAGGGAGTTGAGCAGGTAGTCGCCCGGGAGCACCTGGAACCACCCCTGCAGCACGGCCGCCGTCACGAAGCCGCCCGCGAGCGCGTACACCGCGAGGGCCGCCATCCGTCGCCAGAAGCCGGCGACGGCGAGGCCGATGACGATGCCGCCCGCCATCCCGCCCAGCACGAGCGGGAACGCCGACACGGTGAGGCCCGCACCGCGCGGGTCGGCCTCGACGAGCGGGACGACGTCGGTCACGGCGACCACGACATCGGGCGCGGCGGGCGCCCCCATCGCGGCCGCCTGCGCGTCGGCGGCCTGCTGCAGCTGGGCCTCGAGCGGCGTCGCCATCGCCGTGAGCAGCTGCGCGACCGGGGCGCTGCCGGCGGACGTCACGAGCACCTCGGGCGTCTCGCCCACGACGATCGCGCCGTACACCTCGCGCGTCTCGATGAGCATCACCGCCTCGTCGCGGTCGGCGGCGGGACGGATGTCGAGGGCGCCCTCCGCGCGCGCGGCGAGGGCGTCCTCGAGCTGCTCGGCCACGGCATCCGGCGCGACGAGGGCGACGGGCAGCTGCCGCGGCTCGGATGCCGTCACCGGCCAGGAGAAGGCCGCGACGAGCACGCCGACCACGAGGGCGACGCCGAGGCCGAGGGCGACGACGCGCGCCCAGGGGGTGGGAGAGGCGGGTGCCGGGGACATGGTGGCTCCGATCTAGAAAAACGAATGCTCGTTCTTTATATCACCGCACCTTAGACTCCCGCTATGCCCAAGGTGTCCGACGCGCACCGCGCCTCCCGGCGCGAGCAGGTGCTCGACGCGGCCCTGCGGTGCTTCTCGCAGCGCGGGTTCCAGCGCACCTCGATGGCCGACATCATCCGGGAGTCGGGCCTCTCGGCGGGCGCCATCTACCTCCAGTTCCCCGGGAAGCAGCAGATCGCCGCCGCCGTCGCCGAGCGCGTGCTCAGCCACCGGCTCGGCGACATCGCGGAGCGCATGGCGCATCCGCCCCTCCCCGCCCCGGCCGAGCTCATCCGTCTGCTCACCGACGGGTTCCGGGAGGACTCCGTCGACGCCCGCCTGCTGCTGCAGGTGTGGGGAGAGTCCGTGCACGACGACGAGATGTCGGGCTTCGTCGACGTCGTCTTCGCGCGCGTGCGCGCGGCGATCGAGGGCTACCTCGCTCAGTGGCGGCGCGAGGCGCACGGCGCCACCGCGGACGACGCCGTGGCGTGGGCGCGCCTCATGACCCCCGTCTTCATGGGCCTCGTCCAAGGCTGCGTCGTGCAGTCGACGCTCGTGCCCGCGTTCGACCGCGACGCCTACCTCGCGGGCGTCGCGACCCTGTTCGCCTGAGCGGTCACCAGCGCGCGTGGATCGCCGCGCGGAAGCGGCGGTCGTAGAGCTCGCGCACGGCGGCGCGGAAGTCGTCGCCGAGGTCGTCGACCGAGCCGGCGGCGGCGTTCGACTCCGCCTGGGCGACGTTCCGCGCGCCCGGGATGACCGTCGAGACGCCGGGCAGCTGCGACACCCATGCGAGCGCGGCCGCGGCAGGCGCGACCCCCGCATCCGCTGCGAGCCTCGAGAACTCGCGCGCCGCCTCGACGCCCTCGTCGAAGTCGACGCCCGAGAACGTCTCGCCCTGATCGAAGGCCTCGCCGTGCCGGTTGTAGCTGCGGTGGTCGTCCTCGGCGAACGTCGTCTCGTGGGTGTAACGGCCCGAGAGCAGCCCGCTCGCGAGCGGCACGCGCGCGATGATGCCCACGCCCGCCTCCCGTGCGGCCGGCAGCACCTCATCGAGCGGCTTGAGGCGGAAGGCGTTCAGGATGATCTGCACGGTCGCGACGTTTGGGCGCGCGATCGCCGTGAGCGCCTCGTCGACCGTCTCGACGCTCACGCCGTAGTTCGCCATCACGCCCTCCTCGACGAGCGTGTCGAGGGCGTCGAAGACCGCGTCGCTCGAGTAGACGGGCGTCGGCGGGCAGTGCAGCTGCACGAGGTCGAGCGTGTCGACGCCGAGGTTGCGGCGGCTGCGGTCGGTCCACGCACGGAAGTTGGCCATGACGTAGTTCTCGGGCACCTGCGGCAGACGGCGGCCCATCTTCGTCGCGACGGTGATGTCGGCATCCGGGTGGTCGCGCCGCCATGCGCCGATGATCGACTCGCTGCGCCCGTCGCCGTAGACGTCGGCGGTGTCGTAGAAGGTGATGCCGGATGCGAGGCTCGCGTCGAGCACGGCGCGCGCGTCGCCCTCGCTCACCTCACCCCAGTCGGCGCCGAGCTGCCAGGTTCCGAGGCCGATCGCGGAGACGTTGCGGCCCGTACGGCCGAGGGAGTTGTGACGCATGAGGACGACGTTACCCGTCGTCGTCGACCGCCGCGGCGACCGCGCGCGCGAGACGTTTGCCGATGACGTGGTCCGCGCTGCGCACGCGTGTGACCGTCACGCCGCGTAGCCGCTCCGCGATGCGGATGCCCCCCGGCGAGGTGAACTCGTCGAGCGTCCCCGTGACGATCTCGACCGGCATCCGCAGTGCCGCGAGATCGCTGATGGTCGTCTGCGACTCGATCGTGTGCTCGAGCGACTTGACGAACGGCACCCAGGTGCGCTCGTTGATGTCGAGGAACTTCGGGATCTGCAGCAGGTTGCCCACGATGCCGCCGTTGCGCAGCGTGAACTCGCGGTTGTCGCGGATGTAGCGGTACGCCTTGAGGTAGAAGTCCTGCACGAGGCGGTCGCGGTCATCCGAGAGAGCCGACGGGTTGACGTAGATGGGCGGGCTCACGAGCACGAGCCGCCGCACCCGCTTCGGGTTGCGCGCCGCGTAGCGCGTGGCGATGAGGGCGCCCATCGAGTGGCCGACGAGCACGAAGGGCTCCCGGAGTCGCAGCCCGTCGATCGTGCGGGCGACGGCGTCCACGTGCTCCTTCAGCGTGTACTCGGCCTTCTCGGGGATGGGGGAGTCGCCGAAGCCGAGCAGGTCGATGCACACGCAGCGGTAGCGGTCGGCGAGGAGCGGCACGACGTAGGTCCAGGTGACCGACGACGCCGCGATGCCGTGCAGGAACACGGCCACGGGACCCTCGCCCTCGTCGCGCGCGATGTGCAGTCGCGGCGCGCGCCGGAACGGATTCCACCCCATGCCCCGAGGCTAGCGGGGCACGGGGTGGCGTGGAGCCGCTGCGGGGCCTCAGTCCTCGCGCAGCCTCTCCTTGTACTCGTTCTTCGCGTGCACGCGGTCGCGGTCCGCCTCGGCGCGCTTCACATCGGCGTCGGCCTTGACCTCGTCGACCTTGTCCGAGACGCGCTCCTTGGTGTCGTCGGCCCACTCGCCGATCTTCTTGCCCGTGGCCTCGGCCGCGTCCTTCGCGTCGTCCATGAAACCCATGTCGTCCTCCTCGTGGCAGGCGTGGCGCGGGCGGCCGGTTCGCCGCCCGCATCATCCATGCAACCGCGGATGCGCGCGCGACGGCACGGGCTTGACACGGCGGGCCCCGCGCCTCCCGCGTGATGCGATCGTGACCGGATGACGACCGAATCGTGACGAAAGTTGGGTGGTGCTCGCATCCGGCGCTCCCTAGCGTGGCGACCATGAGGCACATCCCCCGCACAGCAGCCGTCCTCGCCGCGCTCGCTGCGGCCACCCTCGCCCTCAGCGGATGCTCCGCCGGACTCTCGAGCGCATCCGATCAGGCGGGCTCCGCGGGCGCACCGCTCGCGCCGCAGGCCGTCGACGGCGCCGAGCGCGACGCCGCCGACGAGGGCGCGAGCCCCGAGGACCGGGCGCTCGTCATCACCGGCACCGTGACCGTCACCGCGGACGACCCGATCGCGGCAGCCGCGAAGGCGACCGAGATCGCGTCGTCGGTCGGCGGGCGCGTCGACGCGCGCACCGAGTACGCCCCGCGCGACGGCGACGCCGGCAGCGCGACGCTCACGCTGCGCGTCCCCGCCGACCGCGTCGAGGAGGTGCGCGAGCGCTTCGACGAGCTCGGATCGGTCGACCAGACCGACTTCTCGACGGTCTCGGTCGGCGAGCGGCAGCGCGACCTCGAGAGCCGGATCACGACCCTCCAGGCCTCGATCGCGCGCTTCACGACGTGGCTCGCGACGGCCGAGACCACGGCCGACCTCATCTCGCTCGAGACCGCGATCTCCGACCGCCGAGCGCAGCTCGAGTCGCTCGAGGCCGAGCAGCGGGCCCTCGAGGACCAGGTCGCGATGTCGACCATCACGCTGACGCTGCGCGCCGAGGGGCTCGCCCCGCCGCCCGAGGGACCCACGACCTTCTGGGAGGGCCTCGTCGCCGGATGGGACGCCTTCGTCGGGTTCTGGGCGGGCGTCGCGGTCGGCATCGGAGTCGCGCTCCCGTGGCTCGTGCTGCTCGCGATCGGCGTCGCGGTGCTCGTCTTCTTCGCGCGGCGCGGCGCACGCGCGCCGATCGCCCCGACGCCGCCCACGGCATCCGGGGACGGCTCCGCCGCCTGATCGGCCGACACGCCGTCGGCATGTGGACGCTGTTCACATGTCGGCGGTTTCCGGCTACCCTGACCCGGTGCGAACCTTCCTCCAGGTGCTCGTCAACACGGGCATCGCCAACGTCACGACGAGCTACCTCTGGTTCGCGCTGACCTTCTGGGTGTACCTCGAGACCCGCTCGGTGCTGGCGACCGGCATCATCGGCGGCGCCTACATGCTGCTGCTCGCGCTCTTCTCGATGGTGTTCGGCACGATCGTCGACCGCCACCGCAAGCACCGTGTCATGGTCTTCGCGAGCGTCGTCACGCTCATCGCCTTCGGCATCGCGGGCGGGCTCTACCTGCTCTACCCGGAGTCGCAGCTCGTCGACATCGGCGGCCCCGCCTTCTGGTTCTTCACGACGATCATCCTGATCGGCGGCGTGGTCGAGAACATGCGCAACATCGCGCTCTCGACCACGGTCACCCTCCTGGTGCCCGAGGAGCGGCACGCCAACGCCAACGGCATGGTCGGCACGGTGCAGGGGCTCGCGTTCACCGTCACGAGCGTCTTCAGCGGCCTCTCGATCGGCTGGCTCGGCATGGGCTGGACGCTCGCGATCGCGCTCGTGCTCACGGCGGCCGCGCTCGTGCACCTGCTGTTCCTGCACGTGCCCGAGGACGAGCCCGTGCGCGACCCCACGCGCACCGGGATCGTCGACCTGCGCGGCAGCGTCATGGCCGTGCGCGCCGCGACGGGACTCTTCGCGCTCATCATCTTCTCGACGTTCAACAACCTCATCGGCGGCGTCTACATGGCGCTCATGGACCCGTACGGCCTCGAGCTGTTCCCCGTCGAGCTGTGGGGCGTCGTGCTCGGCGTGACCTCGACGGGCTTCATCATCGGCGGCATCGTGATCGCCAAGTTCGGGCTCGGCCGCAACCCCATCCGCACGATGCTGCTGCTCGTGATGGTCATGGGCCTCATCGGCGCACTCTTCACCATCCGCGACTGGTGGTGGCTCTACGCGGGCGGCATCTGGCTCTACATGATGCTCATCCCGGCGGTCGAGGCCTCTGAGCAGACGGTCATCCAGAAGGTCGTGCCGTTCGCGACCCAGGGGCGCGTCTTCGGCTTCGCCGCGGCGTTCGAGTCGGCGGCGGCACCCATCACGGCGTTCCTCATCGCGCCCATCGCCGAGTTCCTCATCATCCCGTACATGGAGGGCTCCGGCGGCGAGACGTGGGGATGGCTGCTCGGCGACGGGGCGGCGCGCGGCATCGCGCTCGTGTTCCTCGTGGCCGGCCTCGTCATGGTGCTCGCGGCCGCGCTCGCGTTCCTCACACCCGCCTATCGGCACATCTCGGGGCTCTACCTCGGGCAGCGCGAGTCGGTTCCCGCCGACGACGTCGAGCTGCCGCCCTCGAATCGCGCCGCGCTCGGCGCCGACGGCTCAGGCGACTGACCCGCGCTCGGGCGTCAGCCGGCGGCGCGGATGAGGGCGAGCAGGGCCTCGCCGTACGCCTCCGTGGCATCGTCGGCCTCGAAGACGCCGACGATCCCGTTCCGCTCGGTCGTCACTCGGTAGCGGGCGCCGGCCCCCTGCGGGATGCGGTCGAGGCAGCGGAAGGATCCCCCCAAGAGGTCGCGCAGCTGCTCCTCGCGCGGGAGCCGCAGCGCGTCGTCGAGGGCGACCGAGTCGAGCGCCCACTCCGTCGTGCCGTTGAAACCGAGCACCGATCCCGTCGGATAGTGGTGGGCCTCGATCGTCATGTCGCTCACCGTGAAGACGTCGCCCTCGAACTCCCCGCCCTCGATCTGGAAGGCGTCGCCGGAGGCGGGGGTCCACACGAGGCCCGCCTCGCGCAGCTCCGTGGCGAGTCGCGTCGAGATCATGCACCCCATCCTGCCCGCGCGCACGATGCGCCCGCTCGCTCGCGGTACCCGTGCGGGCTGCAACACGACGTCACGGAATGCAACCGCGGGTCGCATTGGAACCCGCCGACGCACCGCGGTGACAGGATCGCAAGGCGCCGTGAGACTCGCGGCGGGAGGAGGGGCGAGGCATGAGCGCCACGATCCGCGTCATCGGGGTGAGCGGGAGCCCCACCGACCCGTCGCGCACGACCGCGCTCGTGCGCCGCGTCGCGGAGGCGTTCGCCGACACGCTCGATGCGCAGGTCGAGGTCGTCGAGCTCGCGAGCGTGCTCCCCGCCCTCGCGGCCGGGGGCCACCGCCCGCACCTCGGACCGGCCGCCCAGCAGGCACTCGAGGCCGTCGAGACGGCCGATGTGCTCGTCGTCGGCTCCCCCGCCTACCGCGCCACCTACTCCGGGCTGTTCAAGCTGTTCTTCGACTACGTCGAGCAGTACGCCCTTGTCGACACCCCCGTCGTGCTCACGGCGACGGGCGGCTCCGACCGTCATGCCCTGCTCGTCGAGCACCAGATGCGCCCGCTCTTCGGGTTCTTCCAGGCGCTCACCCTGCCGCTCGGCATCTTCGCCAACGAGCGCGACTTCACCGACTACCGCGTGACCTCCGACGACCTCGAGGAGCGCATCGCGACCTCGCTCGCGCGCGCGCTGCCTCTCGTGCGCAGCCAGCTCTCGGCGAACGTCCCCACGCGCGAGCCCGTCGCGATCGGCTGACCCGCGCCGCGCCGTTCACCCCTCGGGGCAGTAGAGCAGCGTGCGCCCGTCGCTCACGCCCTTGGTGTGCTCGACCATCGGGTGGCCGCACAGCGGGCAGCCGCGCTCGCGTGCGGGGGCCGGAACCGGCTGGTCGTAGGGGCCGAGCGGCGGCGGGCCGAGCCAGGGGAAGAGCCGGCGGTTGAGGCGGTTGAAGAAGCCGGAGCCGCCCGCGAAGTCGTTGCCGCGGCTGAAGCCGTCGGCGCGCTCCTCGCCATCCGTTCGTGTCACAACCATTAGTGTACTAATTAATTCCGTACGATGGGTCCATGTCCGACTCCCCCGACGTGCTCGCCCTCGAGAACCAGGTGTGCTTCGCACTCGCCGTCGCCTCGCGCAGCGTCAACGCGATCTACCGTCCCCTCCTCGAGCCGCTCGGCCTCACGCATCCGCAGTACCTCGTGATGCTCGCCCTCTGGGAGCGGAGCCCTCGTTCGGTGCGCGAGCTCGGCGACGAGCTGCAGCTCGATCCCGCGACGCTCTCCCCGCTGCTCAAGCGCCTCGAGGCTCTCGGCTACGTCGCGCGTCGCCGCAGCGTCGACGACGAGCGCGTGCTCGAGATCTCGACGACGGATGCCGGCGCCGCCCTGCGGGCGACGGCCGAGACCATCCCTCCTCGCGTGGTCGACCGCCTCGACATGAGCCTCGCCGAGCTCGAGTCGCTCCGCGGCGCGCTGCACCGCGTCATCGCGGCCGCCCGCTGAGCGGGAGGACGCCTACTCGGCGGGGCGGGGACGGGGCGTGAGGCGCTCGAGCTGGGTCACGTGGGCCGGCTCGAGCTCGGCGAGGGTGGAGGCGCCGAGCAGCTTCATCGTGCGGACGATCTCGCTCGTGAGGATCGCGATCGCGCGGTCGACACCGGCGCGACCGCCGGCCATGAGGCCGTAGAGGTAGGCGCGGCCGATCATCGTGAACCTCGCGCCGAGCGCGACCGACGCGACGATGTCGGCGCCGTTCATGATGCCCGTGTCGACGCCGATCTCGACGTCCCGGCCCACCTCGCGCACGACATCCGGCAGCAGATGGAACGGGATGGGCGCGCGGTCGAGCTGGCGGCCGCCGTGGTTGGAGAGCACGATGCCGTCGACACCGCGCGCGGCGAGCAGCTTCGCGTCCTCGAGGTTCTGCACGCCCTTGACCACGATCTTGCCGGGCCACATGCCGCGGATGATGTCGAGGTCGTCGAAGGAGATCGTCGGGTCCATGGCGGCGTCGAGCAGCTCGCCGACCGTGCCGCCCGTCGTCGAGAGCGACGCGAACTCGAGCTTCGGCGTCGTGAGGAAGTCGAACCACCACCACGGCCGCGGGATCGCGTTGATGATCGTGCCGACCGTGAGCTGCGGCGGGATCGAGAAGCCGTTGCGCTTGTCGCGCAGGCGCGCGCCTGCGACGGGGGTGTCGACGGTGAACTGCAGCGTGTCGAAGCCCGCGGCGGCGGCGCGCTCGACGAGCCCGTACGAGATGTCGCGGTTGCGCATGACGTAGAGCTGGAACCAGTTGCGCCCGTCGGGGTTCGCGGCCTTGACGGCCTCGATCGAGGTGGTGCCGAGCGTCGAGAGCGTGAACGGGATGCCGGCGGCGCCCGCGGCGCCCGCACCGGCGATCTCACCCTCGGCCTGCATGAGGCGCGTGAAGCCCGTCGGCGCGATGGCGAACGGGTAGGCGGATGGCCCGCCGAGGATCGTCGAGCTCGTGTCGACGTCGGTCGCGGGGCGCAGGATGCGGGGGCTGAACTCGACGTCCTCGAACGCCTGGCGAGCGCGCGCGAGCGAGAGCTCGCCCTCCGCGGCGCCGTCGGTGTAGTCGAACGCGGCCTTCGGGGTGCGGCGCTTGGCGATGTCGCGCAGGTCGTAGATCGTGAGCGCCTGGTTCAGACGGCGCTTCTTGCCGTCGAGCTCGGGCTTCTTGAACTTCATCAGCTCGAGGATCTCGACCGGACGGGGGAACTGGCGCTTGACCACCGGGGTCACCTTCCGTGTTGCGTGTCGAAGTGCGCGAGCAGGCGGTCGCGCGACGCGAGGATGTGGCTGCGGGTGAGGTGCTCGGCGAGCGCCGCGTCGCCCGCGGCGACGGCGTCGAGGATGCGCCCGTGCTCGGCCGCGACTTCGCGCGTCGAGCGCAGGCGGTGCGCGTCGACCTGGGCGAGCGCGAACTCGATCTCACCCATGAGCTGATCGTGCAGCCGCGGCAGCCGCGTCGAGGGCGCGCCCTGCACGAGGGCGCGGTGGAACGCGAGGTCGATCGCCCAGTACGAGGCGTCGGCCTCGAGTCCGAGCAGCCGCTCGTGGGCGGCGGATGCGTCGGCCGGCACGCGCGCGGTGCCCGCGAGCAGCTCGACGGCGGCCGACTCGACGGCCGCGCGGGCCGCGAAAAGGTCGGCGATGTCGTCGCGGCCGAGCCGCTTCACACGCGCCGCGTGGTGCGGTTCGCGCTCGAGGATGCCCTCGGCGACGAGCCGGTCGATCGCGATGCGCGCCGTCGGGCGGGCGACGCCGAAGGTGTCCGAGACGAGCGCTTCGGTCACGACCGAGCCGGGCTCCATCGTGCCCGCGAGGATCGCGGTGCGCAGGGAGGCGACCACGGCATCCGGCCGCACGGCACCCGTGGTGCCCGCCGCATCCGTCGCTCGCATGATTGTCAGACAATACCAGATTGTCTGACAATCACGGCACGGCGGATCCCGGGGTCACTCCCAGCGCTCGGCGCGGTAGTCCGCGGTGATGCGACGCACGGTTCCGGATGCTCCGCGCACGACGATCGACTCCGTGCGGATGACGGGGCCGAGCTTGCGCACGCCCTCGAGCAGCGCGCCATCGGTTACGCCCGTCGCCACGAAGAAGGTGTTGTCGCCGCGCACGAGGTCGTCGGCCTCGTAGACGTGGTCGAAGAGCAGCCCCGCGGCCTCGCCCCGCGCGCGCTCCGCGTCGTCGCCCGCCACGAGCCGCCCCTGGATGAGCCCGCCGAGCGCCTTCACGGCGCACGCCGTCGCGACCCCCTCCGGGCTGCCGCCGATGCCGACGCACATGTCGAGATCGCCGTCGAGCGATGCGGCCGCGATGCCGCCGCCGACGTCCCCGTCGAGCAGCAGGCGCACACCCGCACCCGCTGCGCGGATGTCGGCCACGAGCCCCTCGTGCCGCGGCCGGTCGAGCACGCCCACGGCGAGGTCCCCGACCTTCTTGCCGGAGGCCGTGGCGAGCGCGCGCAGGTTGTCGGCGATCGGCCGGCGGATGTCGACGACGCCGACGCCCGCGGGACCGGTCACGATCTTGTCCATGTAGAAGACGCTCGAGGCGTCGAGCGTCGTGCCGCGATCGGAGGCCGCGATCATCGAGATCGCGTTCGGGCGGCCCGCGGCGGTGAGCGCGGTGCCGTCGATCGGGTCGACGGCGATATCGCACTCGGGGCCGTCGCCCGTGCCGACGACCTCGCCGTTGAAGAGCATGGGGGCGCGGTCCTTCTCCCCCTCGCCGATCACGACGGTGCCGCGGAACGCGACCGTGCCGAGGAACGCGCGCATGGCATCCACGGCCGCGCCGTCGGCGGCGTTCTTGTCGCCGTGGCCGATGAACGCGGACGCGCGGATGGCGGCCGCCTCGGTCGCGCGGACGAGCTCGAGGGCGAGGTTGCGGTCGGGGACGGCGGTGCCGAGGACGAAGCTCACGCGACCGCCTTCGTCGACGCGGGCGCTCCGAGGCGCTCGCGGAGGCCCGCGAGCTGGCGGCGGATCGCATCCGGCAGCCTGTCGCCGAGCTGCTCGAGGAAGTCCGCCGTGTCGTCGGCCTCGGCGAGCAGGGCCTGCTCGTCGATGCGGAACAGCTCCTGCCACTGCTCGTCGCTCACTCCCGCGGCGCGGTAGTCGATACCGCCGACCGAGGGCACCTTGCCGAGCGGGGTGTCGGATGCGGCCGCCTCGCCCGCGATGCGCTCGATGATCCACGCGAGCACGCGGCCGTTCTCGCCGAAGCCGGGCCACAGCCACTCGCCCTCCGGGTCCTTGCGGAACCAGTTGACCTGGTAGACGGCGGGCACGCCGCCCGTGCGGCGGAGGCGCTGGCCGACCTCGAGCCAGTGCTGGAAGTAGTCGCCCATGTTGTAGCCGCAGAACGGCAGCATCGCGAAGGGGTCGCGGCGCAGCTCGCCGACGGCGCCCTCGGCCGCGGCGGTGCGCTCGGATGCGATCGTCGCGCCGAGGAAGACGCCGTGCTCCCAGTCGCGCGCCTCCACGACGAGCGGCACATTGGTGGCGCGCCGCCCGCCGAAGATGATCGCGTCGATCGGCACGCCGTTCGGGTCGTCCCAGTCGGGCGCGATCGAGGGGCACTGCGCGGCCGCCACCGTGAAGCGCGAGTTCGGATGGGCTGCGGGCGTGCCGCTCGCGGGCGACCACGGCTCACCGCGCCAGTCGAGGAGGCCCTCCGGCGGAGTCGAGGTGAGGCCCTCCCACCAGACGTCGCCGTCGGGGCGCAGCGCCACGTTCGTGAAGATGGTGTTCCCCCACACGGTGTCGATCGCCGTCGGGTTCGTGTCGGGGCCCGTTCCGGGCGCGACGCCGAAGAAGCCGGCCTCGGGATTGATGGCGCGCAGTCGCCCGTCGGATCCGGGCGCGAGCCACGCGATGTCGTCGCCGAGGGTCTCGATCTCCCACCCCGGGAGACTCGAGCGCAGCATCGCGAAGTTGGTCTTGCCGCACGCCGAGGGGAACGCCGCCGCGATGTGGAAGCGACGCCCGCGCGGGTCGGTGACGCGCAGCAGCAGCATGTGCTCGGCGAGCCACCCCTCATCGCGCGCCATGACGGATGCGATGCGCAGCGCGAACGACTTCTTCGCGAGGATCGCGTTGCCGCCGTAGGCCGACCCGAACGACACGATCTCGCGCGACTCCGGGAAGTGGCAGATGTACTTCACCGGGTTGGAGGGCCACGCCACGTCCTCCTGCCCCTCCTCGAGGGGTGCGCCGACCGAGTGCAGGGCGGCGACCCAGCGCGCGCCGGCGCGGATGCGGTCGAGCACGGCGTCGCCCACGCGCGTCATGATCGACATCGACGCGACGACGTAGGCCGAGTCGGTCAGCTGCACGCCGTACCGCGACAGGGCGCCGCCCACGGGCCCCATCGAGAACGGCAGCACGTACATGGTGCGGCCGCGCATGGCGCCCGCGAAGAGCTCGTCGAGCTCGGCGCGCATGGCCTCCGGCTCACGCCAGTTGTTGGTGGGACCGGCATCCGCTTCGCGCTCGGAGCAGATGAAGGTGCGCGCCTCGACGCGCGCGACGTCGTCGGGATCGCTGCGCGCGAGGAAGCTGTACGGCCGGAGCTCGGCGTTGAGGCGGATGATGCGCCCTTCGTCGACCATCTCGCGCAGGAGGCCGTCGAGCTGCGCACGCGAGCCGTCGATCCAGACGACGCGATCCGGCTGCAGCAGTTCGACGTTCTCGGCGACCCACTCGTCGAGCGAGCGGATCGGGGCGACGGGCGTGGGCGACGCTGCCATGGTGTCCTCCTGTAAGAATCGGCGTGATTCCACTCTGACGGAGGTCATGGGGCGCTGAACGCCCACACGGTTAGAAATATCGGCACAATTTGCCATATCGTGCATTCATGCCGGATCTCTCGACCCTGGGCCAGCGGATGCGCCACTTCCGCACGGCCGCCGACCTCACCCTCGGCGAGCTGGGCGACGCCGTGGGGGTGTCGGCGAGCCAGCTCTCCCTCATGGAGAACGGCAAGCGGGAGCCCCGGCTGTCGCTGCTCTCGGCCATCGCCGCGCACCTCGGCATCGCCGTCGGCGAGCTGCTCGACGACGCTCCCCCGACGCCGCGCGCGGCGCTCGAGATCGAACTCGAGCGCGCGCAGTCGGGCGCCCTCTACGCCGAGACCGGCCTGCCCGCCGTGCGCCCCGGGCGCTCGATGCCCGACGATGTGCTCGAGGCGCTCGTGGGTCTGCACCGCGAGCTCGACAGGCGCTCGCGCGAGAAGATCGCGACGCCCGAGGAGGCGCGTCGCGCCAACACCGAGCTGCGGGCGCGCATGCGCGAGGCGGACAACCACATCGCCTCGATCGAGGAGCTCGCCGAAGGCGTCATGCGCGATGTCGGCTACGACGGCGGGGCCGTCACCCATCGGCAGGTCGCGCTCGCCGCGCACCGGCTCGGATTCGAGCTCGTGCACGTGCACGACCTGCCGCACTCGGCCCGCTCGGTGACCGATCTCGAGAACGGGCGCATCTACCTGCCGCCCGCGTCGATCCCGGGCGGCCACGGCCTGCGCTCGATGGCGCTGCAGGCGATCGCGCACCGGCTGCTCGAGCACCAGCCCCCGCGTGACTACGCCGAGTTCCTGCAGCAGCGGCTCGAGATCAACTACTTCGCCGCCGCGTGCCTCATGCCGCGTGCGCACGCCGTGCGCCACCTCGCCCAGGCGAAGCAGGATCGCGACATCGCGATCGAGGACTTCCGCGACGCGTTCGGTGTCACGCACGAGGCCGCCGCCCTGCGCTTCACGAACCTCGCGACGGCGCACCTCGACATGCGCGTGCACTTCCTGCGCGTGGCCGACGACGGCTCGGTCGCGAAAGCCTACGAGAACGACCGCCTGCGGCTGCCGAAGGACGTCACGGGCGGCGTCGAGGGCCAGATCGTATGCCGGTACTGGGCCGCGCGCACGGCCTTCGCGCGCACCAATCGCACGACCGAGTTCTACCAGTACACCGATACCCCCGAGGGCACGTTCTTCGAGTCGGCGCAGACCGGCACGAGCGCGACCGACGAGTTCTCGATCACGATCGGGGTGCCTTTCAGCGACTCGAAGTGGTTCCGGGGTCGCGAGGCGACGCGGCGGGAGCAGTCGCGGTGCCCGGATGCGAGCTGCTGCAAGCGTCCGCCGAGCGAGCTCGCCTCACGCTGGGCGGGGAAGGCCTGGACGAGCGCGAAGGTGCACGCGCACATCTTCAGCCCGCTGCCCTCGGGCACCTACCCGGGCGTCGACGACCGCGAGCTCTACGAGTTCCTCGAGGCTCACCGCGTCGGCGATTGAGTCGCCTGGAAGATCCTGCCCATCCAGAGCCACACGACGATGCCGGTCGCGACGGTCACGGCGACCGCGCCGAGCCCCGTGAGCGCGATGCTGAGGGCCGCGTTGCCGAGCACCTGACCGACCGTGCGGGCGGAGCCGAACAGAAAGCCCGTGAGGGCGCCGACCGTCGCCGTGAGCACGGTCGCGATGACGAGCCCCACGGTGATGCCGAAGCCCGTGACGTAGCCGGGGCGCTCGACGCGATGCGCGCGCAGCACGAAGAAGCTGAAGAGCCACGCGGCGACGACGAACACGGCCCCGACGATCGCGAACCCGAGGGTGACGCCGCCGAGCGCCGCGGGGTCGATCTGACCGAGGGTCGAGTTGGCGTCCTTCGCGGCGCCGCTGCCGCTCACGATGTTGGCGACCACGACGACGAGGGTGCGGATGACGGTGCTCAGGTACCAGACCGCGAGCGGCACCGCGAGCAGCACGACGCCGAGCGTGACGAGCGGCAGCGTGACGGCGCCGGCGATCACGGTGCCGCGGCGCACGCGCCGCTCTGCCGCATCCGCCGGGGTCTCGTCCTTGTTCGCCGGGGTGGGCTGCGGCTTCGGCTCTGGGGAGGTGATGTCGCTCACGGCACCATCATGCACCTGAGGTCGGGCGGACAGCGCTCGACTCCCGCACGACGAGCTCGGGCTGGAACACGACCTGCCGCGGCGCGAGGCCCGGGTCGTCCGCCTCCTCGAGCAGGATGCGCAGTGCCGTCTGGCCGATGAGCCGGCTCGGCTGGCGGATGGAGCTGAGCGGCACGACGGTCGCCGCGGCGAAGTCGATGTCGTCGAAGCCGACGATCGCGACGTCCTCGGGCACGCGCACCTCGCCGCGCATGACGAGCGCCTGCAGGAGGCCGACGGCGAGCAGGTCGTTGGCGGCGAAGACGGCCTCGGGTCGCTCCGCGGGCGCCCGTGCGAGGAGCTCCTCCCCCATCCGGCGCCCCTCGAGCACCGAGAGCGCGGCGCCCTCGAGCACCTCGATCGTGGCACCCGGCACCGCCTCGACGGCCTGGCGCGCGCCCGCGAGACGATCGGCCACCTGGCGGATCGCGAGCGGCCCCGCGACGAACGCGATGCGGCGGCGTCCCTGCTCGAGCAGGTGCGTGACGGCCGTGCGCCCGCCCGCGTGGTCGTCGACCGACACCGAGCTGAGCGCGCCCTGCTCCGCCATCCGGTCGACGAGCACGACCGGGGTGCCGAGCGCGCGCAGACGCTCGAGCCGCTCGCGGATGTCGCCGAGCGGCGAGACGAGCACCCCGCGCACGCGCTGCTCCTCGAAGAGGTCGAGGTAGGCCGCCTCGCGCTCGGGCTTCTCGTCGCTGTCGCCGAGCAGCACGGCGACGCCGTGCTCGGCGGCCTCGTCCTCGGCGCCGCGGGCGATGTCGGTGAAGAACGGGTTGCGGGCGTCGAGCACGACGAGCCCGACGGAGCTCGAGCGTCCGGCGCGCAGCTGGCGGGCGGCGTCGTTGCGCACGTAGCCGAGCGCGCGGATGGCGTCGTGCACACGCGTCACGACGGCATCCGAGACCCGGTCGGCACGGTTGAGCACGTTGGAGACGGTCCCGACGGAGACGCCGGCGCGCTCGGCCACATCGCGGATCGAGACCG
Organism: Actinomycetes bacterium; assembly: GCA_023432005.1. Taxonomy (GTDB): domain Bacteria; phylum Actinomycetota; class Actinomycetes; order Actinomycetales; family Microbacteriaceae; genus Homoserinibacter. The sequence goes on from JAEYVF010000056.1 coordinate 35,818, forward strand.
CCATCGGCACCCCCTCCCGCGTCCCGGGCGGACGCGGTTGCGACACTAGCGGACGACTTGACGCCCTCCCGGGTGCGGCCTACGGTAGCCCTGGATGTGAATCGTTTCAACCACACGACGGCAGGGACACATGACCGACCTCACCTCGATCGCGCCGCTCCTCGACGAGCAGGCCATCGAGCTCCCCTCCTGGGCCTTCGGCAACTCCGGCACCCGCTTCAAGGTGTTCGCGCAGCCCGGCGTGCCGCGCGACCCCTACGAGAAGATCTCCGACGCCGCGCAGGTGCACCGTCACACGGGCCTCGCGCCGACCGTCGCGCTGCACATCCCGTGGGACAAGGTCGACGATTACACCGACCTCGCCCGCCACGCCGAGGAGAACGGCGTCGCGCTCGGCACCATCAACTCCAACACCTTCCAGGACGACGTCTACAAGCTCGGCTCGCTCACCCACAGCGACCCCGCCATCCGCCAGAAGGCCATCGATCACCACTACGCGTGCATCGACATCATGGGCGAGACCGGCAGCCGCGACCTCAAGATCTGGCTCGCCGACGGCACCAACTACCCGGGTCAGGACGACATCCGCGGCCGCCAGGATCGCCTCGCCGACTCGCTCGCCACGATCTACGAGCGGATCGGCGACGGGCAGCGCCTCGTGCTCGAGTACAAGTTCTTCGAGCCCGCGTTCTACCACACCGACGTGCCCGACTGGGGAACGGCCTACGCGCAGGTGTCCGCCCTCGGCGAGCGCGCCGTCGTGTGCCTCGACACGGGCCACCACGCGCCGGGCACGAACATCGAGTTCATCGTCATGCAGCTGCTGAGGCTCGGGAAGCTCGGCTCCTTCGATTTCAACTCGCGCTTCTACGCCGACGACGACCTCATCGTGGGCGCGGCCGACCCGTTCCAGCTGTTCCGCATCCTCGTCGAGGTCGTGCGGGGCGGCGGGTACGGCCGCGACTCCGACGTCGCGTTCATGCTCGACCAGTGCCACAACATCGAGGACAAGATCCCCGGCCAGATCCGCAGCGTGCTCAACGTGCAGGAGATGACCGCGCGGGCGTTGCTCGTCGACCGCGAGGCGCTCGCCGCCGCGCAGGCGGCGGGCGACGTGCTCACGGCGAACGGCATCCTCATGGACGCCTTCTACACGGATGTGCGCCCCGGCCTCGCGGCGTATCGCGAGGCCAAGGGGCTGCCCGCAGACCCCATGGCGGCGTACGCGGCGTCGGGCTACGCGCAGGGCATCATCGACGCACGTCAGGGTGGCGCGCAGGCGGGCTGGGGCGCCTGATGACGAACTCCGCCGTCGCCGAGCTCATCGCGCGCAGCAATCGCCTCGGCTCCGACCCGAGGATCACCAACTACGCGGGCGGCAACACCTCCGCGAAGGGCACCGCGACCGACCCCGTGACGGGCGAGCAGGTGGAGCTGCTGTGGGTCAAGGGATCGGGAGGCGACCTCGGCACCCTCACCGAATCGGGCCTCGCCGTGCTCCGCCTCGACCGCGTCCGCTCGCTCGTCGACGTCTACCCCGGCATCGACCGCGAAGACGAGATGGTCGCGGCCTTCGACTACTGCCTGCACGGCAAGGGCGGTGCGGCCCCCTCGATCGACACGGCCATGCACGGCCTCGTCGACGCGCCGCACGTCGACCACCTGCACCCGGATGCGGGCATCGCCTTCGCGACGGCGGCCGACGGCGAGGAGCTCACGAAGAGGGCCTTCGGCGACAGGGTCGTCTGGGTGCCGTGGCGCCGCCCCGGATTCCAGCTCGGCCTCGACATCGCCGCCATCAAGCAGGGCAACCCGCAGGCGATCGGCTGCATCCTCGGCGGCCACGGCATCACGGCATGGGGCGACACGAGCGACGAGGCCGAGAGCAACAGCCGCTGGATCATCGACACCGCGCAGGCCTACCTCGACGAGCACGGCGACGCCGCCCCGTTCGGCGCGCACGTCGCCGCGAACGCCGCCCTCCCCGAGGCCGAGCGTCGCGCGAAGGCCGCCGCCCTGTTCCCCACCATCCGCGGCCTCGCAAGTCACGACAAGCCCATGGTCGGCCACTTCACCGACGACCCCCGCGTGCTCGAGTTCCTCGCCTCCGAGAAGGCCCCCGCGCTCGCCGCACTCGGCACGAGCTGCCCCGACCACTTCCTGCGCACGAAGGTCAAGCCGCTGCTGCTCGACCTGCCCGCCGACGCATCCGTCGACGACGCGATCGCCCGCCTCGGCGAGCTGCACGAGGCCTACCGCGCCGACTACACGGCGTACCACGAGGCCCACGCGGATGCCGACTCCCCCGCCATCCGCGGGGCCGACCCGGCGATCGTGCTCGTGCCGGGCGTCGGCATGTTCAGCTTCGGCGCCAACAAGCAGACCGCGCGCGTGGCCGGCGAGTTCTATCTCAACGCCATCAACGTCATGCGCGGGGCCGAGGCCGTCTCGAGCTACACGCCCATCTCCGACGCCGAGAAGTTCCGCATCGAGTACTGGGCGCTCGAGGAGGCGAAGCTGCAGCGCATGCCGAAGCCCAAGTCGCACGCGACGCGCGTCGCCTTCGTGACGGGCGCGGCATCCGGCATCGGCAAGGCGATCGCGACGCGCCTCGCTGCCGACGGCGCGTGCGTCGTCATCGCCGACCTCGACCTCGACAAGGCGCAGGCCGCCGCCGCCGAGCTCGGGAACACGGATGTCGCGATCGGAGTCCAGGTCGACGTGACCGACGCCGCGCAGGTCGAGGCGGCGATCACGGATGCCGTGCTCGCCTTCGGAGGAGTCGACCTCGTCGTCAACAACGCCGGCATCTCGCTCTCGAAGCCGCTGCTCGAGACGACCGAGAAGGACTGGGACCTGCAACACGACATCATGGCGAAGGGCTCGTTCCTCGTCTCGAAGGCCGCCGCGCGCGTTCTCATCGAGCAGGGCATGGGCGGCGACATCGTCTACATCGCGTCGAAGAACGCCGTGTTCGCGGGTCCGAACAACATCGCCTACTCGGCGACGAAGGCCGACCAGGCCCACCAGGTGCGCCTGCTGGCGGTCGAGCTCGGCGAGCACGGCGTGCGCGTCAACGGGGTCAACCCCGATGGCGTCGTGCGCGGCTCGGGAATCTTCGCCTCCGGATGGGGTGCCAACCGCGCGAAGACCTACGGCATCCCCGAGGAGGACCTCGGCAAGTTCTACGCCCAGCGCACGATCCTGGGGCGCGAGGTGCTGCCCGACAACGTCGCGAACGCGGTGGCCGCGGTCACGGGGCCCGACTTCTCGCACACGACGGGCCTGCACATCCCGGTCGACGCGGGCGTCGCCGCGGCGTTCCTGCGGTAGGCGGGCATGGCATCCGGCACGAGCGCGAGCGGCACGGGCACCGTCGCCGCCGTCGACCTCGGCGCGACGAGCGGCCGCGTCATCCTCGGCCACCTCGACGACGGCGCGCTGCGCCTCGAGGAGGTCGCGCGCTTCGCGAACGCGCCCGTGCGCACGCCCGACGGGCTGCACTGGTCGATCACGGAGCTCTACCGCGACGTCGTCGAGGGGCTCGCGGAGGGCGTGCGCCGCTCCCCCGGGCTGCTCTCGATAGGCATCGACTCGTGGGCCGTCGACTACGCGCTCCTGCGAGACGGACGGATGCTCGGCGAGCCGTACTCCTATCGTGACGACCGCAACCTCGCGGCCGTCGACGTCGTGCACGAGCGCGTGCCGGCATCCGAGCTTTACGCCCGCAACGGCCTGCAGCACCTGCCGTTCAACACGCTGTTCCAGCTCACGGCCGACCGGCTCGCGGGCGCGCTCGAACGCGCCGACAGCTTCCTGCTCATCCCCGACCTGCTCGCCTTCTGGCTCACCGGCCGGCAGGTCGCGGAGCGCACGAACGCGTCGACGACGGGCCTCGTCGAGGTCTCGACCGGCCGCTGGGACACCGCGCTCATGGAGCGCCTCGACCTGCCCCCGCACCTCGCGCGCGCCCTCGTCGACCCCGGCACCGTGCTCGGGCCCCTGCTGCCGAGCGCGCTGCGCGGCACGGGGGCGACGGATGCGGTGGTCACGGCCGTCGGCTCGCACGACACCGCCTCGGCGGTCGTCGCCGTGCCGTCGACAGACCGCGATGTCGCCTACATCTCGTGCGGCACGTGGTCGCTCGTGGGCGTCGAGCTCGACCGCCCCGTCGTGAGCGAGGCGAGCCGTCTCGCGGGCTTCACGAACGAGGGCGGCGTCGACGGGCGCGTGCGCTACCTGCACAACGTCATGGGCCTGTGGCTGCTGTCGGAGTCGGTGCGCGAGTGGGAGAAGTCGGGCGAGCGCGTCGAGCTCGCCGAGCTGCTCGCGGCGGCCGAGCAGGTCACGGGCGAGGTGCCGGTGTTCGACGCCGACGACCCCGTGTTCCTCGCGCCGGGCGGCATGCCCGAGCGCATCTCGGCGTGGTTCGCGGAGCGCGGACTGCGCGCGCCCGCGTCGCGACCGGAACTCGTGCGCTCGATCCTCGTGAGCCTCGCGCAGGCCTACGCCGCGACGATCCGGAAGGCGTCCGAGCTCTCGGGCGTGCGCATCCGAACCGTGCACCTCGTGGGCGGCGGCTCGCAGAACGAGCTGCTGTGCCGGCTCACGGCGGAGGCCACGGGCCTGCCCGTCGTCGCGGGCCCTGTCGAGGCGACCGCGATCGGCAACGTGCTTGTGCAGGCCCGCGCCCACGGCCTCGTCTCGGGCACCCTCGAGGACCTCCGCGCCCTCGTCGCCCGCTCGTTCCCCGTCACCCGCTACGCCCCCTGACCCGGCCCGCTTCGTCACACGCTGCAGCCCTGGGCGAAGGGCGCCCGTCATCCCTGGCGCGTGTCGGCAAGCGCTGCAGCGTTCGGCAACTCGCACGTGAACTCGTGCGTCCCCGAGCCGACCTCGTGGTGGGTGCCGTCGGGGAGCTCGACCTCGCAGCGGGTCGAGACGGGGACCTCGACGCGGAGTGCGAAGGTGCCCGCGTCGACGGACCACGACGAGCTCGCACGACCGTACGGCGTGCGCACGCCGCCCCGCGCCCACGTGAGCCCGCCGCCCGGCAGCGGCCGCACGCGGAACCGGCGGTAGCCGCCCTCGAGAGGCTCGAGCCCCGCGACCCGGCGGTACAGCCAATCGCCCACGGCGCCCGCCGCGTAGTGGTTGAACGACACCATGCCGCCCGTGTCCTCGCCAGTCTGCAGGTCGGCCGTGTTGACCGTGCCGTCGGGGCGCAGCGCGTCCCAGCGCTCCCAGATCGTCGTGCCGCCCGACTCCACCATGTAGAGCCACGAGGGGCACGAGGTCTGCAGCAGCAGCTCATACGCCTCGCCGACCCGCCCGCTGTCGGAGAGCGCGAAGAGGATGAACGGGGTGCCCGTGAAGCCCGTCTGCAGGTGCCCTCCCGCGTCGCGGATGAGGCGCACGAGGTTGTCTGCCATCCGCGCGGTCTCGGCGCCCTCGGTCATCCCGAACGCGAGCGGCAGCACGTAGCCCGTCTGGAACTCGGTGCCGAGCGTGCCCGCGCCGTCGGTGAAGACGTTGCGGTAGGCCCGGATGACCCGCTCGCGCTCGGCGCGGAACCGGCGGGCATCCGCGTCCTCGCCGAGCAGCTCGGCGATGCGCGCGACGATGCCGTACGAGTTCGCGAGGTAGGCCGTCGCGACCCAGCGTCCGCGGCGGAGCCAGCCCTTCACATCCGTGTCGGGCGCCGTCCAGTCGCCGAAGTGGAAGAGGAACCGCCAGATGCGGCGACGGTCGGGCCGCACCGAGAAGAGGCTCGCCCACCACGCGGCCGCCTTCAGGAACCGCCGCATCGTCGGGTACTGGCGACGCAGCATCCCGAGGTCGCCGCGAGCGAGGTACTCGGCCCACGGCGCGAGCACGCACACGTCGCCCCACGCCGCGGTCGCGACCACCGGGAACGGGTTGCCGGCACGCGGCACGACCATAGGGATGCCGCCCCCGCGCGATTGCTCGGCGTTCACGTCACGCAGCCACTTGCCGAGGAAACGCCCCATGTCGAAGTTGTACGACGCTGTCGACGCGAACACGGCGTAGTCGCCCGTCCACCCCTCGCGCTCGTCGCGCTGCGGGCAGTCGGTGGGGATGTCGACGAGGTTCGAACGGCCGCCCCAGCGGATCGCCGACTGCAACCGGTCGAGTCGCTCGTCGGAGCACGCGAAGTCGCCCGTCTGCTCGAGATCCGAGTGCAGCACGAGGGCATCGAGCTCGAGGTCCTCGGCGTCGACGCCCGTCACGCCCACGTAGCGGAAGCCCATGTAGGTGAAGCGCGGCGAATACGTCTGCTCGCCGTCGACGCACGTGTACGTCGCGGTCGCCTTGGCCGTGCGCAACGACTTCACGAAGAGCTCGCCGTCGACTGTCACCTCCGCGTGGCGGAACACGACGGTCTGACCGCGGCTGCCCCGGATGCGCGCCCGCACGACCCCCGCGAAGTTCTGCCCGAGGTCGTAGACGAGCTCGCCGCTCGGCGCGACCGTCTGCGCGACCGGCCGCAGCACCTCCTGAACGCGTACGGGCTGGCCGTAATCCGCGAGGATGCGCGGGCGCCCCGCGGGCTCCCCCGCGAGATCGGCGGGGCGCCAGCTCTGCTGATCCGGCGTCACGGTCGCGTCGAAGGTCTCGCCGTCGTACCACTCGGCCATCCGCACCGGTCCGTCGGCACTCACCTCCCAGCCGGGGCCGGTCGCGATCGTCTCGATCGTGCCGTCGTCGTAGGCGAGGTGCAGCTCGAGCAAGAGCGCGGGCCGGTCGGCGTAGATGCGGTTCTTGCGCTTGTGGGTGAAGGAGCCGACCGCCCAGCCACCCGCGACCGTCGCCGTGAGCATCGAGCCCTCCCCCACGAGGTGCGTCACGTCGTACGTCTGGTACTGCAGCTGGTGGCGGTAGGAGGTGAAGCCGGGGGCGAAGTAGCGGTCGCCCACCTTCCGACCGTCGAGCTCGAGCTCGTAGACACCGAGCGCCGTCGCCTCGATCCAGGCTCGGCGGAGGCCCGGGCGCGCGGCGATTCGCGCACGGAACACGAGCGGCACCGGCGAGCCGCCCTTCGGGGCGCGGGAGGTGGCGTCCGTGATCCAGCGCGCGGTCCAGCGGGTGCCGAGGCGACCCGTGCGGAACGTCGCGGTCGCCTCGGCCGTGGCGCCGCTCGTGCCCGTCGCGACGACGCGCACCGTGTACTCCGTGCGGGGCTCGAGCGCCCCGCCGTAGACGGTACCCACCTGGTCGCTCGTCTCGACGCTCCAGTCGCCCGACGTGATCCGCGCGCGCGCGAGCTGCTCGCCGGGCACGTCCGACTCGAGCGCGAACGCGATGCGCGGCGCCTCGTCGGTCACGAGTCCCGACGCGAGCCCGTCGAGCGTGAGCGACGCGATGCGCATCACGCGTCCTGTCCCGAGCGCCGGTGCCGGCGGAACGCCCGGATGGCACGGATGGGATGCCCCGCCGCGAGCAGCGCGAAGCCCTCCGCCATGCTGTACGAGAACGCGCCGCCCGACGACATCGCGAGCGAGCGCATCGACGCCGTCGGCATCATGCGCCACAGGAAGTAGGCGTTCTTCACGCGGATGTCGCGCTCGAGCGACTCGGGAAGAGCGAGCGCCTCGCGGTACGGCTTCTCGACGGCGCTCACGATGGCGCGCGAGATGATCCGCCCGAAGAGGGTGCGACGGGCGTCGCCGAGACGCAGCTCGAGGTGGAGTCGTCCGTGGCGGGGCTCCTCGGGCACGGGGCGGCCGAGCAGCGCCGGGAAGGAGTCGGGGATGCCGGCGGGCGGCGTCGCGTAGTCGCGGTCGACCTCCGGCGGGTACGGGGAGCGCGACGCGGCGTGCCCGGTGACCGGCAACGGCATCCGGGCCCGGATGTCCGTGGCGGATGCCGCGAGCAGCACCTCGTAATCGCCGTCCTCGAGCACCCAGTCGTGGCGGCCGACGTCCCAGTAGGCGAGGTCCGCGAGCGCGAACTCGAGACGTGCGACGGCCTCGCCGCCCGCGGGCACGCGCACCTTCGCGAACGCGCGCAGCTCCTTCTCCGCCTTGAAGACGGCGCTCGCGGCGTTCCGCACGTAGAGCTGCACGACCTCGGCGCCGTCGCGATCGCCCGTGTTCGCGACCGTGACGGTGACGACGACGCGATCGCCCTCGACCTCGAGAACCGCATCGCGGTAGTCGAAGCTCGTGTACGAGAGCCCATGACCGAAGGGGAATGCGAGCTCGGTGCCGGCGGCGTCGTAGTAGCGGTAGCCGACGTAGATCGACTCGAGGTAGCGCGCGATCTGGCCGCGGTCATAGTCGGCGTAGGCGCTCGTGTCCTCCACGCGCAGCGGCCAGCTCTCGGCGAGCCGTCCGCTCGGGTTCGCCTCGCCGAGCAGCAGCGCGGCCACGGCATCCCCGCCGCGCATGCCGGGCAGGTACATCTGCAGCACGGCCGCGAGCCGGTCGGTCGACGGCAGCTCGACGGGCGCGCCCGCGAACAGCACGAGCACGACGCGCGCACCCTGGTCGAGCAGCGCCTCGAGCAGCGCGGTCTGGCTGTCGTGGAGCCCGAGATGCGTGCGGTCGAAGCCCTCGCTCTCCTCGAGATCGCTCAGGCCGGCGAAGAACAGCACGGTGTCGGCAGAGCGCGCCGCGTCGAGCGCGGCCGACTCGAGGGCCGCATCCCGCTCCTCGCGCATCGAGCGGAACCCCGGCTCGTAGCGGTAGTCGATGCCGCGCGCCTCGAACGCATCGCGCGGGCTCACGATGCTCGGCGGATTGATGAGCGACGACCCCGCGCCCTGGAACCGCATGCGCTCGAAGAACTCCCCCACCACGAGCAGCGAGCCGGATGCCGCGCCGAGCGGCAGCGCGCCGTCGTTGGCGAGCAGCACGGCCCCCTCGGTCGCGATCTCCCGCGCGAGCTCCGCGTGCGCCTCGGCGTCGTAGCCCGTCGCCTCGCGCTCGGGGTGCTTCGCGACGAGCCCGAGCATCCGGGTGACGGATGCGTCGAGCGCCTCCACGGGCAGCTCGCCCGAGAGCGCCGCGGCGCGCAGGCTGTCGCGGTTGTGCGGCACCGACCCCGGCATGTCGAGGTCGCATCCGGCCGCCACGCCCGCGACGCGGTCGTGGGTCGCACCCCAGTCGGTCATGACGACGCCGTCGAAGCCCCACTCGTCGCGCAGGATGCCGGTGAGCAGCTCGCGGTTCTCCGAGGCGAAGGTGCCGTTCACCTGGTTGTAGGCGCACATGACCGTCTCGGGTCGCGTCTCCTTCACGACGCGCTCGAAGGCGCGCAGGTAGATCTCGCGCAGGGCCCGCTCGTCGACGACGCTGTCGCCCACGAAGCGGTAGTCCTCGTTCGAGTTGGCGGCGAAGTGCTTGACCGAGGTGCCGACGCCCTGCGACTGCACGCCGCGCACGACGGCGCTGCCGAACACGCCCGAGACGAGCGGGTCCTCGGAGAAGTACTCGAAGTTGCGGCCGCACAGCGGGCTGCGCTTGATGTTGACGCCGGGCGCGAGCAGCACGTCGACGCCCAGCGTGCGGCTCTCCGCCCCGATCGCGGCGCCCATCCGCTCGGCGAGCTGCGGGTTCCACGTGCTCGCGAGGGTCGCCGAGGTCGGGAACGCCGTCGAGTGCTCGTTGTCGACGATGCCGAAACCGCCGGCCGCCGACCGCACCTTGCGCACGCCGTGCGGCCCATCCGTCAGATAGAGGGAGCGGATGCCGAGGCGCGGCACGGGATGCGTGCGCCACGACTCGAGGCCCTCGAGCAGCAGGAGCTTCTCGTCGAGGGTGAGCGCTGCGAGCTGCTCCTCGACCGTCGACGCGGCGACCGCGGTCATCGCACCCCCTTCACGAAGCGGGTCGAGAGGGCGACGCCGAGGGCGAGCACGGCGCCGCCGATGAAGAGCGCCGTGTAGTTCGTCGAGTCGGCCGAGCCTGCCATGAGAAGTGCGGCACCTGCGAGCGGGGCGAGCGCGGTCGAGAGGGTCGCCGCGAGGTTGTAGATCGACATCCAGCGTCCCGCCTGGTCGCGCTGCGGCACGAGGTCGCTCGCCATCGCGACGTCGACGGAGCCGAACATGCCCGCGGCGCCGAGGATGAAGAGCACGGCCGCGAAGAACATCCCGAACCCGTCGGTGAAGGCCATGAGACCGAGGCCGACCGCCGAGAGCACGGCGGCGGTGTAGATGAACACCTTGCGGCGCTTGAGCTTGTCGGAGAGCATGCCCGACACGACCGCGAACGTCATGGTCACGAGGATGCCGATGCCTCCGACGAGCGCGAGCTGGCCGCCCGCCTCCTCGGCCGTGAAGCCGAGCCGGTCGATCACGAAGTAGAGCTGGTAGGTCGAGAGGAACGCGAGCGCGACCTGCATGAGCAGCTTGCCGATCCAGAGGAACGAGAAGTCGGGGTAGCGGCGCGGGTTGAAGACGAGGCTGCGGAACGTCTCGGCGACGGTCGTGCGGGGCAGCTCGATGATCGGCTCACGGATGGCGAGCATGAAGACGACGCCGAGCACGGCGAAGGCGGCGACGGGCACGAGGAAGAGCAGCAGCAGGTCTTGTGTGAGCAGGCCGCCGATCGAGTAGCCGAGCACGCCGCCGAGCTGGGTCGCGACGCCGACGATCGCGCCGACGGTGCCGCGCTGCGCCTCGGGCACCCGCTCCGCGACGACCGGCGCGATGGCCGCGGCGTTGGCAGCGCCCGCGAGCGACACGACACCCCAGCCGAGCAGCAGCACGGGCACCGAGTCGGCGAGGGCGACGATCGACGAGCCGAGTGCGAGCGTCGCGAGCCCGCCGATGAGCCACGGGCGACGGCGGCCGATGCGGGTGCGCGTGCGGTCGCTCAGCACGCCCGCGACGGGCCCGGCGATGACGCCGACGATCGCGCCAACGGTCGTGACGATCGCGAGCACGGCGACCTTGTCGTCGGGCGCGATGACGCCGATCTTGTACGGGAGGCTGAAGAGCGCGGGCATCATGACCGTGAGGTACAGCCCGAAGTTGAGCAGGCCGTAGAGGGTCAGGAAGAGCCCGCCGACCTTCTTCTGCGGCTCGGGCGCCCCGTTCACGGCGGATGCGATTGCGGCCGTTGCGGCGGATGCGGGGGTCGGCGCGGCGGGCACCGGGCTCTCGATGGTCATGTCGACTCCGTTGTCGGGTTCTCCCGCGCGCCAGAACTAGCGCGCGCTAGCACAGCGTAAGCGAGCATCCGCCCCCGCGCAAGGCGGCCGCGCGGCGACTCTCAGCTCGTCTCACGCCGCACGACCTCGCTCGTCGCCTCGGGGCCTACGCCGGGAGGCTCCGCGCCCGACACGCGACTGAGGGCGAGGTCGGCGAGGAAACGCCCGAGCCCCGCGGTGTCGACGCGCACGCTCGACAGCGCCGGCACGAGCAGGCGCGCGATCGGCGAGTCGTCGTGGCCCACGATCGCGAGCTCCTCGGGCACGGCGATCCCCTGTCGCAGCGCCGCACCGAGCACGAGCGCCGCCACGTCGTCGTTGTACGCGACGACCCCGTCGACTCCCGCCGCGACCCACTCGGCGACCCGCGCCGCGGCATCCGTCTCGTCGAGGTCGGCGGATGCGGCGAGCGGCTCGCCCGCGAGCTCACGGTGCGTCGCGTCGGCGAGCGCACGGCGTTCGGCCACGAGCGAGGCGAGGCGCGCATC
>JAEYVF010000065.1 GCA_023432005.1 Actinomycetes bacterium
CGCCCGAGCCGCCCGCCGGCCCGCTCGCCGAGGTCGCGGTCGACGCCATCCGCGCGGGCTACGCCTTCGACGCCCCCGCGATCGAGGTGGGAGCGCTCGTCAACGGCGAGGCCCGCGCCGACGTTCCCGTGCGCATCCCCCTCTCGATGGTCAACCGCCACGGTCTCGTCGCGGGCGCGACGGGAACCGGCAAGACCAAGACCCTGCAGGTGCTCGCCGAGCAGCTGAGCGCGGCCGGCGTGCCCGTCTTCGCGGCCGACATCAAGGGAGACCTCTCCGGCATCGCCTCCCCCGGCGCCGCGAACGAGAAACTCCTCGCCCGCACGCGCGCGCTCGGGCAGGAGTGGGTCGCGCATCCCTCTCCCACGACTCTCTACGCCCTCGGCGGCGACGGCATCGGCGTGCCCATCCGGGCGAGCGTCGAGGGCTTCGGCGCCGTCATGCTCAGCAAGGTGCTGGGCCTCAACCAGACGCAGGAGTCGAGTCTCGGGCTCGTGTTCCACTACGCGAAGCAGAACCAGCTTCCCCTCATCACGCTCGAGGACCTGCGTGCCGTGCTGCAGCATCTCACGAGCGCCGAGGGCAAGGCCGAGCTCGAGAGCCTCGGCGGCCTCTCCAAGGCCACCGCCGGCGTCATCCTGCGCGAGCTCATCGCCTTCGCCGAGCAGGGCGCCGATGTGTTCTTCGGGCTTCCGCAGATCGACACGGCGGACTTCTTCCGCACCGAGCTCGGCCCGGATGGCGTCACGCGCGGTGTCGTGAGCCTCCTCGAGGTGCGCAGCCAGCTGGGCCGGCCAGAGCTCTTCTCGACGTTCCTCATGTGGCTGCTCACGGAGCTCTACACCTCGCTCCCCGAGGTCGGCGACGTCGACAAGCCCAAGCTCGTGTTCTTCTTCGACGAGGCTCACCTGCTGTTCCGCGACGCGAGCGAGGACTTCCTCGCGATCGTCACGCAGACGGTGCGCCTCATCCGCTCGCGCGGGGTCGGCATCTTCTTCGTGACCCAGACGCCGAAGGACGTGCCGAGCGACGTCCTCGCCCAGCTCGGGAGCCGCATCCAGCATCAGCTGCGCGCCCACACGCCTGACGACGCCAAGGCTCTCAAGGCGACGATCTCGACGTACCCGAACTCGCCCTACGAGCTCGGCGAGGTGCTCACGACGCTCGCGATCGGCGAGGCGATCGTGACGGTCATGAACGAGAAGGGTGCGCCGACGCCGGTCGCCTGGACGCGACTGCGCGCGCCCGAGGGCTCGATGGACCCGACGCCGGATGCGACCCTGCAGGCGGCCGTCGCCGCGTCGCCGCTCTCGGCGAAGTACGCCGCGTCGACGGCGACCGAGGGCGCCGCCGCGATCCTGTCGGCCCGGGCGCAGGCGGCGGCCCCGGCTTCCGCCCAGGCCGCGTCGGGCTCCGGCACGACGGCGGGTGCTACCCTCACCCCGGCGCAGCAGCGCAAGCAGGCCGAGGCCGAGGCGCGCGCCGAGCGGAAGGCCAAGGAGGCGGCGGAGCGCGAGGCGCGCGAGAAGCGCCGCCAGGCCGATCGCATCCAGAAGGAAGTGGTCTCGGGCGGGATGAGGATCGCCCGCGACGTGCTCAAGAACCTCTTCAAGGGACGATGACCCACCCCGACGACCCGAGCATCACGGCCGACGAGCCCACCGAGGTCCTCACGCGCGCCACGACGTCCCCGCCCGACCGGGAGCAGGAGCTGCGGCGCCCGCGCGACAACCGCGGCCGCCCGCCGAAGCTGCGCCTCACGAAGAGGGGGCGCGTGCTGCTCATCGTCGGCATCGCGGCGGCGGTCGTGATCGCTCTCGTCGCGAGCCTGCTCGTCGCGAACGCGATCGGCGGGCAGAGCGCGGCCGCCGAGCTCGACGACGCCCGCACGGCGGCGGCCGAGGCCGAGCGCGGTCTCGACACCGCGACGACGGCGGCCGACGACGCTGTGGCGGACCTCACCGCCCTCATCGCAACGGCGGATGGCGGGCTCGCGATCACGGGGGCGGGACTCGACGAGGCGGCCCGTCCCTTCCTCGTCGATGCGCGCGATACCGCCGAGCTCGCCGCCACGGCCGACGCCGAGCCCGCGGGGCTCGTGGAGGTGCCGGATGCCGCCGTCGACCCCGCGCGCGACGATCGCGCGAACGCCGAGGCCTTCCGCGCCCGCGCCGACGCGCTCGAGGCGAACACGGCATCCGAGACCGAGCGGGCGGAGCGCGTCGAGGCCGCCGCGGCCGCGCTCCGATCCGCGATGACCGCGTACCTCTCGAGCACAGCGGTCGTCGGCGCGGCCGTGCTCGCGGACCGCGGCGACGCGGCCGATGACGTCAAGGCCGCGCTCCAGGCGCAGCTCGATGCCCTCGTCGGCACCGAGCCCGACGCGTTCGCCGACGCTCTCGCCGCCTACCGCGCAGCGATCGACCAGGTCATCGCCTCGTCCGAGCAGGTGCGCGCCCCCACCCCGGGAGGTTCCGGCGTGCGCATCACCGACCCCTCATCCGTCACCGCCGTCGTCAACAAGCGCCGCGGCCTGCCCGGCGACTACGTGCCCCCGGATCTCGTCATGCCCTCGGGGGTGCCGAACAACAACGGCCAGCCGGTGCGTCAGGTGCTCGTGCCGGATCTGCTCGCGATGCAGGCCGCGATGGCGGCCGAGGGCATGACGCTGCGCATCGGGAGCGCGTACCGCAGCTTCGACGACCAGCGCAGCATCTACAACCGCTACGTCGCCAAGGACGGCGCCGCCGTCGCCGACACCTACTCGGCGCGGCCCGGCAACTCCGAGCACCAGACGGGGCTCGCGCTCGACCTCGACGACGGGACGGGCTGCAATCTCAGCGAGTGCTTCCGCGACCGGCCAGGGGGCCAGTGGCTTGCGGCGAACTCGTGGAAGTACGGCTTCATCCTGCGCTACGGCGAGGGCTGGCAGTCGATCGTCGGCTACAAGTTCGAACCGTGGCACTACCGCTACGTCGGCGTCGCCGTGTCGACGGACATGCACGACAAGGGCATCAAAACGCTCGAGGAGTACTACGGACTCCCCGCGGCGCCCGACTACGGCTGATCCACCGCCGCTCTGCACGGCGACCCTCGTTCGGGTGTCGTCGCGGCGGCTGCGCGTGCTGCTAATTTGCATACTGTCATGAATGTATTCAAACGAACGCTCGGCGGCGGCGCCGTTCTCGCCGCGCTCGCCCTCTCCCTCACGACCGTGACCGCTCCCGTCGCCGCGGCACCCGCGGCACCGCTCCCCCACTTCGTGCAGGTCGAGACGAGCTACTACTTCAGCGCGGCGCTCACCGCCGACGGCGATGTCTACACCTGGGGCAACGGCTACGACGGGCAGCTCGGCCTCGGGGCGGGCCACGTCGGGGCGGCCTACCCGACGCGGGTGGACTTCCCGGGGCTGCCGACGGGCGACCGGATCGTCGAGCTCGCGCTCGGCGGTGAGCACGTGCTCGCGCGCGCCGAGAGCGGGGAGCTGTGGGCGTGGGGTGACAGCGCCTACGGGCAGCTCGGGATCGCCGGCATCACGCTCGACGCGTGGACCCCCGAGCCGATCGGCATGGGCGGTCACCTCGCCGCCGGCGAGGAGGTCGTCGCCATCGCAGCCGGTTCGTCGCACAGCCTCGCCGTGACCGACGCCGGTCGCGTCTTCGGCTGGGGTGACAACACCTGGGGGCAGGCGGTCTACACCTCGACGGCGCCGACGATCGAGACACCCCAGCTCTTCGCGGCCGTCGGCAGCATCTTCGCCGCCGCGGGCGTCCGCCCCACGCTGCTCGCGGCATCCGGGGCCTCCTCCTACGCCGCGGGGGCGGATGGATCGGCGTTCGCCTGGGGCTACAACGGCAACGGGCGGCTCGGCATCGGCACGGCCTCCTTCGGCCCGGGCGTCGGGTCCATCAACCTCGGCCCGGCCCCGCGCGCGGATGTCATCGCGCTCGACGCGGGGTACGCCCACGGCATCGCGGCGCTCGCCGACGGGAGCGTGTGGGCGTGGGGGGATCTCGAGACGCAGGCGAACACGCCCGTGCGCGTCACCGGCATCCCCGCGACGTCGCCCGTCGCCGCCGTCGCGGCGGGCGACGACGTCTCGTACGTGCTCCTCGCGGACGGCAGGCTCTACTCCTGGGGCGGCAACGGCCCGAACGGCGAAGGAGCCCTCGGCATCGGCGCGTCCGGCGATGTGCGGGCCGGCGCCCCGACCGAGGTGACGTCGTGGCCCGCCGTGCGCGGCGGCGCGCGCATCACCGACATCGCGGCCGGCAACTACTACACCGCGGGCGCGGTCTCCGAGACCGGGGGCGTGTACATGTGGGGCGACTACTGGGCGCGCGGCGACGGCGCGTGGGATGCCGCGACGAGCCCCGTGAACATCAGTCTCGGATCGGTCCCGGCGGGGACTGTGTCCTACGAGAGCATGCCCCCGCTCCTCGGCGAGACGGCGACCGCCGTGGCGGACGGATGGCCGTCGAACGCGACGCTCTCCTACCGCTGGGACATCGGCGGGGTGCACGCCGTGACCGCCCCGAGCTACCAGCCCACGATCGGAGAGGGGCTCCCGCTCACGGTGACCGTCACGGCGACGGCCGAGAACTGGTCGCCGACCACGATCACCTCGGATGGCGGCATCCTCGGCACGCGGCCGGTGATCGGGACGATCGCCCTGCCGGATGCCGAGGCGGGCCAGTCGTACCTCGAGCTCCTCTGGGTGACGGGCAGCACGCCCATCGTCGTCGAGCTCGTCGAGGGCGAGCTGCCGGACGGCATCGGCCTCACGAGCTACGGGCTGTTCGCGGGCCGCACGGAGGTGGCGGGCGAGTACAGCTTCCGGGTCGCGGCCTCCAGCGACTACGGCACGACCTACGCGGACTACACGATCGTCGTGAACCCGGGCCCGACCTACGGCATCGACCTCTCGGCCTCGGCGACGACCGTGCCCCAAGGCGGGTCGATCACCTTCTCCGTCCGCGGACGGGACGCGTACGGCAACCCGACGGGCGACCTCACGGATGATGTGACGCTCACCTCGGACGTCACCACGGACGTCATCGTGGGCGAGACGGTGACCTTCCCGCACGCGAGCCCCCACACGCTCACCGCCGAGTACGACCAGATGATCGCGCAGCTCGTCATCGAGGTCGTCCCGGCGGCATCGGGCGGGGGCGGCGCGGGGCCGACGGCGGACGACGCGATCGCCTCGACCGGCGCCGACGACGGGCTCGCGCTCGTCGCCGTGGCGGCCGTCGCGGTTCTCGGGCTGGGGGTCGCGCTCGTCATCCGCAGGCGTTCGCTGCGCGGCTGACGCGGCCCGTCAGGGGGCGAGCAGCCGCACGAGCGAGTCGACGACGCCGTCCGCGACCGCGCCGTACAGGCGGTGGTGCAGCTCGACGCCCTCGACGTGCGCGAAGATGACGCCCGCGAGCTCGTCGTGCGAGCGGTCGCGGCGGATCATGCCGCGCGCGTCGAGCGCCGAGACGAACTCCCGCAGCTCGACGAGCCATCCGGGATACAGCTCCGCGAGCTCGGACGCATACGGGCCGGTTCCCTGGATCGACTGCACGAACTCCACGATGAGCGCGAGCCAGAGAGCGGTGCCGCCGTCCGCGCGCATGGCGAGAGCCATGATCGCGGCGCGGAGCACGTCCTCGAGGGTGGCGTTCGCCGGGTCGTTCGCGACCGTCCACCACTCGTCCCGCGCGGCCGCGCGGTGGCGGAGCACGGCGAGGAAGAAGGCCTCCTTGCCGGCGAAGTGGAAGTAGAACGCGCCACGCGTCAGCTCACTGTCGCGCACGATGTCCTCGACCGTCGTGGCCGCGTAGCCCTTCACCGGGAAGCGCTCGACCCCGAGCTCGAGGAGCGCGCGGCGCGTCGCCTCACGACGCAGCTCGAACTTCGTCGGCGCGTCGCGGTCGCGTGCAGCCATCATGCGTCCACTGTACGGCGGCGGTCGCGAGCCTCACGCCGACGCCGGCTCCCGCAGATCGGAGCGCGCGCCATCGCGCTCGACCGGGAACCACAGCTCGCACGTCGCGACGCTGAAGTCGTCGGAGCGCTCGAGCACGGCGACGATCGACGGCCCCGGCCGCAGGCGCCACGGGTTCGAGGGGAACCACTCCGTCGCGGATGCCGCATAGGCGTCCTGCAGGGCGGCGGGGTAGGCGCCCTCCACACGGAAGACGACCCACGCGCCCGCGGGGACCTCGATGACGTCGAGGTCCGCGGGGGCCGGGGAGCCGGCGCTCAGCGCGACCCCATGCAGGTAGGTGAGCTCGCTCCCCTCCGTGTAGTCGGGATCGACGTCGGCGCTCACCTGCAGGAGGCCCGCGGGGTCGGTGTCGCTCAGCGCCTTGAGACGGGCGTGCTCCTGCGGCGGCAGGGACGTGAGGAGCTCCTGGATGCGCGGATTGGCTCCGCGGTGCACGAGCGGCACCCGGGCGCTGTGCCCGGCGAGCCGGAAGGAGGGGCGGTCGACGATACGTGCGTGCATGGGGGTGTTCCCTTCGACGGTCAGGCGGAACCTGAGCTGTGGTTGCGTGCGAAGGGGGCCGCCGTGCTCGCGCACGTCCGCGACGCGTGCGCCGTGGACGGCCAGGAACGCGCGCGCGAACGCCTCGGTCGAGCCGTAGCCGAAGCGCACCGCGATGCCGAGCAGCTCCTCGCCGTCGATGACGTGCGCCGCCGCGAGCGTCATGCGGCGGCGCCGCACGTACTCCGACAGCGGCATCCCGGCGAGCGACGAGAACATCCGCCGCACGTGGTACTCGGTCGTGCCGTGCTGCGAGGCGAGCCCGGCGACGTCGAGCTCGCCGTCGAGCTGAGACTCGACGACGTCGACGAGATGATTGAGCGCGCTGATCACGGTGACTCCCTTCCCCCTCGACGATGCCGTGCGGTGGCGCGCGCGGCCCGATGATCGCGGACCGATGCGGTCGCCCCGCGCAGACTACGCCGCCCGCGCCGAACCGCAGGCGTCCCGTGGTGGTGAGGGACGCCTGCGGCGACGGTCGAGGACGGATGCGGGGGCGTCCGGGCGGGGCCGGTCCTCGCTCGACCCTGCCCGGACGCCGGTCAGCCGAGCTGGAAGGTGTTGAGCATCTGGGCGAGCACCGTGTCCTTCTCGTAGTCGGAGTTGAGCTGGGCGATGAGCACGAGGGTGCCGCTGCCGCCCGAGTCCTGCGTCGCGAGCACGAGCTCGTAGGTGCCCGAGCAGTCGTACTCGTTGTAGGCGCCCGCGTAGTACCCGTCGTCGTAGGCGCCGCTCTCCGTGACGAGCGAGCACTGCGACGAGAAGTCGAACGTCGCGAGCGCGTCGGCGACCGAGAGGCTCGCCTCCGTCGCCACGAGCTGGGCACCGGAGGTCGTGAACGTCGACTGGAACCCCGCGAGGTCGCTCGAGGCCGCGACGCTGTACCAGGTGCGCCCGTCGCCGCCCGTGATGGTCGCGCCGTCGACGTCGCTCCACTCGCTCGGCACGTCCATCGTGACGGTGCCCGTGTCATCCGAGACCGTCGAGAAACCTCCGGAGGTCGCGTCGCTGTCGCCTCCCAGCACGCCGGTCTGGGTGACCTCGAGCTGCTTGCCGTTGACCTGGCCGCTCAGCAGTGCGTCCTGAGTCGGGCGGTACACCTCGACGTCGATCGTCGCGTCCGAGCCCTGCGTCTGAAGCACCTTGCAGTAGTCGGCGAGCGTGCCGTCGGTTCCGACGCTCACCCCGCCGAAGCTGTAGATGAGGTCGCCGGGCTCGACGCCCGCGACGTCCGCCGGGCCGCCCGCCTCCACGGACTGCACCCAGACACCCGCGAGCGAGCCGTCCTCGCTCATCCACGCCTTCGCGTTGATGCCGATCGACGAGATCCGCTCGCCCTTCGAGAGCTGTTCGAAGACCTCCTGCGCCACGTCGCGGTGGATCGCGAAGTTGTAGTCGAGCGAGTCGTCGCCCGCGTAGTTGACTCCCACGACGGCGCCCTGCGCGTCGACGAGCGGACCGCCCGAGTTGCCCCCGCGGATGCGCGCGTCGTGCTCGATGACGTGGCCGAGCGATGCCCATTGCGTGTCGAACGCGAAGTCGTCCTTCGACACGATGCCCCGGGTCAGGGTGAACTCCTCGGCGGCACCGAGCGGGTACCCCGCCGAGTAGACGTCGAGACCCGACTTGATCTCGCCCGCGTGCCATCCGAGGAACGGGAAGCCGTCGCCCTCGAGCTGCACGACCGCGAGGTCGAGGCACTCGGATGCGCCGAGCACCTTCACGTTGACCTCCTCGTCGGGGTCGCCCCCGATGAAGCCCGAGAGGGTTCCAGCGCCCACGACGACGTGGTTGTTGGTGATGGCGAGGCCGTCGGCGTTCACGAGGAAGCCCGATCCGATCCAGGCGACCTCCGACGAGCTCGTGGTGCCGGGCATGATGTAGGTGCCCTGGCCCTTGATGTAGACGGTGGCCGATTGCACGTCGTCGAAGCCGACCGGCGTCGCACCCGATCCGCCCGAGGGCAGGAGGCTGCAGCCGCTCAGCAGGGCGACGGATGCGGTGAGAAGCGCGAGCGCGGCGCTCGCGCGGCGCAGGGGGATGTGGCGGTGCGAGGACATGTGAGGACTCCATCCGGGAAGTGTCGACCGGGCGAGGACCCGGTCGGAGCACCAGTGTGGAGCCGTGGCGGTCGCCTGCACCCCGGCGACCGACCCCAGAAGTCAGGACTAGGGATGCCGGAGGTGGGCTCGGGGCCCCGCAGCGCGTGATGACGGCTCGACCGCCGCAGACGGTGCCTGGGCGGCGCTGGGTGGAGATGGGGGGAATTGAACCCCCGTCCATCGCTGAGAGCCTGCGCCTTCTCCGGGCGCATTCCGTGGAGACGTTCTCATCGGCTCCGACCTTTGTCACGGACACCTAGGTCGACGAGCCCAGCCCCAGTGAAAGTCCCGCGCGACCCTGGAACTCAGCCGCGCAGCAAGCCCTCTAGATGACGCCAGGGTCCGGATCGAGGGCGAGTCCGGTCTGACGGACGTTCAACTCTGCTTAGGCAGCGAGAGCGACGTCGGTGCGCTTAACGTTGGCACCTATGGTTTGCAGAGATCGTTAACGAGATAACCCTGCATCCTCGGCCCGCTTCTCGCAGTTTCACAGGCGACGTCGAAACCGATCATCCCCATGCTCACCTCGGGAACTCATTCCCTGAGAGGTGGGCCGTCATCACGCGCTGTGGAGTTGTCAACTGCACCGGAGACCGGCGCAGCCCTTCATCATAGCCGAGGCGATGCTCGCCTGGCAGGATGAGGCGATGAGCACCATCATCACCGTGC
Source organism: Actinomycetes bacterium (assembly GCA_023432005.1). Lineage (GTDB taxonomy): Bacteria > Actinomycetota > Actinomycetes > Actinomycetales > Microbacteriaceae > Homoserinibacter. The sequence continues at coordinate 9,307 of JAEYVF010000065.1, forward strand.
AGGGGCACTTCACGGCCTGGTACCCCGCCGAGCGCGCGACCGTCAGCCTCACCGTCGGCTTCGATGGCGCGAGGCGCGAGGAGGTGCTGGCCTCGGCGAGCGCCGCCGTGCAGACCGTCACCGACTCCGTCACGCGGCTGCACGACGCGGATGCCGGGCCCGTCACGTGGTGGTCGTCCGACCGCATCCGCGTGTGGGCGCAGCGGCCGTGGAACAGCGAGGGCAAGCAGCTGGCGCCCGTGCACCACGCGGCGATCGCGGTCTCCGTGAAGTTCAAGGACTTCGACGCGCTCGCCGACTGGCTCACGGAGATCGCGACGGTTCCGGGCGTGCAGGTGGACGGCATCGACTGGGCGCTCACCGAGGCGAAGCGCACGGCCGTCACGACCGAGGTGCGCGCCCGCGCCGTGCGCGACGCCGCCGACAAGGCGCGCGTGTTCGCGCAGGCGATCGGGAGCTCCGACGTCACCGCGACGGCCATCGCCGACCCCGGGATGCTGGGCGTGCAGGGCGCCGGATCGGAGCCCGCGCCGAGCATGATGCGCGCCGCCGCGTTCGCATCGACCGGAGGTGGCGCGTCGTTCGGCTTCACGCCCGAGGACATCGAGGTGTCGGCATCCGTCGACGCGCGCTTCGAGGCGCGCTGAGCCGCTACTCCCCCAGGTGCCGGCGGCTCGACATCGCGCGATCCGCCTCGCGCTTGTCCTGGCGCTCGCGCAGCGCCTGCCGCTTGTCGTACTCGCGCTTGCCCTTCGCGACCGCGAGCTCCACCTTTGCGCGGCCGTCCTTGAAGTAGATCGAGAGCGGCACGAGCGTGTAGCCGCCCTCCTTCGTGCGGTGGCTGATCTTGATGATCTGCGCCTTGTGCATGAGGAGCTTGCGCTTGCGGCGGGTGGCGTGGTTGGTCCACGAGCCGGAACCCCACTCGGGGATGTGCACGGCGTCGAGCCAGATCTCGCCGCCGTCGATGAACGCGTAGCCGTCGACGAGCGATGCCTTGCCCTCGCGCAGCGACTTGACCTCGGTGCCCGAGAGCACGATGCCGGCCTCGTAGGTGTCCTCGATCAGGTAGTCGTGGCGCGCCTTGCGGTTGGTCGCGACGACCTTCTCACCCTTCTCACGGGGCATGACGCACCTCCCTGCGCTCGACATCCGGAGCCCGCGCATCCGCAGGCAGCAGCCGTTCAGTCTAGCGGTCTGTCAAACGCTGTAGCGCCTGACCTCGCGCCCCCGCCGTACCTGCCACGCCGGGCCGACCGCTACAGCGTTCGGCACGGAGCCACGAGGCCGGGCGTCACGCCTTGAGGTAGCGACGGATGGCGACGCTCGCTGAGAGGGCCGCGAGCAGGGCGCCCACGCCCACCAGGACGGGCGCCACGAGCACCGCCTCGGGGAGGCCGATGAAGGTGTAGTCCGTGATGCGCTCGGCGAGGTAGCCGTTCACGAAGAAGTGAACGATCGCGACGACCGCGCCGCTCGCGAGGAGCGAGCCGACGAGCGACGCGAGCACCCCCTCGAGGATGAACGGCGTCTCGATGAAGCGGTTCGAGGCGCCGACGAGCCGCATGATCGCGAGCTCACGCCGCCGCGAGAACGCCGAGAGACGGATGGTGGTGGAGATGAGCAGCACCGCCGCGATGAGCATGAGCGCCGCGATGCCGACGGCCGTATAGCTCGCGGCGTTCATGACGTCGAAGATCGGCTGCAGGAGGGCGCGCTGGTCGGTGACCTCGTCGACGCCCGGCATGCCGCTGATGGAGTCGATGATGACGTCGGAGTTGCCCGGATCGACGAGCTTGATCTGGAAGTCGTAGGCGAACGAGTCGATCGTCGCGAGCTCCACGACGTCGTTGCCCGCGAACTGCTCCTGGAAGCGTGCGAACGCGTCCTCGGGCGACTCGAGGGTCCATTTCTCGACGAACTCGGTGAGCGTCGGGCCGTCGAGCTGCGCCGCGACGGCATCGATCTGCTCCTCGGTCGCCGTCGCCCCGTCGCAGCTCGGCACCGCGGGGATGCACATGTAGACCGTGACCTCGGCGCGCTCGTACCAGTAGCTCTTCATCTCGCCGATCTGCATCTGCAGCAGGATCGCGGCACCGAAGAAGGTGAGCGAGATGAAGGTGACCAGGATCACCGACACGACCATCGAGAGGTTGCGCCGGAAGCCCTGGCCGACCTCCGAGAGGATCAGTCCGAGCCTCACGACCGACCTCCCGGCTCGACGAGGGGCGGGGGCACGGGCGGTGCGGATGCCGTGGTGGGCGGGGCGGACTCGGTCGCGGGTCGCGCGGGCGGCGTCTGCTTGGGCACGAAGAACGAGGCCGTGAGCGGCTCGGGCTCGCGCTCGGGCGCCGCCGGCGCCGTGTGAGCGGGCGTGGCCGCGGGGGCCGCCTCGGCGGGCGACACCGATCCGCGCAGCGCATCCGGTGCGGGGGCTCCCGCCGCCTTGAGCTGCTCGCGCTCGAGCTGGTCGCGGAAGTCCTGCACGGGGATCGCCTGCGTCTGGTAGCCGCCCTGGCGCTCGTCGCGCACGACCTGTCCGGAGATGAGCTCGATGACGCGGCGCTTCATCGTGTCGACGATGCCCGAGTCGTGGGTGGCCATGAGCACGGTCGTGCCGTTCGCGTTGATCGTCGACAGCAGGGTCATGATGCCGGCGCTCGTGGCGGGGTCGAGGTTTCCCGTGGGCTCGTCGGCGAGCAGGATGGCGGGCTTGTTCACGATGGCGCGCGCGATCGCGACGCGCTGCTGCTCCCCGCCCGAGAGCTCGTGCGGGAAGCGCCCCGCCTTGCCGGCCAGGCCGACCATCTTGAGCACGTCCGGCACGGCCTCCTGGATGAAGCCCTTCGACTTGCCGATCACCTGCAGCGTGAACGCGACGTTGTCGAACACCGTCTTCGCGGGCAGCAGGCGGAAGTCCTGGAAGACCACGCCGAGGTTGCGGCGGAAGTACGGCACCTTGCGGTTCGCGAGCGACGTCAGGTCGTTCCCGAGCACGTGGATCCTGCCCTTGCTCGGCTTCTCCTCCTTGAGGATCAGCCGCAGGAAGCTCGACTTGCCGGAGCCCGAGGCCCCGACGAGGAACACGAACTCCCCCTTCAGCACCTCGAGATCCACGTTGTTGAGGGCGGGGCGCGTGGTGCCGGAGTAGGTCTTGGAGACCTGGTCGAATCGGATCATGGCGCGCCCAGCCTAAGCACGCAGCTTCTCGTCCGAGGTCGCGACACTCCCCCCGTTCGGGATCGCCCAGGGATGCCGCTGGGGGCGACGGCACGAGACCGTCGCCCCCGGCGGGCGGTGGGCGGGCCGCGTCGGGGCGGCCCGAGCGGATCAGCTCGAGGCGATCCGGCGGAGCCCGAGGGCTGCGACGCCGGCGCCCGCGAGCAGGCCTCCGAGCATCACGAGCCCGGCGATGCCTCCCAGTTCGGCGCCCGTCGCGGGCAGCCGCGCGGGGCGCTCGCCCGCCGTGGTTCCGGGGCGGGGGGCGTCGGCACCTCCCCCGGGCGCGCCCCCCGCTCCGCCACCGGCGCCGCCTGTCCCGCCTCCCGCGGGAGCGGCGACGACACGGTAGTCATAGGCGATCTGCGTGCGGTGCCCCGCGACGTCGACGGCGTACAGCGTGAGGCTGTGCTCGCCGAGCACCGAGGTCGGCACGACACCCGTGGGCGACTCGAGGATGCCGCACTCCGCGATGCCGGACGTGGCGTCGTCGCACACGGCGCGGATCGAGACGGCCTGGCCCTGGTGGTAGTCGGGTGCCGCGAGCGCGGGGAGCGCGCCGCCCACCGCGACGGTCGGGGCGACGGTGTCGAGGCGCACGCGGTGGCTGCCGTCGGCGCGGTTGCCGTAGACGTCGTAGGCCCAGAAGGACACATCCGTCACGCCGTCGATGTCGAGCGTGAAGGCGGCGTCCTCCTCCTCGCGCGTGACGTCGCCGTTGGTGGAGACGGCGCCATCCGTCCACCAGTGGCGCGAGGCGATGCCGGACGCGTCGCTCGCGGCGATCCCGATGCCGAGCGGCATCGTGTACCAGCCGCTCGCCGGCTCGGGGCCGATCTGGATCGACACAGTCGGGGCGGTGAGGTCGGGCGCGACGAGGTAGCGGAATGTCGTGGTGGCGGTGAAACCCGCGGCATCCGTCGCGGTCACCTCGATCGTGTGCTCGCCGAGCTCGGCGGTCGGAAGCGCGGCGCCGTCGGAGAGCGGCGCGAGGCACGAGACGACCCCCGACGCCTCGTCGGCGCACGTGTAGTCGAAGCTCACCGCGGCGCCGCGCTCGACGAGCGTCGGCGTCGGGATGTCGATCGTCGGGGCCGTGCGGTCGATCCGGAACACATGATCGTGCGGCTCCTCGACGTTGCCCGCCGCATCCGTTGCCCACACCGTGACGGTCGTCGTGCCCTCGCGGGTGAGCGTGATGCTCACGTCGGCGCCGGGGACGGTCACGGCGGCGGCGCCGTCGATCGAGTAGCTGATCGAGGCGACCGCCGAGTCGTCGCTCGCCGTGATGCGCGCGGGCACCGAGGCGCTCGTGTACCAGCCGGAGGCGGGCGGCGTGCCGCGGTGCACCGTCGAGACGGGGGCCGTGGTGTCGTCGCCGGGTTCTGCGGCCGACGCGGCGATCGGCGCGAGCACGGCGCTCGCGACGAGCCCGGATGCGAGGGCGGCCGTGAGGGGGATCCACCGCGAACGGGCGCGGCGGGTGGAGGTGGTGGTGGGAGGGATCGTCATGACGACGACGCTAGGAACGCGGCGCGTCCCGCCGGCAGGGAGCCCGGTCCCCCGTTCGGTCCCGCGTCGCGGGACGCGGGGTGGGGCAGGCGTCCCGGGTCAGTCCTCGTTCGCCGACGACTTGCGCCAGCGGATGCCCGCGGCGATGAACCCGTCGAGGTCGCCGTCGAACACGGTGGCGGGGTTGCCCGACTCGTATCCCGTGCGGAGGTCCTTCACGAGCTGCTGGCCGTAGAGGAAGTACGAGCGCATCTGGTCGCCCCAGCTCGCGGTGATGACGCCCGCGAGCTCCTTCTTCTTGGCGGCCTCCTTCTCCTTCTCGAGCAGCAGGAGGCGGGTCTGCAGAACGCGCATGGCGGCCGCGCGGTTCTGGATCTGCGACTTCTCGTTCTGCATCGACACGACGAGGCCCGTCGGGATATGCGTGATGCGCACGGCCGAGTCGGTCGTGTTGACGCTCTGCCCGCCGGGGCCCGAGGAGCGGAAGACGTCGACGCGGATGTCGCTCTCGGGGATGTCGACCTCCTGCGCCTCCTCCATGACGGGGATGACCTCGACGGCGGCGAAGCTCGTCTGGCGCTTGTCGGCCGAGCCGAACGGGCTGATGCGGGCGAGGCGGTGGGTGCCCGCCTCGATCGACAGGGTGCCGTAGGCGTAGGGCGCGTCGACCTCGAAGGTGGCCGACTTGATGCCGGCGCCCTCGGCGTAGGAGGTGTCCATGACCTTCACGGGGTAGCCGTGGCGCTCCGCCCAACGCAGGTACATGCGCATGAGCATCTCGGCGAAGTCGGTGGCGTCGTCGCCGCCGGCGCCCGAGCGGATGGTGACGACGGCCGAGCGCGGGTCGTACTCGCCGTCGAGGAGGGTCTGCACCTCGAGGTCGCCGACGGTCTTCTTGAGCGACTCGAACTCGTTCTCCGCCTCGGCGGCGGTGTCGGCATCGTCCATCTCGCGCGCGAGCTCGACGAGCACCTCGAGGTCGTCGAGGCGGCGCTGCACGGCGGTGATGCGGGCGAGCTCGGACTGGCGGTGGCTCAGCGAGCTCGTGACCTTCTGCGCGGCCTCGGGGTCATCCCACAGATCGGGGGCCCCCGCCTTCTCGGAGAGCTCGGCGATCTCCTTCTCGAGTCGCTCCACCCCCACGACTGCGCGGATGTCGTCGAAGGTGCTGCGGAGGGCGGCGAGCTGGCCGGGGAGATCATCGAGCATGGCGCCCCCAGCCTAGCCGCGCCGGGGCCCACGGGCGCGGTCGGGCTTCGCGGCCATCCGTCGTCGGCTCGGTCGACAGGGGCGTAGCGTGGATCGCCCATGACGGATGCCGCTTCCCCCGATCGCTTCCCGTGGCGGCAGGTCGTCGTCGCGGCGTTCCTGCCCACCATCCTGTTCTCGATCGGCGAGGGCGCGATCCTGCCGATCATCCCGGCCGTCGCGCACGACCTCGGGGCGGGGCTGTCGGGCGCGGGGCTCATCGCCGCGATGATCGTGATCGGCGAGCTCCTCGGCGACCTGCCCGCGGGCGCGCTCGTGGCGCGCATCGGCGAGCGCACGGCCATGATCGGCGCGTCGGCTCTGTCGATCGCGGGCGTCGCGATCGCCCTCGTCGCACCGAATCCGTGGGTGCTGGGACTCGGCATCCTCGTGATCGGCGTCGCGACCGCGGCGTTCGGCCTCGCCCGGCACGCGTTCATGACGAGCTTCGTGCCGCCCGCCTACCGCGCCCGCGCGCTGTCGACGCTCGGCGGCACGTTCCGCCTCGGCTACCTCGTCGGGCCGTTCGTGACCGCCGGCGTCATCCAGGCGACGGGCTCCGCGGCCGACGCCTTCTGGATCCACCTCGCGGCGTGCGTCGCCGCGATCATCGTGCTCGTCGTGCTGCACGACCCCGCGGATGCCGTCACGACGCGCCCGGGGCCGGCGGCGCGCGAGGCGGCCGGCGAGCAGCACGGGCTCTTCCGCACGATCCGCGACAACCGGCGGGTGCTCGGCACCCTCGGCACCGGGGCGGCGCTCGTGGCGGCGCTGCGCTCGAGCCGCAACGTCATCCTTCCGCTCTGGGCGCTCTCGATCGGCGTCGACGAGGCGACGACCGCGATCATCATCGGCTCGGCGGCGACGCTCGACTTCGCCCTGTTCTACGCGGGCGGCTGGATCATGGACCGCTTCGGTCGACTCTGGACGGCCGTTCCCTCGATGATCGGGCTCGGGCTCTCGCACCTCCTGCTCGCGGTGACGCACGACGTGCCGGGAGCCGTCGTGTGGTTCGCGATCGTCGCGGGACTGCTGTCGCTCTCGAACGGCATCGGCGCGGGCATCCTCATGACGCTCGGTGCCGACCTCGCCGACCCCGCGCATCCCGGGCCGTTCCTCGGCGCGTGGCGGTTCACGGCGGACTCGGGTGCGGCCGCCGCGCCCGTGCTCATCGCCGCGCTCACCGCCGCTGCCTCGCTGCCGGTCGCCGCGGGCGTCATGGGCGCGCTCGGGCTGGCGGGTGCGCTCGACCTGCGCGTCTTCGTGCCGCGCTACGCGAAGGGCGGCGCGCCGAGACAGCCGCGCCGACTCACGTGAACAGCAGCACCTCCTCGTTGCCGACGAGCACCGAGGTGATGCGGTCACCCGTGATGCCGAAGATGACGACGAGGCCGTCGGACGACGCCTTGAGGGCGATGACGTCGGCCGGCACGAGGTCGGAGTAGTAGGGGCTCGCCCGCACCTGGTCGAGGTAGGCGGCATCGACGGGCGAGATCCATCCGCTCGACCCGGCGGTGTAGGCGAGCAGCTCCCCCGTGGCGTCCTCGGGGCTCACGGGCCCGCAGCACTCGGACGAGGCGATGATGTAGGTCACCGTGTCGGCCATATAGGGGCCGATGGCCGCGGGGTTGCCCGACTCGACACCGCCGACGATCGCCGCGCGCTCCGAGTCGTCGAGGCTCGGGGTCTCAGGTGTGGGCGTGCTGCTCGGCTCCTCGCTCGGCGCGGTGTCGGGGGTCTCGGATGCGGTGGGCGTCGCCGTCGGCTCGGGCGCGGTGGGCACGCAGCCGGTGAGGGCGAGCAGTGCGAGGAGCGCTGCGGCGAGAGCGGTGCGGGGCGAGGGCTTCATGGCGGTCCCTTTCGGGGATCGGGCAGGGGATGGCACCTTCGCACCCAGCCTCGCGGTTCGACGCGCGCGCGGTCAAGCGTTCGCGACGAAGGGCCACTCCCCCGTGCGCTCGCCGGGCTCGAGCGGTCGCAGCGTGCGCGGAATCGGCCACGCCACCTCGTGCGCCTCGAGCGGAACGTCGATCGCGCCGAAGTCGTCGCGCTTGACGCGGATGCGGTCGGTCGACACCTCGAGGATCCGCACGCGCAGCGGCGCCTCCCCCGCGAGCTCGAGCACGTAGGGGTCGGCGAGGTAGCCGATGCCGAGCCCGTCGAGCAGCTCCTCCGCCGCGAGCCAGTCGAGCGCCCCCGCCAGGTCACGGCCCAGCAGGTCGACGGGCACGAAGCCCTCGCCCTCGGGCCGCATCCATCCGAGGCGCTCCCCGTCGGGGCGCCGGTGCTCGATCCACGCGCTCACGTCCACGCATCCACGCTAGGGCCGGATCCGACGGTTCGGCGTTGTGTGACTCAGCCCTCGAGCTGCGCGGTCATCATGATCGACACCCGGATGCCGGGCAGCTCCGGCCCCAGCCTCGCCACCGCACGGGCGGGCGGGTCCGCCCCGAGCACGTCGGCGTACGCCTCGTTCATCCCCGCGAAGTCGGGCGGGTTCGCCAGCAGCACCGTGACGAGCGTGACCTCGCGGAGCGAGGCCCCACCCGCGCGGAGCACCGCCTCGCAGTTGCGGAGCGCCTGCCGGGTCTGGTCCTGGATCGACTCGGGCAGCTCACCCGTGCGCGGGTCGACCCCCACCATGCCCGACACGTGGATCGTCGAGCCCGATCGGATGCCCTGGCTGTAGAGCGGCGAGCTCGGAGCGTCGTCGGTCGAGAGCGTCTGCCTCACCATGCCGCGAAGCCTACGCTCGGCCCCGCGAAGCGCAAGCCTCAGCCGAAGACGGAGCGGGCGGTCGCCGTGGCCTCGACGCGGATGCCCTCGGGCACGAAGAGCGTGACGACGGGCGGCCGCCAGGACGACGACACGGTCACCGTGGCGCTCAGGCCGTCGGCGGTGAACGCGCGATCCACGGCGAGGTCGTCGAGGTCGGGCGCGGGGTTGCCCGCGAGGTAGTCGTCGACGGCGGATGCGACGCCCGCGGCGTCGAGGACGGGCCGCGGCCCGTCGGTCGTCACGGTCACGGTGTCGAGCTCGAACGACTCCGCGCCGACGAGCGCGGCACCGTCGGCCACGGTGAACAGCCGCTTCCTCTCGAGGTAGAGGGAGGTGGCGGCCGTCACGAGCAGCACGATGAGCAGGCCGAGGAACACGAAGAACGCCACGAGCGGGAGCATCGACCCGTCGTCGTCCGCGAGCGCCCGCCGCATCCGCGTCACGGCCCCGCCCGGAAGCGCGAGACCTGCTCGGTCGCGACGGCGCGCACCGGCACGGCGAGCGCCACGTCGAGGCCGAGGACGGGCAGTGCGAAGGGCAGCGGGACGACCGCCGCGAGCTCGACCGTCACGAATCCGCGGCGCGCGAGGCAGTCGGCGGGCTCCGGTCGGCAGGTGACCGCGACCTCGGCCGCCGACGCGTCGACCCCGTAGTCGGCGAGCGTCACGCGGATGGCGCGCTCGGCGGCGGCGTACGCGTCCGCCTCCGTCGACGCCTGCACGAACACCCGGCTGGCCTGACGTGCCGCGCCCTCGACGCCGAGCGACCCCGCCTGCAGCGCGGCGACGACGAGCACGAGGTAGACGAGCGGCACGAGCAGCAGCACCCCCGCCGTCATGAACTCGAGCGACGCGGATCCGTCCTCATCGCGCACGGCGGCGCGCGACTCAATCCAGCGTCTCGCGTGCCGCATGCCCCTCCACCTCCAGTGCGCCATCGGGGCCGAGCAGGCCGACGAGCGGAAGCGTCGTCCGCACGGACACGATCACCGAGGGCACACCCATCCACTCGCCCTCGCGCACGGTCACGTCGCTCGCGTAGCGCGCGCCGATCGCCGTCGTGATGAGGTCGGCCGTGCGCTGCACGGCGTCGGACGGCTGGTTGTCGGCGAGAGCGCCGTAGCGGGCGCCCTCCGCCGCGGCGTCGAGGGTCGTATTGCGGATGTGCAGCGCGAGGGCGAGCTGCACGACGGCCAGCGCGAGGAACGTCAGCAGCACCCCGACGAGCACGAACTCGACGGGAGCCGAGCCGCGGTCGTCGCGGAGCTGCGGCATCCGCACCTCAGATCCCGGCGACCTTGTCGATCGCGTTCTGGAAGATGTCGGCGAGCGCGGGACCGGCGAGCGCCCAGATGAGGATGACGAGCGCGGCGGTCATGAGGGTGATGAGGAAAACCGCAATAGGGGAACGTCAAGGTTGAGCGCGACACGCCGTAGCACGACCCAGAGCGCCAAGGGATTCCGGGCCTCCGGCTTGTTTCAGGAAACGAGTTCGACCGACCTCCGAGGCCCGTCGTACACTGACCTCGCCACGGTTGCGGATCGTGGAGTCCTCCGGGGACAGAACGCCAACACTCCCGAGTGTTGCCCTGTCCCTGCAACGAGAAAACCGGCCCTAGTCGCCAAACTAGCGGGCCGGTTTTCTGGAGGAAGTTTCCGTGGCCAGTGTACCGGCTGGCGGTCTCGAACGACGTGTCCCCTTCGACCGCGCAGCTCTCCCAGTTCATCTCTATGACAGAGCTAATTCTGTTCCCCGGCTCGTCAAGAGTCCCCAGCTTCAGGCGTTCATCTTCGACAACATCGAGAACAAGAAGATCCGCCTGTGCTCATCTCGAACTCCTTGCCGACGCCGCATCTGTCCGTGGTGCGCTCGACGCCGCGTAGCGGCCAAGACGCGACGGGACACCCGCGAGGCGGCCTCCTCGTTCGAGGTCGTGCTCGATGTCGTGCTCAGCACCATGAGTCTCCCGACCCTTGCGGCAGCGTGGGCGGCTCAGTCGTCCGTGCGATCCAAGTTCATGGCCAACGCCTGGCTGACCGAGCACTCCGACGGGTGGCTCCGCGAGACCGAGGTCACGGTCAGCAGTCGGGGATGGCATGTCCACGACCACTTGCTCCTGTTTCTCGAAACGAACGATCCCGCCGACCTGACCGAGCTGGGCGCGCTCGCCGTGGCCCGCTGGCTGGACTCGGCACGACGTGCAGGGGTCGCCGCCATGCCGAGCGGACAGCATCACGAGATCCACTACGGCACTCGCGAACGCCTCCTGTACGTGACCAAGGGGTTGATGGTGCAGAAGCGCGACCGCCAGGAGGGCGACGGCTATAGCGCGGCCGACGTGCTCGCCATGTACCAAGCCGGGGAGGTCGAGGCAGCGGGATGGTGGGCTGAGATGGAAGCGCTCTTCTCGACCCGGCGAAGATGGCGTGCGAAGGGAGGCGAGGCGTTCCGTCGCAGCGCCGCCGTGGACCCCGAGGACGATCCGAACATCCCGTTCTCGGTCGCATGGATCAACGCCGCCCTGGGCGACCCGCAGGAGCCGCAGGAGGCCGCTCACGAGGCCAGGGTCCACCATGCGACCCCGAGCTGGTGGGGGTCATGGGAGCGGCAGGAGGGACGCCCGCGACCGACGACGTACCGGCCTCGCCGCGTGTTCTACCCCGGCGAACGCTAACCGTCGTTCAGTGACTCGCCCGGAGGCCGATAGTACTTACCGACCCCGGACGCACAGCTCGGGGTCGGCTGGCCGATATGACATGCAGGAGGTGCAGACGATGACCGGGAATCGCGCGAGGGCAGCCGAGCTGTGGGCGCAGGTCGAGGAGATCGCCGCCGAGGTCGAGGCACGGCTCGCAGACAGCCCCGACCCCCTGGAACGGTGCATCGAGCACCGGCTCCAGGTCGCCAAGCTGCACCGACTCTTCTGGAGGATCTTCCGATGACCGAGGTACGCCGTAGCCGGGTGGACCCGAGCCTCCTCATCTACGAAGACGCGCCGGGCAGACCCTGCCACGTCTGCACATCGCCGGACAGGAAGGCCATCGAGGCGTGCCTCGCGGGTGGCGGAACCTATGCCGACGCCCGGCGCATTTCGCGGATCTTCGAGGATTCCATCGCGCGCCACTGGACTAACCACGTCGCTCCGGCAGTCCGCGAGCGGATGCGTAGAACCGGGGACGGCCTGTCTCCCGTCACTATCGCCGGTCGGCTCACCGAGCTGTTGAACGCGGCCAAGGAGATCCGCACCCGAGCCGGTGCCGCAGGTCGTGACGCGACCGCGCTCCGGGCTGTGCAGGTCGAGGCTGACCTCGTGTCCAAGATGGCCGACCGCCTCGGTATCCCTGACGACCAGTCGCTCCCCGAGCTGGAGGAGTTGGTCGCCCTCCGCGCCGCTGTCGGCACCGTGGCCCGCACCAATCCCGACGCCGCCGAGCGCGTCGCCACCCAACTCCAGCTCACGCACCCGGAGGCCGCCGAGGGCATCCGGTCGCAGTTTCTCGAAACGAAGGGACTCCCCTCATGACCGACACCCTGACCACGACCCCCGAGGGTCGCGCCGCCGTGGGCGACCTCCTGCACGTCACCGTGAGCGGCTACACGTTCGCCGGTCGCGTGTGGACCCGAGGCGACGAGTTCACGCTCACCGCCGCCATGATCGAAAACAGCCTCAACCGCCTGGGCGAGTCGAGCATCGACCGCGAGCTGCGGCACCCCGACGGGCGCATCGTCGCCGGACCGTGGCCGGGAGGACCGACCTGGACCCCTGGCAGCCCCGAGCAGGATCTCGCCCGCGAGCGCGCCCGGCAGGACGCCCTCAGCCTCCCGCCGAGGGACCGCGACGCCGCCCTCCGCGAGGTCCGGAACATCTACGGCACGGCCCCGACGAGTCACACCACGCGGGGACCGTCGGACCCGGCGCTCGCCCGCGCGGCCCATGAGGAGCGACAGCGCGATAAGCAGCTCGCGGACGCCGACAAGGCCAAGCAGCGCGCCGCCCGATTCGACCCCGACGCCGACAGCCGCCTCCAGGAGCTGATGGACCTCGGACGCGCCGCAGCATTCGACCGCGAGCTGGAGGCACGGGAGATCCTTGGCGACCGAGGCGAGGCCCGGCCATGACCGCCATCAACCGAGGACTGAACCGACGATTCGGGCGGGTGTTCCGGCAGCTCGTCGCCGTCGTGCTCTCTGAGCGCTTTCCCGACGCCGAGGCCCGGCCCGTCGCCGCCCGGCCCTCCGACGAGTTCGCGGACGACCAGCCCGCTACCGACATCCTGGGCGTACCCGGCTTCACGATCCACGTCCGAGCCGACCAGCAGCCGAGCTGGAGCACGGCGCTCGACATGGCCGAGAACTCCGCCCGGTTCGATGGCTCGGACTTCGGCGTCGTCATCGAGTACCGACGTGGACGCGAGATCTCCGAGGCGTTCGCCGTCATGAGCCTGGACTCCTGGAGCCGCCTCGCTCGGCTCGCAGTCGAGGCCAAGGAGGTGGCAACGTGAAGACGCCCACGCGGCCCCGCGTGCTCCCTACGCCGACGCTCAGCGGCCCCCAGTCGATCCAGGTCGGGAAGACGTTCTACGGCGTCCCCGCGCACGCGGGCGTGGTCACCGTGGCGAATGGCGGCATCGTCTACGTGCTGCACCAAGCACGTCTGCACGCCTACGTCGAGCAGGGCGAGCTGGAGATCCCGACTGACCTCCGGCGCGCGCTCGCGTCACGCTACTTCGGGGGCGCTCGACCATGACCGGCATCCGTACCGTCTGGATCAACGGCGAGCCGGTCGCCGTGCCCGAGCACGCCCGCGTCGTCCACGTCGAGGGAGAGCGGCACGCCATGGTCGCCGTCCCGACGTGGCGCGTCGTGCTCCTCACCGAGGCGGGCAGCATCGAGGCACCCGACGGCGCGACCAACACGGCGTTGCTCCGTGCCTACTTCCCCGACCTCGCCGCCGAATCTTCTCCCTCTGCCGAGGCAACAAGATTCTGACCGGCGCGAGCTGAGAACTTCACAGCGAACAAGATTCCGAGTCGGGTTGCCGCCTTCGCAGCTCATCGAGGCCCGACTCGGACGCCGACCCCTTCACGGCGTGGAATGCCGCACGGGGGACCGGCACGAGGCCCGGCCCCGCGCGCTATGGAGATCTCGGGCGGGCCGGGCCTCACCACGACTCCGGGGGGCGAGGAAGCTCACGCCTCGCCCTCCGGTCTCCCCGCCGCTCTCGTTGGACAGGGCGGCCCCCGGCCCCCGTGTCCAAGTTCGAGGCGCACCGGGGGCCGGGCCTCGGGGTGATACTGGACCCGGCCCCGCCGCTCTCTGGATTCTTGGTCGTTTCCCGAGCGGCGGGGTCGCCTCATGTCGAGGTGTCCGGTTGCCTACTTTCGGACACCGGCCCCGAACGACCCTTCGCGAGTGCCGTAGGGAACCCCTGGATGTCTCAGAAATCTGTCCGAAACTAAGGTGTCCGGTATTGTGCAGTGCGCCGACTTCTGAGACACTGGCGTCATGACCAAGAATCCTTCCGCTCGCGTCTACGGCTACGTCCGCGTGAGCACGCGCAAACAGTCCACTGACCAGCAGGTTGACGCTCTCCTTGCAGCGGGCGTTCCCCTGGAGAACATCTACGGCGACGTGATGAGCGGGGCGAAGTGGGACCGTGACGGCCTCGACGCCCTGCGGGGCACCAAGGGTCGCCCTGGCCTCCTCCGCTCCGGTGACGTGCTCGTCGTTGTCGCGCTCGACCGGCTCGGGCGCTCCCTCTCCGAAATGGTGAAGCTCCTCGACTGGATCGTGAGCGAGGGCATCGAGCTGCGCTCCCTCCGCGAGGGCATCGACCTGACCACGCCGACGGGTCGGATGCTCGCGGGCATCTTCGCGAGCCTGGCCGAGTACGAGCGCGAGCTGATCATCGAGCGCGCCGACGCCGCCCGCGAAGCCGCACGCACCCGAGGCGCGCAGGTGGGACGCCCCAAGAGCATCGACGCCGACAAGCTGGCCGACGCCCGCGCCCTCCTCGCAGCCGGTCAGTCCCGCGTGCAGGTCGCGAAGAAGCTCGGCGTGAGCCGGGCGAGCCTCTACCGGGAGATCCCCGCGTAGACCGACCCGCAACATCGAGAGGCCCCCGGCTCCGGTCGGGGGCTTTCTCGTGCCTTCCCTGGACCTGTCGTAGATGTCCTACGCGGCCTTCGAGGACGCCCGGCGATGCGCCGCTCGGGCGAGTGCGAGAACGTAGCCCACATCCGTCCTGAGCGCCTTCTCGAACTCCTCGTTCAACGGTTCGAGCAGAGCGAGCTTGTCGGCAAGTTCCGGTGTCACGAGGCGACCCTACGCGGCGTCGCCGTCGTCCTCCGCGAGCGCCACGTCGTTAGGCGCGGGCGACCCCTCAAAGAGGATCTATCGGCTTGCCGCACGCCTCCGCTAGGTTCCGTTCAACAACCCGGATCAGGAAAGGGACAGAGTTGCCCCGACGTGTATTCATCCCGCTTGCCGACCTCCTCCTCGACAGAAGGAACGCCCGTCTAGGGACGGAGCAGCCCGACCAGCAGTCCACCGCTCACGCCTTGGCCGCGCAGCAGGGTCGGCGGCTCGTAAAGCTCGCGGAACACATTGTGGAGAATGGCCTCGATCCGGCGCAGCTCAACGTCGTGCTGGCCACGAACGACAAGCGACGTAACTACACCGTGCTCGAAGGGAACAGGCGCACGCTTGCGTTGAAGGCACTCGACACGCCTTCGCTCGTGCAGTCCGCTCTTAGCCCGACCGACTTCAAGAAGCTGAGCGCACTCGCCGCACGGTTCGCGGCGAATCCCATCGATGAGGTCTTCTGTGTCCTCTACGACGCCGACGAGGCGCAGACGGCCTACGAGTTCGTGCTCAACCGGCATGGCGGCGCTCGCGATGGCGCGGGCCTCGTGGACTGGGATTCTGACGAGAAGGACCGCTTCCTCGCCCGCCATGGCCGCGGTGGGGTGCGCAACTACGCGGGCCAAGTCATCGACTTCCTGGCCGAGGTCGATGGGCCGTCAGACTCGAAGGCAAAGATCGCTACCAGTGTGGATCGCCTGGTGAAGACCGCCTACGTTCGACAGAAGCTGGGCATCGAGGTCGTGGATGGGGTCATCGCCTCGTACTATCCCGTCGCCGAAGTCTCGAAGGGTCTCCGGAAGATCGTGGACGACCTCCGCAGCGGTCGCGTCAAGGTGCCCAATATTTACCACGACGACCAGCGCCGGACGTACATCGACGGCTTCGCCAAGACCGACCTGCCGGACCCGTCCAGCAAGCTGCCGCAACCCGTCAGCCTGACCGAGCTGCCGTCCGGAAAGGCGACACCGGTTCAGCCGAAGCCGAAGCGGGCAACGAGAGCGAAGCAGCCCCGAACGACGGTCGCGGCCAAGGACGCGAAGCTCAACCCGAACCCGCCGCGCATCAATGCGATCTTCAACGAGCTGGTGGGCCTCTCGGCGGACTCCGCGCCCAACGCGGGCGCTGTGCTCCTCCGCGTCTTCGTGGAGCTGTCAGTAGACGACTACCTGGAGACCCATTCGCTCATGCCGGAGAGCGAGCGCCGTAGTGCTCCCTTGGCCAAGCGCATCAAGGCTGTGAGCGCTGATCTCCACAAGAACGGAACGATCAACAACGCCTTGAAGACGGCCATCGAGAAGGTGGCAGACTCGAAGCACGGGCTGTCAGCCGGGGTCGTCAACTTCAACCAGTACGTGCACAACCAGTACGCCTTCCCCAAGGCGACCGAGCTACGACTCACCTGGGACGAGCTGCAGCCGTTCCTGGAAGCGATTTGGAAATGAGCCAGCTCTCGCGTTACCCCTCGCCGCTCCGGTATCCGGGGGGCAAGGGCAAGATCGCCAACTACATCAAGGTGCTGATGATCGAGAACGGCCTCCTTGGCCGTGACTACGTGGAGCCGTACGCCGGGGGGTCGTCGGTCGCGCTCTCGCTCCTGTTCGAAGACTTCGCGGAGCACATCCACATCAACGACCTGAATCTCGGCGTCTTCTACTTCTGGAAGTCGGCCACCGAGGAGACCGACGCGCTCTGCAAGCTCATCGCAGACACCGAGGTCACCATCGAGGAGTGGCACCGGCAACGGGCGGTCCTCGAAAGCCCCGACCCGACACCCCTGCAAGTCGCCTTCGCCACCTTCTTCCTCAATCGGACGAATCGCTCGGGCATCATCAGCGGAGGCGTGATCGGAGGCCTCGATCAGAGCGGCCCCTGGAAGATCGACGCCCGCTACAACAAGGATTCCCTGATCCAGAGGATTCAGAAGGTTGGTCGCTACCGGAGTCGGATTACGGTCTCGAATCTCGATGCGGTCGAGTTCGTGAGGCAGTGGAATAGCCCGTCAGCCGAACCGGCGTTTCTCTACCTCGACCCTCCCTACTTCGAGAAGGGGGAAGGCCTCTACGACAACTTCTACGAGGCCTCAGACCACGCCGGGATTGCTACGGCTGTGCGAGACCTCGCGCACCCGTGGATCGTCTCCTACGACGCTCATCCCGACATCATCCGGCTCTACCCCGAGGCGCAGCAGATCCGCTACCGACTCTCCTACTCCGCCAACCACGCGAAGAGCCTCGGGTCCGAAGTGATGTTCTTCTCCGACGACATCGCGGTGCCGGAGCTGGCTCCGAGCGGGGTCGGGATGCCTCGTGTCGCTCAGGCGCAACGGGAGCGCATGGCGGGGTTCTAAGCCGCGTCGGCGTCGTCGTTGAGGCTCGTCACGACCTTGTGCCGGACCTTCGCACGCTTGGCCCCGTAGCCGAGCTGCACCCGCACGTCGAGCAGCGCCTCGACCAACGAGCGCTTGGCATCGAACGATAGGCGGTCATACTCCGCCCCGAGCCTCTGCCGGACCTCGACTACGCGACCGACCTTCACACGCTGGCCGGGCTTGAAGACTCCGAGCCGGATGTCTGCGAATCGCCCCGTAGCGGCCCTGGCCTGGGCCTCTTGGATGCCCCGGAGGAGAGCTTCCTCTTCCCGCTCCAAAGCGGCCATGCGACCGCCGACACGGCCCCGCTTGATGTCGCCGTCCTCGATTGCCTGTTCGAGGCGTCCCATGCGGCGCTGCACGTCCTTCAGCTCCTTGTGCAGCCTCCCGAGGCTCCCGTCGTCGTGGCCGGGGAACAGCTCGGCGGGTCCGTAGAGGAAGGCCGCGACGACCTCCTCGCGAACCCGTCGTTCGAGGATGCGCGAGCGGATCGTCGGGTGCGTCTTTCCGTCGCTTGGCACGTTCCGGTTGATCCGGCTCGTGCAGATGTAATACGGCTCGCGCTCGCTCGCGTTCCGGCTCTTCAAGGCCTTGGCCCCGAGGGGCCGGTCGCACACGTCGCAGACGACAAGGCCGCTCAGGAGGTGCTTCTCGGGCCTCCTGCCGGGCTGTGAGCGCCCGGCGATGATGGCCTGGGCCTTCTCGTGCGTGTCGCGGTCCACGATGGCCTGAATAGCGCTTTTCGGTTGCTCGACCCCGTAGCGCACGAGCGCCCCGTAGTTCCGCTCCCGGTCGATGAGCTGCCGCAGCTTGAACGCGGTCCAAGGGGTGCCCTGGGGGCTGGAGACGCCGCGCACGTTGAGGTCGCGCACGAGGGCACGGAGGGAGTTTCCATCGAGGACTGCCGCGTAGATGTCGCGGACGATCTGGGCTTCCTCCTCGCGGATCGTCACCCCGTCTTTCTCCCATCCGTAGGGACGCCGACCCGGAGCCGGGCGACCCTCCGCGACCGTTTGCTCGTTCGCTCTCTTCCGGCGCGCTCCCATGCGCTCGACCTCGCTCCGGGCAACTGCCACCTTCACCCGAGCGAACAGTCGCCCGGCGTCCGTGCCGAGGTCGGCCTCGCCGTTCAAGGTGACGATGCGCAGCCCGCGAGTCTCCGCCGCCTCGATCCACTGTTCAAGCTGGGCGGGCTGTCGGGTCAGCCGGTCGAGGTCGTAGCAGACGAGGACCGAGAACCGCCCGGCGTCGAAGTCGGCACGCATCCGCTCGTACTCGGGGCGGCGCTTCTCGCGACGCGAGGCCGAGATCGAGTTATCGACATAGACCTCGTGCGGCGTCCACTTGTGCTTCTTGATGAGCGCGAGCGCATCCTCGCGCTGTCGTGCGACCGCTCGCTCCTCGCCTGTCTGGTCGAGGGAGATCCGGAGGTAGACGGCGGCTCGGGTTGGCATACCCCTATTGTGAC
This sequence comes from Actinomycetes bacterium, assembly GCA_023432005.1. Lineage (GTDB taxonomy): Bacteria > Actinomycetota > Actinomycetes > Actinomycetales > Microbacteriaceae > Homoserinibacter. The sequence goes on from JAEYVF010000065.1 coordinate 28,266, forward strand.
ATTGCTCATGAGCACCCAGCCGGGGACGTCGCCGCGGTCGTCGGCGAGACGGTGCAGGAGTCGGCGCATGCGGACAGTGTGGTGCGCGGCGCGTGCGGGCCGCGCGAGTTCTCCACAGGCCGCCGTCGCTCAGAAGCCCAGCTCGAGCACGAGCGTCGCGGGGAACAGCGCGAACACGACGGTGACGGGGAGGATGAGGAAGACGAGCGGCACGAGCATCGCCACCTCCTTGCGCCCAGCGGATTCGAGGAGCTGCCGCTTGGCGTCGTCACGGGAGTCCTGTGCTTGGGCGCGCAGCACCTCCACGAGCGGGCTGCCGCGGTCGAGTGCCGTCGTCAGCTGCTCGACGGCTCGGCTGAGCGCCGGCAGCTCGAGCGCGGATGCGCAGCGCTGCAGCGCCTCCGCGAGCGGCACCCCTACCTCGAGGTCGGCCATGACGCGGCCGAGCTCGTGAGCGAGGTCGCCGGAGCCGATACGCGCGACCCGCCGGAGAGCGTCGCGCACCGTCTCACCGGCGGAGAGCGCGAGGCTCAGGAACTCGAGGACCGTCGGAAGCTCGTCGGCGATCCGCCGCATCCGCGAACGCGCACGGCGCGCGAGCAGCTGCTCGGGGAGCAGGAGACCCGATGCCGTCGCCGCCGACACGAGGGCGACCATGATCGCGGGCGGCACCGGCGCGGAGCGCGCGAGCAGCAGCACGCCGAGCACCCCGGCGAGGCCCCCCCGCGGCCGCCCACAGGAGCTGACGCGCGCGGAAAACGGAGACCACGGGCTCGGAGCCCGACTGCCGCAGCCGGCGCGCGACCGTGACGTCGCCGCCGAGCAGCGCCGCGACTCCGCGGGCGAGCCGCGCGACGACGGGCGCGAGCAGCTCGGTCAGCAGCGTGGCGGGTTCCCCCGAGCGTCGGGAGCGGAGTTCGCGAGCATCCGCCGAGACGTCGAGGACGTAGGGCGCGACCCTGTCGCTCAATCGTCCGGCGCCCAGCCGCGGAAGGAGCGCGACGAGCGACCACAGGCCGAGCCCGAGCACGACACCGAGGGCGACGGCCGCCGCGAGAGTCGGGCTCACGCGAACCACCTCCGCTCCTCGGGCAGTCGGCCGATCGCCACCATCGCGCGGTAGGCGACCACCGTCACGACGAGCCCGACGGCGAGCACCGCGAAGCCCGCGGGCGAGTTGTAGGCACGTACGGCCTCCGGTCGCGCCGCGAGGAGCAGCAGCACGAGCCACGGGGCTGCGACACCGAGCCGCGCGGCGCTCACGACCCAGCCCTGCCGCGCCTCCACCTCGGAGCGGAGGGCGGCATCCGTGCGCAGATGGGCGGCCAGGGATCGCAGCACGGACGGGAGCTCGGTGCCCCCGACCTCGCGCGCGACGCGCAGCGTCTCGACGACGCGGTCGGCGACCGGATCGGAGAGCCGCTGCTTGAGTGCGTCGAGAGCGACGACGAGCTGTCCCGTGGCCGACACATCGGACGCGAACAGGACGAAATGCGGGCGCAGCGGAGCGGGGCCGCTGTCGCCGAGCTCTGCGAGCGCATCCGGAAGGGACTGCCCCGATCGCAGACCGGCGACGAGGTGGTCGAGGGCATCGGGCCAGACCGCCCGCATCGCCCTCCGACGCGCTCGGGCGCGCGACGCGATGGCCGCGAACGGCGCGGAGGCGGCGGCGACCCCCGCCGCCACGGCGAGCGCGGCGACAGGCACGAGGGCGAAGACGACGGCTGCCGCCGCGATGCCGACGAGCGCCGCGACGGCGATGACCGTCGGCGCCGAGACCTTGCCCAACCCCGCCTGGCGGATGCGCTCGCCGAGTCGAGCGAGCGCACCCGTCCTCGAGGACGTGCGCCGATCGTCCGCGATGCGGGGCCAGAGCCACGGCGACACGGCCAGCACGAGCCCGACGCCGAGCAGGAGGCCCCAGGCCGCTGCGATCACGCGACCGACTCCGCCTGCCGGGCGCGGGGCGGGTCGCGCAGGATCGCCACGGGATCGACACCTGCCCGCTCGAAACCCGCCATCCGCGGGGGCGTCTCGCCCGTCGCCTCGAGCCGCCCTCCCCGGTCGACGAAGAGCGCGACGGACTCGACCGATCCGCCGACCACGTGTCCGGTGGGCGCCGCGACCTCCACGACGCGGCGGCGACCGTCGCGCCCGAGCTCGGCGTGCACGACGAGGTCGATCGCCGAGGCCACGGTCGGCGTCACGAAGGACACGTCGATGTTGCGCCCCGCGAGCAACGGCAGGGTGCAGAGCTTCGCGAGCGCGTCCCGTGCGGAGTTGGCATGCAGAGAGCACATCCCGGGGATGCCGGAGTTGAGCGCGATGAGCAGGTCGAGCGCCTCCGCCTCGCGCACCTCCCCGACCACGAGGCGGTCGGGGCGCATCCGGAGCGACTCCTTGATGAGGCGTCGCAGGCTGATCTCGCCCGTGCCCTCGAGGCTCGGCTGGCGGCACTGCATGGCCACATGGTCGACGGCATCGAGGGCGAGCTCGAAGGTCTCCTCGACCGTGACGATGCGCTCGGCCGGGCGACAGGAGCCGAGCAGCGCGCCGAGCAGCGTGGTCTTGCCGCTGTGCGTGGCGCCCGTCACGAGGATGTTGTGGCCGGTGCGCACCGCGACGTGCAGGAACCCGGCGGCCTGGCTCGTGAGCGATCCGAGCGCCACGAGGTCGACGAGGCTGCGCATCCCGGTGCGGAAGCGGCGGATGTTGAGCGACACGTGGCCGCGCGTCACGTCGGGGATGACGGCATGGAGACGCGACCCGTCGGGCAGCGATGCGTCGACGAACGGGGAGCTCAGATCGACGCGGCGGCCGGTGCGGTGCAGCATCCGCTCGAGGAGCTCGCGCACCTGCGCGTCGGTGAGCACCACCGGCACCCGTTCGGAGACGCCCTCACGCGCCACGAACACGCGGTCGGGGGCGTTGATCCAGAGCTCCTCGACACCCGGGTCGTCGAGGTACGGCTGCAACGGGCCGAGGCCCGTGAGAGCGTCGACGACCTGACGGGCGATGCGCGCCTCGTCGTCGAGCACCGGCACCGTGCCTCCGAGGGCCAGCTCCGCGTAGCGCTGCACCTCGTCGCGCACGAGCCGCGCCGCGAGCTCGCGGTCGCCGTGCAGGTCGACGCCGTCGCGGCGCACGCGTTCGCGCACCTGCTCGGCGATGACCCCGACCGCGCTCGTCACCCGGCAAGGATGTCGCGGCGCGGGCGGGCGCGTCGGCGGTTGTCCACAGGGGCGACGGTGTCGAGGCGCGCTTCGCGGCGCTCCTCGACCCCCTCGGAGAGCGAGGCGCCGCCGTAGACTGGGGCGGCCTCCGCGGGAGTGGTGGAACGGTAGACACGCAGGATTTAGGTTCCTGTGCCTCACGGCATGCGGGTTCGAGCCCCGCCTCCCGCACTCGAACGCCCGCGGGAACCCGCCTGCCCACGGCACCATTCGGGGGTGAACCCCCAGGTAGACGCCCCGCTCTACGGGCTACGCTGAGACGAACCCCCGCCGATCGCTTGCGACCGACGCACAGGAGAATCCCCGCGTGCCTTTCACCACCGCCGCCTTGACCTTCATCGCCGCACTCCCTGCCGCGCTCATCCCGTGGCTCGATCCGCGCGCGATCGTCGAGAGCGGGCCGTGGGCGCTGCTCATCGTCTGCCTCATCGTGTTCGCCGAGACCGGGCTCCTCGTGGGCTTCATCCTCCCGGGCGACACCCTGCTCATCATCACGGGGCTCGTGACCTTCGCGGGCACGATGACCGAGTCGGGCACCGGCATCCAGATCCCCATCTGGTGGGTGTGCATCTCGATCGCCGTCGCCGCATTCCTCGGCGGCGAGGTGGGGTATCTCATCGGGCACAAGGGCGGCCCGCGCATCTTCGAGCGGAAGGACAGCGGGCTGTTCTCGAAGGAGAACGTCATCCGCACCAACAAGTTCTTCGAGCGCTGGGGACCGATCGCGATCATCATCGCCCGCTTCGTGCCCATCGTGCGCACCTTCGCCCCGGTCGCGGCCGGCGTCGCGCACATGAACTACAAGCGCTACTCGCTCTACAACGCCGTCGGCGCGCTCATCTGGGGTGCTGGTCTCACCTTCGCGGGATTCCTGCTCGGCTTCATCCCGCCCATCGCCGACTTCGTGACGGAGTACATCGACGTCATCCTGCTGTGCGCGATCGCGCTCGCCGTCATCCCGACGGTCTTCCACTACGTGCAGGGCGTCGTCAAGGCGCGCAAGGCGCGCCAGTCCGGGGAGAAGCCGCTCACCGACGCGGAGGTCGTGCTCGACCCCGAGCTGCTCGACGACTGACGGCCTCCGGCTGCGCGGTCTCCGCGGTGTAGCGGGCGGCGATACCGCCGCGCGGCGGGAGCAACTACTCCCGCCGTGTGGTCAGTTCACCGCCCGGGAGTGCGGTTGCTCCCGCCGAAGGGGACGGTGCTCCCGCCGATTGGCTCGGGGCAGGGGCGCCGCGGGTCAGGCGCCCGTCGCGATGAGCACGAGCAGCGTCGCATTGAGGGCGATGAGCAGCAGCGCCGAGACGGATGCCAGCAGCGTCGTCCAGACGCGGTTGCGCGCGTCGCCCATGAGCTCGCGACGCGTCGTGAGCCACACGAGCGGCACGAGCGCGAAGGGGATGCCGAACGAGAGCACGACCTGGCTCAGCACGAGCGCGAGGGTGGGCGGCGCCCCCACGACCAGCAGGGCCAGCGCGGGCAGGATCGTCACGAGGCGCCGCACCATGAGCGGGATGCGCACGCGCAGCAGCCCCTGCATGATCTCGGCGCCCGCGTAGGCGCCCACCGACGTCGAGGCGAGCCCGGAGGCCAGCAGCCCGACCGCGAAGAGCGTCGCGACGACAGGGCCGAGGGCGTCGCCGATCGCCGCATGCGCCCCCTCGAGGGTGTCGGTGCCCGCGACTCCCGGCAGCGTCGCCGCCGCGAGCAGCAGGATCACGAGGTTGACGGTGCCCGCGATCGCGAGCGCGATCGTCACATCGACCCGTGTCGCCCGCAGCACCAGCCGGCGGCGCGGCCCCTCCGGCACGAGGCCGAAGCGGTCGCGCGTGAGCGCCGAGTGCGCGTAGATCGCGTGCGGCATGACGGTCGCGCCGAGGATCGACGCGGCCAGCAGCACCGAGCCGGCATCCGTGAAGCGCGGGACGAGCCCCGCGGCTGCGGCGGCCGGATCGACGGGTGCCACCACGAGGCCCGCGCAGAACCCGATCGCGATGATCGCGACGAGCCCGACGACGATCCGCTCGAAGAGCTTCGGGCCGCGCCGGTTGTGCAGCACGAGCAGCGCGATCGACACGGTCCCCGTGATGACGCCCCCGAGCAGCAGGGGCAGGTCGAAGAGCAGGTTGAGCGCGATCGCGCCGCCGATCACCTCGGCGATGTCGGTCGCCATCGCCACGAGCTCGGCCTGCAGCCAGTATGCGTAGCGGCCCGGGCGGCTCCGGATGCGCTTCCCGAGCAGCGCGGGAAGGCTGGCGCCCGTCGCGACGCCGAGCTTCGCGGAGAGGTACTGGATGAGCCACGCCATCGCGTTCGCGAGCACGACGACCCACACGAGCAGGTAGCCGTACTCCGCGCCCGCGCTCGCGTTACTCGCGACGTTGCCGGGGTCGAGGTACGCGACGCCCGCGACCATTGCGGGACCCAGGAGAGCCCACAGACCACTCCGACGTCGAGTTTTCGGCATACCGAAAACCTAGCGGATGACCTCAACCCATACGGAGTCCGCGGCGCCATCCGGCAGCTCGCCCACCTCGACGACGGTGTCGAGGCCGATCCGCTCGTCGCCGAGCTGGCGCAGCACCTCCGGGTCGCGGTCGCTGATGCGGGCCACGCGGCCGCGGGTGCCGGGCTCGAGCTGCGAGGCGAGCACGGCATCCGGTCTCCTCACGACGCCGTCGGCGTCGGGGATCGGGTCGCCGTGCGGGTCGCGCACGGGATGCCCGAGCTGCGCGTCGATCGCCGCGAGCAGTCGGTCGCTCAGCGCGTGCTCGAGCACCTCGGCCTCGTCGTGCACCTCGTCCCAGGCGTAGCCGAAGCCCTCCACGAGCCACGTCTCCACGAGCCGGTGACGGCGCACCATGCGCAGCGCCTCGGCGCGGCCGGCGTCGGTGAGCGCGATCGCCCCGTACGGCGCGTGCGTCACGAGCCCCTGGCTCACGAGCTTCTTGATCATCTCGGTGACGCTCGACGGCACGAGCCCCAGACGCGCGGCGAGCTGCGAGCCCGTGATGGGGGTCTCCTGCCATTCGGTGTGGCTGTAGATGACCTTGAGGTAGTCCTCGACGGTCGACGACGCGGTCTTAGCGATGAGCGTGCTCCTCGTGCTCGTGGTGGCCCGCGGGCTCGAGTTGGAAGGTGGAGTGGGCGACGTCGAAGTGCGCCGACAGACATCCCCCGAGCTCGTCGAGCAGGGCGTGGGTCTCGCCCCGCGCGAAGATGCCCGGCTCCACGACCACGTGGGCGGTGAAGACGGGAGCGCCCGAGGTGATGTTCCAGATGTGCACGTCGTGCACGGCGACGACGCCGGGAGTGCCGCGCAGATGGTCGCGGATCTGCGCGACGTCGCGGTCGCGCGGCGCCGACTCGGTGAGCACCCGCACGACGTCCCGCAGCAGCAGGAAGGCGCGCGGCACGATGAGCGCCGCGATCGCGAGGGAGGCGATGGCATCCGCATCGGCGAAGCCCGTGAGGAGGATGACGACGGCGGCGACGATCGCGGCGATGGAGCCGAGCATGTCTCCGAGCACCTCGAGCAGCGCTCCCCGCATGTTGAGGGAGCGACGGTCGCCGCCGCGCAGCACGAGGTAGGCGACGACGTTGGCGGCGAGGCCGACGAGGGCGATGACGAGCATCGGCGCGGCCTCGATGTGCGTGCTCGGCTCGAGCAGGCGGCGCACGGCCTCGATGCCGACCACCACCGCGACCACGACGAGGATGAGGCCGTTGGCGAGCGCCGCGAGCACCTCCATGCGCTGGAAGCCGAAGGTGTGGCGGTCGGTCGCGGGCCGCGCCGCCATGACGGACGCGACGAGCGCCACGGCGAGCCCGATCGCGTCGCTCGACATGTGGCCGGCGTCGCCGAGCAGGGCGAGCGAGCCGGATGCGACCGCCCCGATCAGCTGCGCGACGAGCACGGCCGCCGTGATGGCGAGCGCGATCGCAAGGCGCGTGCGGTTGCCGCCCGCGGCCGTGCGATCGTGCCCGTGATCGTGACCCACTCCTCCAGGCTAGGCCGCGCCGGGCGCCCGGGAGACGCATTCGCGCTTCTCGGGAACGAGCACCGTTCTCAGCTGCCGGGCGTCACCCGTAGATGGCGCGCAGCTCCTCCACGAGCGCACCGAACGCGCGCGCCCGGTGGCTGATCGCGTTCTTCTCGTCGGGCGTGAGCTCGGCCGAGCTCGTCGCCACCCCCTCGGGCCGGAACACCGGGTCGTAGCCGAATCCGTGCGCCCCCGACGGCGCCTCGAGCACCTCGCCGGGCCACACGCCGCGCACGACGAGCTCGCGGTCGCCGTCGACGAGCGCCGCGGCGCAGACGAACTCGGCCGCCCGATCCGTCTCGCCCTCGAGGTTCGCGAGCAGCAGCGTGTAGTTGTCGACGTCGCTGCGCGTGCCCGCGTAGCGGGCGGAGTGGATGCCGGGGGCTCCGCCGAGCGCGCGCACCGCGATGCCGGAGTCGTCGGCGACCGCCGGGAGGCCCGTGTTCGCGTTCGCCGCGCGCGCCTTGATGAGGGCGTTCGCCTCGAAGGTGTCGCCGTCCTCCACGGGCTCGGGGCCGTCATAGCCGACGAGCTCGTGCGAGCCGAGGCGCTCGCCGAGGATACGGCGCAGCTCCCCGACCTTGTGGGCGTTGTGGGTGGCGAGGACGAACGTGGTCACTCGTCGAGCCTAGGACGGTCCGGGAGGTCGCAGTCGAACACCTCTCCGGGCTCGTTCGGGGGCTGTCCGCCGCTCGAGGCCGGATCTAGCATCCGGGTACGACTCCGGAGCGGTGCCGCACGAACCCGGCGACGGCGTGACTCCGGCGAGGCGGAAGGTCGTGGTGACCGTGAGGACCCAGCTCGAGCAGGCGATCTGGTATCGCGAGCTCGGCGCGACCGCGGGCGGGCTGCGACTCGCCGAGGCGTGGGAGGGGCCCGGCCATCCCGAGGGCGCCTATGTCGACGACGTGCCGCGTGGTGCGGAGCTCGTATGGCGCACCGCGGCGAGCGCGGACGGTCTGCTCCACGTCGGCATCCCCTTCGAACGCGCGCCCGATGCGCCGTCGCTGTGGTTCGTCGCGGCCGACGGGCCACGACGACGCCCGCCGTCGTGCGTGCTCACCGCGTACGCGGGCGACGCGCTTCCCGACGGCACCGTCGTCGAGGCGCACGCGCTCGCGCGCCCCAACCTCGATGCGGATGCCGGCCTCGGCCACGTGCGCTGGTTCCGCGACGGGCTCGTGCAGCTCGTGCACGTCGCCCCCGAGTTCCGCCGACGCGACATCGGCACGAGCCTGCTGTGCGCCGCGGGGGCGTGGCAGCAGGCCAACCGCTGGCCGGGCTACCTGCACGTGGGCCCGGGCCGGCATGCGGCGCTCGCGCGACGCGTCGTCGGCGCCTTCCGGCTGCCTGGCCGCATCCCGGGCGCCGTGGCGGACGGGCGCGCGGGTTAGCCCGCGAGCGCCTCGGACTGGATGCGTGCGAGCTCGGCGTTGCCGGCGAGCCCCAGGTCGAGCAGTGCGTCGAGCTCGCGGCGGTCGAACGGCGCACCCTCGGCCGTGCCCTGCACCTCGACGAAGAGCCCGCGGCCGGTGACCACGACGTTCATGTCGGTCTCCGCTCGGGAGTCCTCGACGTATGCCAGGTCGAGCATGGCCACGCCGTCGATGATGCCCACCGAGACGGCCGAGACGGTGTCGATGAGCGCGCGCGAGCTCTTGCCGATGAAACCCTTCGCGCGGCCCCACTCCACGGCGTCCGCGAGGGCCACGTACGCGCCCGTGATGGCGGCCGTGCGGGTTCCCCCGTCCGCCTGCAGCACGTCGCAGTCGATGACGATGGTGTTCTCGCCGAGCGCCTTGGTGTCGATGATGGCGCGCAGGCTACGGCCCACGAGTCGCGAGATCTCGTGCGTGCGACCTCCCACGCGGCCCTTCACCGATTCCCGGTCCATGCGCTCGTTGGTGGAACGCGGAAGCATCGCGTACTCGGCCGTCACCCATCCGCTGCCCTTGCCGGTGAGCCAGCGCGGAACGCCGTTCGTGAAGCTCGCGGTGCACAGCACCTTCGTGTTGCCGAATGAGATGAGGGCGCTGCCCTCCGCCTGAGCGCTCCAGCCGCGCTCGATCGTGACCGGGCGGAGCTGGTCGGGGGCGCGGCCGTCGGCGCGGGTCTCGGTCATGGGCAGGTCTCCGATCGGGCGGATGCGGTGGGCGGGCGGATGCGGTGGGCGGGCGGTCAGGCGTCGGCGGCGCGGAGCGTGCCGGAAGGCAGGTGGATGGCGCCGGTCGGGAAGTTCTCGACGTGGCGCACCTCGGGCCCGAGGAAGCGGACGGCGAGGCTGCGGAAGGCGCGCTCGTCGTCGCCTGTCGACTCGAAGCGATGCACGGGCGCGGTCGACGCGGTGCGCTCGATGCCGTGCGACACGAGGGTGCGGTAGACGTCCGCGGCCGTCTCCTCGGCGCTCGAGACGAGGCGGACGCCGGGCCCCATGACGTACTGGATGGCGGCCGACATGAGCGGGTAGTGGGTGCAGCCGAGCACGAGCGTGTCGACATCCGCCTCGATGAGGGGCGTGAGGTACTCCTGCGCCGCCTGGAAGAGCTCGGGGCCGCTCGTCACGCCCGCCTCGACGAACTCGACGAAGCGCGGGCACGCGCGGCTCACGAGCTCGAGGCCCTCGGCCGCCGCGAAGGCGTCGTCATAGGCGCGCGACTGGATGGTGCCGACCGTGCCGATCACTCCGACGCGCCCGTTGCGCGTGGCGCGCACGGCGGCGCGCACGGCGGGCTGGATGACCTCGACGACCGGGATGCCCGCGCCGATCTCATAGCGCTCGCGCGCATCCCGCAGCACGGCGGAGGAGGCGGTGTTGCACGCGATCACGAGCGCCTTGACCCCCTCGGCCACGAGGTCGTCCATGACGCCGAGAGCGAGCGCGCGCACCTCGGCGATCGGACGCGGGCCGTACGGGCCGTTCGCCGTGTCGCCCACGTAGAGGATCGCCTCGTTCGGCAGTTGATCCAGGATCGCACGCGCCACCGTGAGGCCGCCGACACCGGAGTCGAACACGCCGATGGGCGCGTCGGTGGGAACCCCCGCTGCTGCGCCTGACGGGTCGGATGCGGTCACGGTCTCCCAGCGTACCCGCGTCGCCCGCTCCCGCCTGGCGCGGGTCGGCGGCGGCGCTGGCCCGTTCGGCGGGAGTCGTGACCCGTTCGGCGGGAGTCGTGGCACGTTCGGCGGGAGTCGTGGCACGTTCGGCGGGAGAACCCGCGCCTCCGGGCGGCGATGCACACCCGCGGCGGGAGAACCTGCTCCCGCCGCCTGAGTACATCGCCGTCCGCTTGGGCTCAAGGGCGGCCGGATCACGCGAGCCTGTGGACATCGCTCCTGTGGAAGGGCGCCGGTGCCCTAACGTGTCGGGCATGCGCCGATCCCCCCGTCTCGTCGCCCCGACGCTGCTCGCCGCGGTTCTCCTGACCGGGTGCCTCGCGCCCGACCCCGTCCCCACTCCCCCGCCGACGGATGCCGCGCCCGTGTTCGCCTCGGACGAGGAGGCGCTCGCGGCGGCGGAGGAGGCCTACGGAAGGTACCTCGCGGTGGTCGATGCGATCTTTAGCGAGGGCGGCGCAAGCCCCGAGCGATTGCTTGCCCACGTGAGCGAGGATGTCTACGAGCAAGAACTTCCGGGGTTTGAACGCATCGCCTCCAACGGATGGAGAGGAACAGGCTCGACAAGTTTCGCCCTGACCCTGCAGTCTTTCGACGACGCCACCGTGGTGGTCTACAGCTGCGACGATGTGTCGTCCACGGATCTTCTCGACGCGTCCGGGCGCTCGATCGTGAAGGAGGGACGTCTGGAGCACGTGCCTTTCGAGGTCGTGTTCGATCCTGCGGATGAAATGCGCATCGTCGGTAGGCAGGTCTGGGAAGGCTCCGGAGTTTGCTAGAGGCGCTGTTGTTCATGACTCTCGCTACGGCTTCCGCGAATGGCGATTGCTCGCTGGCGGCAGTCCGCGAGGGCACCTGCACTGTGTCCTCAACAACCAACGGAGAGGAAGCCATCCTCGATGCAGTAGCGGGCGGACATGCGGGCTCTGACGGCCCGATTGGTGCCGGATCTCCACGGGGCGAAGTACCTGAATCACCTCCCTGCACCCGCGGCACCCCTCTCACCGAGGAGTGTGACCCGCGCGACTGGTTCGATGTCGTCACCGTCACCCTCGCGGACATCGCGCGCTTCCGCCCCTCGTCGAGCGTCCAGCGCATGGAGCCCGACGGGTGGGTCGTCGTGGGGCTGCCGGCCAACATCTACTCGATCGCGGGAGCCGAGATCGTGCCGGGCGAGTTGCTCGGCCAGTCGGCCGACGTGCGGTTCACGCCCGTCGCCTGGCACTGGGACTACGGGGACGGCACCGCAGCCACGATCGCCACGCCGGGCGGCACGTGGCGCTCGCTCGGACTCCGCGAGTTCGATGCGACGCCCACGAGCCACGTCTACCGGGCGCCGGGCGACTACACGATCCGCCTCAGCATCCGGTACCGCGCGGAGTACCGCATCTCGGGCGGCGGCTTCGTCCCGATCGCCGGCACGCTCGTGCTGCCCGCGAACGAGCTGTACATCACCGCGGGCGGCGCGAAGACGGTGCTCGTGGACCGCGACTGCACGGTCGCGCCACGCGGACCGGGCTGCTGAGGCGGCCGGTCGGCGGTGTCCGGACGCGTCCGGCCGCGCCGAGCGCTCCTCGACCACGGGGGTGACCGCCCTACGCTGGGCACATGACGTCGACGGCGCTGCTCACCGACCGATACGAGCTCACGATGGTCGACGCCGCCCTCGAGGCGGGCACCCACGAGACCCCGTGCGTGTTCGAGCTCTTCGCACGACGACTCCCCCCGGGCCGCCGCTACGGCGTAGTCGCGGGCACCGGCCGACTGATCGAGGCGATCGCCGACTTCCGCTTCGGACCCGACGAGCTCGCCTACCTCGAGCGCGAGCGCGTGGTCTCGACCGCGACGCTCGACTGGCTCGAGTCCTACCGGTTCAGCGGTGACATCCGCGGCTACCGCGAGGGCGAGCTCTACTTCCCCGGATCGCCGATCCTCGTGGTCGAGGCGGGCTTCGCCGAGGGCGTCGTGCTCGAGACCCTCGCGCTCTCCACCCTCAACTACGACTCCGCGGTGGCGAGCGCCGCCGCGCGGATGGTGTCGGCCGCGGGCGGGCGCCCGCTCGCCGAGATGGGTTCTCGCCGCACCGGCGAGCGCTCCGCCATCTCAGCCGCCCGCGCCGCCTACCTCGCCGGGTTCTCCGCCACGAGCAACCTCGAGGCCGGCCGCACCTGGGGCATCCCGACCATGGGAACCGCCGCGCACGCCTTCACCCTGCTGTTCCCCGATGAGGAGGATGCCTTCCGCGCCCAGATCGCGAGCCTCGGCACGGAGACGACCCTGCTCGTCGACACCTACGACATCCGCGCCGGCGTCGAGAACGCCGTGCGCGCCGCCGGAACCGGGCTCGGGGCCGTGCGCATCGACTCGGGCGACCTCGGCGTCGTCGTGCGCGAGGTGCGAGCGCAGCTCGACGCCCTGGGCGCGACGGGCACGCGCATCACCGTCACCAACGACCTCGACGAGCACGCCATCGCGGCGCTCGCATCCGCACCCGTCGACTCCTACGGCGTCGGCACGGCCCTCGTGACCGGATCAGGCGCTCCCGCCGCCGGCATGGTCTACAAGCTCGTGTCGCGGCAGGATGCGGACGGCACCTGGGTCGGCGTCGGCAAGACCTCGGCGGGCAAGGCGACCGTCGGGGGCCGCAAGCAGCCCGTGCGCGCGCTGCGCGACGGCACCGCCGTCTCCGAGGACATCCACGTCGACGACCCGCCGGTCGCCGCCCTCGACCCCGCGAAGGGGCGCGCCCTCCATGTGCCGCTGGTCACCGCGGGCGAGGCCTCGCCCGAGGCGCTCGGGCCCACCGGGCTCGAGGCCGCGCGGGCGCACCACGCGACGGCGATGGCCGAGCTCCCCGCGGATGCGCTCAGGCTCTCGCGAGGCGAGGCGGCGATCCCGACGCGCTACCTGTGACGCCTACTTGAGCAGGTCGTAGACCTTCTGGCACTCGGGGCAGACCGGGAACTTCGACGGATCGCGACCCGGAACCCACTTCTTGCCGCACAGCGCGCGCACCGGCTTGCCCGTGACCGCCGACTCGACGATCTTCTCCTTCTTCACGTAGTGCGCGAAGCGGTCGTGGTCACCATCCTCGGTGAGCTCTCCCTCGAGGAGCTTCTCGAGCTCCCGGTCGAGCACGTCGGTGCCCCCGCCGATCCGATCCGCATCCAGCTCGCTCATCCGCCCAGGGTACGACGGATCGCCGACCTCGCGCCTGAGACCGCCCTCAGTTTCGCTGCGTGAAGGCGAGCAGCTCGGGGCCGCGCGCGTCGAAGCTGCGTCCGCCCGCCCGCAGGCCGACGAGGTAGACGAGGACCCCGCTGATGACGCCGACCGCGAGCGCCGCCCATCCCCACGATCCCCCGCGGATCCACCACATGACGGCGAGCGCGAACGTCGGCGCGGCGGCGAGCAGCACGAGCAGCACCGACATGCCCTGCGCCACGACGCCCTGGTTGGTGGCCGCCTGCGGCGTCTCCCACGCCTGGTCGCCCGGTCGGGGCGCCGCGTAGGGGAACCGAGCCGAGTAGAGGTTGCCGATCCCGATGCTGCCGAGCAGCAGCGCGACGTTGAAGCCGGTGAGCGCGGGTGCGATCGCGATGTCGCCGTGGCCCCACACCGTGAGCGGGATGCCGACGCACAGCAGCAGGAATCCGAAGACGAGCACGGGCACCGAGCGACCACGGCGATCGTCCGAGCCCCGCGTCTGCGCCGCGACATGCTGCCACACCGCGGTGTTGTCGTACGCGACGTCGTTGTGCGTCGTCGACCAGGCCAGCAGCACGGTCATCAGCGGCAGCGGCACGAGCACCGCCCAGGTGAAGGGCACACCGCCGATCCACAGCGCGACGAGCGTCACGCCCAGTACGAACGGCAGCGCCTCGTACACCGCGCGGTAGCGGGGATCGCGCAGCCAGTAGGTGACGGATCGGGCGGCGATCGCGCCCCACGCGGTCGCCGGGAAGTGACGGAACCACCCGGGCACGCGCGTGCGGCGCGGCGCCGGCTGACGACGCGTGGGACGCAGCGTGACGGCGATCACGGCGAGCCACGCGAGCAGCAGGGCGAGCACGAGCAGGGCCGAGAGGCCGAGCGACTGCCATGCGCTCGACGGGTCGCCGAGGGTCGTCGACGCGTAGCCGGGCGCGGCCCACAGCATCCCGAGCGGCGTGCCCGCGAGAACCTCGGGCAGCTCGAGCAGGAAGCGGTTGAGAGGCCGCGCGAGGCGCACGACATCGAGCATCCCGGGCACACGCGGCGCGATGATCGCGAGAACGGTCGCGGCGCCGAGCAGCAGCACGACCACCGAGAGGAAGTCGATCCAGCCCGCGATGCGCGGATGCCGCCGGAGCGCGACGCCGAGCTCGCGGGCCAGCTGGATGCTGAGCAGGGTCTGCAGGAAGAGCAGCGGAGCCGCCGCCCACGCGACCTGCGCCGACGAGGCATCGGGCCAGGCGAGCGCGGACGCGAGGGCCATGGGCACCAGCAGGATCCCGGGGCCGACGAGCGTGTACGCGAGCATCGTGACCGCGACCCCGACGGGCGTGATCGGGTAGCCCAGGAACGCGCGAGGCGACAAGACGACGCGGCGCACCGCCATGAGCGGGATGAGGATGGCAGCGAGCGACAGCCAGGAGCCGACGACGGTGTTGGCGCGCATCGCGAAGGTGTCGTCCTGGAGGCCGGCGACCCACATGGCGCCCTGCCAGAACAACACGACGCCGACGATCGCCACGAGCAGCCCGAGCACGATCGCGACGATCTGGATCGCCGGACGCCGGAATCCGTTCGCGAGGATCCGGAGCCTCAGTCGGAGAAGTTCTGCAACCACTCCATGCCCTCCACGGCCGCCTCGCCACCGGCGAGCTCCACGAACCGCTCCTCGAGGCTGCGCCCCTCGAGCACGTCGGCGAGCGCCCCGGATGCGAGCACCTGCCCGTCGGCGATGATCGCGATCGCGTCGCAGACGCGCTCGGTGAGCTCCATGCTGTGGCTCGACAGGATGACCGTGCCGCCCGCCTCCGTGAACCGGGTGAGCACGTCGAGCACGACCGCCGTCGAGACGGGGTCGACCGACTCGAAGGGCTCGTCGAGCACGAGCAGACGCGGAGCGTGGATCATCGCGGCGGCGATCGCGATCTTCTTCGTCATGCCCGCCGAGTAATCGGAGACGAGCCGATGCAGCGAGTGCTCCAGCCCGAACGCCGCAGACAGGTCGGCCGAGCGCTGCGCGATCGTGACGCGATCGAGGCCGCGCAGGGCGCCGGCATGATGCAGGAACTCGGCGCCCGTGAGTCGGTCGAAGAGCCGGAGCCGGTCCGGCAGCACGCCGATCTTGCGCTTCGCGAGCGTCGCGTTGTGCCACACGTCGAGACCGAACACGCGCACGACGCCCGAGTCGGGGCGCAGCAGGCCCGTGATCATGGACAGGGTCGTGGTCTTGCCGGCGCCATTGGGTCCGACGATGCCGTAGAACGAGCCGGGGGCGACCTCGAGGTCGATGCCGTCGACCGCCGGTCGGTCGCCGAAGTACTTGGTGAGGCCCTGAACCGAGAGCGCGACCTCGAGATTCGCCGGAGCGGACGCGGGCGACTCGGGAGCCGTGACGCGCACCGGCTTGCGCTTGACGCGCGCGGGCTTCGTCGGCGGCGGCTCCTCGGCGGTGTCCTGCGGCTCGGCCTCGGCCTCGGCCTCGGGGGCCACCTCGGGCTCGGCCACCACGGGCTCGGCCGTCTCCGGTTCCGCGACCTCCGGAGCCTCCACGGGAGCAGGAGCCGCCTTGGCCCGCGATCGCGGCGACCTCGACTTGGACTTGGGCTTGGGCTTGGGCTCGGTCTCGGTCTGGGTCGCGCTCTCGACGGCAGAGGTCTCTGCGTCGGTCGCGGCGACCTCCGCGGCGCTCAGCGCAGCGGCATCCGCCTCGATCTCGACGGCCACGGCGGCGGCCGGACGCGGAGGGTCGACGCGCGCGGCACCGGAGCGCGCGCGAGAGGCTGCCGATGCCGATCCGCGCCGCGCGGAGGAGCCCGACGGACGTCGGGCCGAGGCCGTGGGGGTGGTGGGCTCAGACTCCACCGGTTCACCGTATCAACACGCGAGGGCGCCGAATGACGGGCCTCGGGGTTTCATCCCCGAGGATGACTCCGCACTCTGCGGGACATGGAGGAGTTATCACGAAAAGAGAACGAAGGGTGAACTCCCCGTGACTTCCCACCCACCGCCGATAAACTTCCACGAGCACAACGGCGTGTCCCGATAACGACGCGCGGGAGCAACCGGAAGCACGGAACCCCGCGGTAGACACCCCTAGGAGACCCCGTGACCACCCAGATCGTGATCCTCGCCGCCGGGATGGGCAGCCGCCTGGGCCGCTCCCTCCCGAAGCCGCTCACCGAGCTGAGCGACGGCCGCACGATCATGCAGCAGCAGTTCGACAACATCCACCAGGCATTCGGACGCGACGTCAAGGTCACGATCGTCGTCGGCTACAAGCTCGAGCACATCATCGAGGCCTTCCCGCACGCCGACTTCGTCTACAACGAGGCGTACGACCAGACCAACACCTCCAAGAGCCTCCTCCGCGCGCTCAAGGCCACGAAGGACGCCCCCGTGCTGTGGATGAACGGCGACGTCGTGTTCGACCCGGAGGCGCTCGTGCGCGCCGGCGACCTCGTGGCACGCGACCAGAGCTTCGTGTCCGTCAACACGTCGAAGGTGTCCGACGAGGAGGTCAAGTACACCGTCGACGAGACCGGCCACATCAAGGAGCTCTCGAAGACGGTGCGTGGCGGCCTCGGCGAGGCGGTCGGCATCAACTTCGTCTCGAGCCGCGACAAGGCCGCGCTCGTGCGCCAGCTGCAGCGCGTCGATGCGCAGGACTACTTCGAGCGCGGCATCGAGCTCGCGATCGAGCAGGACGCCGTGCGGTTCCAGCCGGTCGACATCTCCGACCTGTACGCGGTCGAGATCGACTTCGCGGAGGACCTGGACCGCGCGAACCTGAGTCTTCTCGCCCCGCGATGATCCGGGGCGCGCCGCAGATCATCGCGGCGCCGAAGGACATAGATTGATGCGGTGACCTCCGCCGCGCTGTCCCGACGCGACTGGTCGCCGTTCACTCGGTACCGGCGCTCGCTGTGGTTGCTGACCACGCGCGACCTCAAGGTGCGCTATTCCACGTCGTTCCTCGGATACTTCTGGTCGATCCTCGACCCGCTCGCCATGAGCGCGATCTACTGGTTCGTCTTCACGCAGGTGTTCCAGCGCACCGTCGGCGCCGAGCCCTACATCGTCTTCCTGCTCACGGCCCTGTTGCCGTGGATGTGGTTCAACGGGGCCATCACGGATGCCACCCGCGCCTTCACGAAGGAGGCGAAGCTCATCCGGTCGACCACGATCCCCCGCACCATCTGGGTCGCGCGGCTCGTGCTGTCCAAGGGCATCGAGTTCGTCGCGAGCATCCCCGTGGTCATCGCGTTCGCGATCGTGACGATGTGGACGGCACACCCCGCCCAACTGCACATCGAGGCCCTGTGGTCGCTGCTCGCGATCGTGCTGCAGGCGATCCTCACCCTCGGCATCGGGCTCATCGTCGCCCCGCTCGTCGTGTTCTTCCGCGATCTCGAGCGAGCCGTGAAGCTCGTGCTGCGCTTCCTCTTCTACGCGTCGCCGATCATCTACGGCTTGCGGGATCTCGCCGCCATCGGCCTCGAGTTCTGGGGCTCGCTCAATCCGCTCGCCGGGATCTTCACGCTGTACCGGGCGGCGTTCTTCCCCGAGCAGCTCGACTGGTTCGCCGTCGCCGTGAGCGCGGGGATGAGCGTCCTGGCCCTCGTCATCGGACTCGCGGTGTACCAGCGCACCATCCGCACCGTGCTGAAGGAGATCTGATGGCCGAGGCCGCACAGGCTCCCCTGACGCGCGAGGCGGAGGCCGCACCGGTGATCTCCGTGCGCGATGCCGGCATCCGCTTCAAGCGCAACCGGTCGTCGCGTCGCAGCTTCAAGGACCTCTTCGCGGGCCGCAACCGGCGCACGCGGCCCGGCGAGTTCTGGGCGCTGCGCGGCGTGAGCTTCGACGTCATGCCGGGCGAGGCGATCGGCGTCGTGGGTCGCAACGGCCAGGGGAAGTCCACGCTGCTGAAGCTCGTCGCGCAGGTCGTCTACCCCGATGAGGGCCGCATCGCGGTGAACGCGGGGGTCGCGCCGCTCATCGAGATCACCGGCGGCTTCGTCAACGACCTCTCGGTGCGCGACAACGTGTACCTGACCGCGGGTCTGCACGGCATGACGAAGCGCGAGATCGACGAGCGCTTCGACGAGATCATCGAGTTCGCCGAGATCGCCGACTTCGTCGACACCCCCTACAAGCACCTCTCGAGCGGCATGAAGGTGCGCATCGCGTTCGCGGTCATCTCCCGCCTCGAGGAGCCCGTGATCCTCGTCGACGAGGTGCTCGCCGTGGGCGACAAGGCGTTCCGGGAGAAGTGCTACACGCGCATCGAGGAGCTGCTCGCGGGTGGGCGCACGCTCTTCTTCGTCTCGCACAGCGAGCGCGATCTGCTGCGCTTCTGCACGCGCGGCCTCTATCTCGACAAGGGCGCGCTCGTGCTCGACGCCCCCATCCACGAGGTCGTCGACCGCTACAACGCCGACTACGGCATCCGCTGACCGTCGGCGGCTCGGGCGAGGTCGCAGCGACCTCCCCGGGGCGTCGCGTAGCGTGGGGGCATGCTCGACCCGGCCGACGACGCCGCACCCCGTGAGGGCACGGGGGGCGAGCTCGTGCCCGTGACGCCCTCCGTGCTTCCCACCGCATCCGTGCTGCCGGGCGACATGGGCGGGCCGGGAGCCGATCGCGCCGACGGCGTCCCTACAACCGCCGTGTCGGTCTCGCGCATCGACGCGATCCTCGACCGCGTGATGTCGGTGCACCGGCCCGCGGTGCTCGCCCACCTGCGCGGAATCCGCTCGAAGTACCCGGATGCGACGCCCGAGCAGGTGCTGCGGGTGCTCGAACGGCGCTACCTCACGACCGTCACGACGAGCGGTGCGGGCGTGGGGGTGGCCGCCGCGGTGCCCGCCGTGGGCACGGGCGCGGCGCTCGCGATCTCGGGCGCCGAGACGGTGCTCTTCCTCGAGGCCACCGCGCTCTTCGCACAGTCGGTCGCGGAGCTCCACGGGATCCCCGTGGAGGATCCCGAGCGCGGTCGGGCGCTCGTGCTCGCGATGGTCGTCGGCGGGCCATCGCAGGAGCTCATCATGCAGTTCACGGGACAGGCCACGGGGCGCGGGCCCGCGAAGCCCGAGTTCTGGGGCACGCTCATCGCGAAGAACCTCCCCCGCACCGCCGTGGCCCAGTTCATGGACCGCGTGCGCAAGGTCTACCTGCCGCGGATGATGGCATCCGCCGGGGGCGGGATCGTCGGGCGCGTGCTGCCCTTCGGCGTCGGCGCGGTCGTGGGCGGTGCCGCCAACCAGATCCTCGGACGTCGCGTCGTCAAGACGGCCCGCACGGCGTTCGGCCCGCCGCCGGCGAGGTTCCCCGAGAGCACGCAGCCCCGGGTCGTCGCTCCCGGCCCCCGCGCGACGCGTCGCGC
>JAEYVF010000071.1 GCA_023432005.1 Actinomycetes bacterium
CACCCGCACGGTCCGCGGCAGGCGATCTCGCTCGGCGTCGTCTACTCCTCCGAGAACCGTCGCACCGACGGCATCATCAGCGAGCTCTCGGTGCGCGAGAACATCACCCTCGCGCTGCAGGCGCAGCAGGGTGTGCTGCGCCGGATCCCCGCGACGAGGGAACGCGAGCTCGCGGCGAGCTGGATCGACGCCCTCGACATCCGCCCCGCCGACCCCGAGCGCCCCGCGGGCACCCTGTCGGGCGGCAACCAGCAGAAGGTGCTGCTCGCGCGCCTGCTCGCCCTCGCGCCCCGCGTGCTCGTGCTCGACGAGCCGACGCGCGGCATCGACGTCGGCGCGAAGGTCGAGATCCAGAACCTCGTCACGGAACTCGCCGACAACGGCCTCTCGGTCATGTTCATCTCCGCCGAGCTCGAGGAGGTGCTGCGCGTCGCCGACCGGGTGCTCGTCATGCGCGGCGGGGAGCTCGTGTCGAGCCACGCCGCCGACGGCCTCACCGTGGATTCGCTGCTCGCGCTCGTCGCACGCCCGGACGACGAGGGGTGATCGCGGGGTGAGCCAGGACGACAAGGGCACGCGCGCTGCCAACATCTTCGACGTCGCGCGCCTCGCGGGGGTGTCGCACCAGACGGTCTCGCGCGTGCTCAACGACCTCCCGAACGTGCGCCCGGCCACCCGCGCGCGCGTCGAGCAGGCCATCGCGCAGCTGCGCTACAGCCCCTCCCCCGCCGCGCGCGCCCTCGTGACGCGCCGCACGCGCACGATCGGGCTCGTCTCGCCCGGGGTCTCCGACTTCGGTCCGAGCTCGATCGCCATGCACTTCAACTTCGCCGCCCGCGCCGCGCGCTACAACGTCGAGACGGTGAGCTCGCTCGACGAGGATCCCGGCGCCGTGCGACTCGTCGTCGAGTCGCTCCTGCGGCAGCGCGTCGACGCGATCGTGCTCATCGTCGTCGACGTCGCGGTGCTCGAGGTCGTGCGCGGCCTCGACCTCTCGATCCCGGTCGTCGCGGTCGCCGCCTCGCCGCGCCCGAACCCGCTCATCGTGTCGATCGACCAGTACCGCGGGGCCCGCAGCGCCGTGCGGCACCTCGCCGAGCTCGGCCACACGCGCATCCTGCACCTCGGCGGGCCGCCGAGCAATCCGGATGCCATCGAGCGCGAGCGCGGATGGCGCGACGAGCTCGTCGCGCGCCGCCTGGACATCGTGAAGCCGCCCCACGGCGACTGGTCGGCCGAGAGCGGGCACCGGCTCGGCCCCGAGCTCGGAGTCGAGGCGGGCGACGCGGTCTTCGTCGGCAACGACCACATGGCCATCGGACTGCTGTCGTCGCTGCGCGAGCGCGGCCTCCGCGTGCCCGAGGACGTGAGCGTCGTGGGCTTCGACGACGTGCCCGAGGCGGGCTATCTGTACCCGCCGCTCACGACCGTGCGGCAGGACTTCGCGACGCTCGGCGAGCTCGTCATGCAGAAGGTGCTCGTCGCGGTCGAGGACCCCGACACGGTCACCGAGGACACCCCGCTGGCCACGAAGCTCATCGTGCGGCAGTCGACGCGCGAGGCGTGAGCCGGACCCGCCGCGCCCGCCCTCAGGCCAGGGACTGGGCCGCGCGCTCCGCGACGAGCAGCACCGCGAGCAGCGCCACGAACGCGATCGCGAGCATGTCGACCGCGAGGAGGCCGAGGCGCAGGCGACCGGGCGGCGTCGCGAAGCGCACGATGATCATGCAGACGTAGAGCACGGCCACGACGACCGCGGCCGTGAGGGCGACGCCCATGGGCGGCATCCGGAGCACGGCCATCGGCACGAGCACACCGAGGGAGATGAGGGCGAGGAGGCCGCCGAGGATCAGCCACGAGCGCCCCTGCGAGGTCGTGAGCGCCGGCTGATCCCGCACGCGCGTCGGATCGTCGGGAGGCTGCGCCATGCCCCCAGCCTGCCTCTTCTGGCTGGGGAGCAGCCGGAAATCGGCGGATCAGGATGCGGGGCGGCGGGTGCCGCGCACGACGAGCGCCACGAGCACCGTCGCGACGAGCGCGGTGGCTGCGAGAGACAGGCCGCCGTAGCCGAGCTGCGCGAGCACGAGCCCCGCGAAGCCGCCGCCGAGGGCGCCCGCGGCCGACATGAGCAGGTCGGCGCGACCCTGGATGCGCGCGCGATGCTCCAGATCGGCCGACTCCGCGATGAGGGTCGACCCCGCCACCGTCGAGGCGCTCCAGCCGACGCCGATGAGGAAGAGGCCGACCGCCACCCAGAGCTCCGACTCGGCGCCGAGCGCGATCGTGAGCAGCGCGGCGAGCAGCAGCGCCTGCCCCACGCCGATGGTCGCCTCCCGGCCGAGGCGATCGGCGAGGAGGCCGAAGACGGGCGAGAGTGCGAACATCCCGAGCACGTGCAGGCTGATCGTGAAGCCGACGACGGCGAGGGTGGCGCCGTGGTGCACGAGGTGCACGGGGGTCATCGCCATGACCGACACCATCGTCGCGTGGCTCAGGGAGGTCGCGATCACGCCCGTCGCGATGCCGTTGCGGTCGGCGCGACGGGGGGCCGCCTCCGGGGCGCTCGGCCGTTCGCGCGAGATGCGCGCGGCGAGGCGCAACGGGTCGGGGCGGAGCCCCACGAGGTAGACGACCGACGCGATCACCTGCGCCGCGATCGTGAAGAGGAACGGGCCGCTGAGGGGCGGGAGGCCGAGCGAGCGGCCGAAGACGTCGGCGGGCTCGATGAGGTTCGGTCCGAGCACGGCGCCGACCGTCGTGGCCCACACGACCACGGCGAGATCGCGTCCGCGTCGATCGGGCTCCGAGAGATCCGTCGCGGCGAAGCGCGACTGCAGGTTGACCGCGGTGCCGACGCCGAGCATGACGATCCCCGCGAGCAGCAGCGGGAAGCTCACGACGACCGCGGCGACGAGCCCGACGATCGCACCGACCGCGGCGATGACCGCGCCCGTCGCGAGCGCGGGCGCGCGACCGCGCCGGGTGGCGAGCGCTGCGAGCGGGACGGAGGCGATCGCCGCCCCGACCGTCGACGAGGTCGCCGCCATCCCCGACCACGCCTCCGACCCCGACACCTCGGTGATGAGCAGGGCGCCCGCCGACATCGTGGCGCCCATCCCGAGGCCCGCGAGCACCTGGCCGCTGATGAGCACGGCGTGGCCGCGGCGGCGCACCCGGCGGATGTCGGCGTCGGTGAGAGCGACGGGATCGGCTCCCGCGAGCTCGTCGGTCACGCCGACGGCTCGTCCCGGGAGAGCGCGGGGTTGCTGAGCGTTCCGATCCCCTCGATCTCGATGTCGATGGTCTGACCGTGCACGAATCCGCCGAGACCCGACGGCGTCCCCGTCATGATGATGTCGCCCGGCAGGAGCGTCCATACGTCGGAGATGTAGGCGATGAGCTCGGGCAGCTTGTGGATCATGTCGCGCGTGTTGCCCTGGCGGCGGGGTTCGCCGTCGACCCACGTGCGGATCTCGAGGCCATCGGGATCGAGGTCGGTCTCGATCCACGGGCCGATGGGGGCGAAGGGGTCGTAGCCCTTCGCGCGCGCCCACTGCCCGTCGGCGAACATCTGGTCGCGCGCCGAGACGTCGTTGCCGATCGTGAAGCCGAAGACGTAGTCGGCCCAGTCCTCCGCGCGCACCTGCTTCGCGATGCGGCCGATGACGGCGACGAGCTCGCCCTCGTGCGTGATCCGGCCCTCCACGGGCGGGATGCGGATGGGGTCGTCGGGGCCGACGACCGCCGTGTTCGGCTTGAGGAAGATGAGGGGGTTCTCGGGCGCGTCGACGTTCGCCATGTCCTTGCGGTGCTCGGCGTAGTTGAGGCCGACGCACACGACCTTCGACCGCGGGATGACGGGGGCGAGCAGGCGGGCGTCGGCGAGGGGGACGCGCTCGCCCGTCGGCTGGTAGCCCGCGAACATGGGGTCGCCCGAGAGGACCACGATGTCGTCGTCGTCGACGATGCCGAACCGCGGGTCGCCTCCCGTGCTGAAACGTGCGACTCTCACCCTCCGAGCCTAGTCGCCGCGTCAGGTGGTCGAGGAGTGCCCGCGAAGCGGACGCGTCTCGAGACCACCCTCACGCGATACTTGACCCGTGACGACCCTGCTCTCGACCGGCCCCGCCGACGCCGACCGCGTGCTCGTGCTCGCGCACGGCGCGGGCGCCCCCATGGACTCCCGCTGGATGGACGACATGGCCGCGCTGCTCGCCGACCGCGGCATCCGCGTCACCCGCTTCGAGTTCGCCTACATGGCGGCCCGCCGCGCGGGCGTGCGGCGCCCCAACCCGCGCGCCGAGGCGGTGCTCGACGAGTACCGCGCCGTGATCGAGCAGGTGCGCGCCGAGACGGATGCCGTGCCCGCGATCGGCGGCAAGTCGTTCGGCGGGCGCGTGGCGTCGATGATCGCCGACGAGGAGCACGCGGCGGGCCGCATCCGGGGCCTCGTCTGCCTCGGCTACCCGTTCCACCCCATGGGCAAGCCCGAGCAGCTGCGCACGGCGCACCTCGCCGAGCTCGCGACGCCGACGCTCGTGTGCCAGGGCGAGCGCGACATCATGGGCTCGCGCGAGGAGGTGGCGGGCTACGCCCTCTCCCCCGCGATCGCGTTCTCGTGGGCGCCCGACGGCGACCACGACCTGAGGCCGCGCAAGGCATCCGGCCACACGCTCCCCGAGAACCTCGCGGCCGCGGCCGATGCGATCGCCGCGTGGCCCCCGCTCGCATAACCGCGGAACGTCGAAGGGCGTCTCTCAGGCGTCGAGGCGGTGGAGCCAGCCGTGGCGGTCCTCGACGCGGCCGTACTGGATGCCGGTGAGCTCGTCGCGCAGCGAGAGCGCCACGCGGTCCTCGACCTCGGGCATCCAGATGCCGAACGAGTCGGACTTGATCTCCGAGATCGGGGTGATCACCGCCGCCGTGCCGCACGCGAACGCCTCGACGATCTCGCCCGACTCGACGCCCTCGCGCCACTCGCGGATCGAGACCGGGCGCTGCTCGATCGTGTAGCCGCGGTCGCGGCCGAGCTGCAGCACGGAGTCGAGCGTGATGCCCTCGAGGATCGAGTCGGAGTCGGGGGTGATGAGGCGGCTGTCGCGCGTCACGAGCACGACGTTCATGCCGCCGAGCTCCTCGAGGTACTCGCCCTTCTGCGCGTCGAGGAAGAGCACCTGAGCGCATCCGTTCTCGTACGC
Organism: Actinomycetes bacterium; assembly: GCA_023432005.1. GTDB lineage: Bacteria > Actinomycetota > Actinomycetes > Actinomycetales > Microbacteriaceae > Homoserinibacter. The sequence goes on from JAEYVF010000071.1 coordinate 5,199, forward strand.
CTCCTGCTGCGCGACGAGCGAGGCCGCGTAGTTGCCGCCCGTCTTGGCCTGCCCCATGCCGCCGTGACCGGCGCGTGTGTAGCTCGTCGAGAGCCAGATCGACACGGGCGTCACGCCGCCCGGGAAGTAGGCGCCCGCGGGCGAGGCGATGAGGTAGTAGTTGACCTTCTTCGCCGGGCGCACGCCGAGGAACGCCTCCTTGGCGAAGGCGAAGGGACGCAGGTAGAGGCTCGTCTCGTCCTGCGTGGGCACCCAGGCGCCGTCGACGGCGATGAGCTGCTCGAGCGAGTCGAGGAAGTACTCGGTGGGCAGCTCGGGCATCGCGAGGCGCTTGGCGGAGCGCTGCATGCGTGCCGCGTTCGCCTCCGGGCGGAAGGTCCAGATGGAGCCGTCGGCGTGGCGGTACGCCTTGAGCCCCTCGAAGATCTCCTGCGCGTAGTGCAGCACGGCTGCGGCGGGGTCGAGCTGGATCGGCCCGTAGGGCTGCACGCGCGGGCGGTGCCACCCGCCCCGCTCCGACCAGCAGATGTCGACCATGTGGTCGGTGAAGTGCTGACCGAACCCGGGATCCGCGAGGATCGCCTCGCGCTCCTCGGGGCTCTTCGCGTTCTCGTTGAGGGTCACCTGGAACTGGAGGTCCTGGTTGGCCATCGGCAGGAGGTTGAGGGTCATGGCTGGCTCGTCTTCCGCTTACGTCGTGAACTCTATTGTGCGCCTGCCGCCCGGCGTCAGCCGAGACGTGCCGCGATCGCGCTGCCGACCTCGGAGGTCGTGCGCTGACGGTCTCCCCTCTCGGCGAGATCGGCACCCACCGCCGCCTCGATCCGGCGGGCCGCATCCGGGAGCTCGAGGTGGTCGAGCAGGAGAGCGGTCGACAGGATCGCGGCCGTGGGGTCGGCCTTCTGGAGACCTGCGATGTCGGGCGCGGATCCGTGAACCGGCTCGAACATGCTGGGGAACGTGCCGTCGGGGTTGATGTTGCCCGAGGCCGCCAGTCCGATGCCGCCGCTGATGGCGCCGGCCAGATCGGTGAGGATGTCGCCGAAGAGATTGTCGGTGACGATGACGTCGAACCTACCAGGGTCGGTCACCATGTGGATCGTCGCGGCGTCGACGTGCTGGTAGTTCCACGCCACGTCCGGATGATTGGCCGCCTCCGCCTCGACGAGTCGCGCCCAGAGGCCGCCCGCGTGGGTGAGCACGTTGGTCTTGTGCACGAGCGTCACCTGCTTGCGGCGCCGCTCCGCGAGCTCGAAGGCGTAGCGCACGACGCGCTCGACGCCGTAGGCGGTGTTGACGCTCACCTCGTTCGCGACCTCGTGCGGGGTGCCCGTGCGGATGCTGCCCCCGTTGCCGACGTAGGGGCCCTCGGTGCCCTCGCGCACGACGACGAAGTCGACCTCTCCCGGGTTCGCGAGCGGGCTCGCGACCGTCGGATAGAGCACCGTCGGGCGCAGGTTGACGTAGTGGTCGAACGCGAAGCGCAGCTTGAGCAGGAGACCGCGCTCGATGATGCCTCCCGCGAGCCTCGGGTCACGGGGGTCGCCGCCGACGGCGCCCAGCAGGATCGCGTCGTGCTCCGCGAGGGCGGCGAGGTCGCCGTCGTCGAGGATGCGGCCCGTGTCGAGGTAGTGCGCTGCGCTGAAGGGGTAGGTCGTGACGGCGAGCTGCGCCTCGCCGGCGACGGCGGCGTCCAGCACCTTCACCGCCTCGGCGATCACTTCGGGTCCGATGCCGTCTCCCGCGATCACGGCGAGGTCGATGGTGCGCGTCATGCGTTCAGATTATCGGCCGCGCATGGGCCCCCGCGTCCGCGTATAGCGCCCCCGGGGCCGCCGCGTCAACGGGCTGTCCGCATCCGGGGGTTGCTCCTAATTTCGTAGCAGCCCCCACGAGGGGCCTGACCCAAGGAGGCCATCATGAGCATCGGGCTCGGCATCTTCCTCTTCGTCGTCGGGGCCATCCTGACGTTCGCCCTCAACGTGCAGACCGACGTGATCGATCTCGACCTCGTCGGCTACCTGCTCATGGGAGCGGGCCTCGTCGTGACGATCATCGGACTGGTCCTTCTCATGCGGAAGCGTCAGTCGATCACCACCGTCCGGTCGGACGTCGACCCTGCCACGGGAACGCGGGTCGACCAGCGCGCGACCGAGACCGACCCCCTGCCCTAGCCGGCGGTCGGGTCGCAAGCGGCACGTGTCTTTCGGGTGGACACGTGCCGCTTTCGCGTGCTCAGGGGGTGTCAGGCGCTGGGGTGTCAGGCGCTGACGATGTCGATCTCGCGCACCTCGTCGGCCTCGATCGCCGTGCGCACGCGCTCGAGCACGTCGTCGGGCACCGGCGAGTCGACCGTGATGATCGAGAGCGCCTGGCCGCCCGCGCTGCGACGCGCGATCTGCATCCCCGCGATGTTGATGCCGGCGTCGCCGAACTCCTTGCCGTAGACGGCGACGATGCCCGGGCGGTCGGTGTAGAACATCGCGATGTGGTGCTCGTCGATCGGCACCTCGATGTCGTAGCCGTTGAGCCCGATGAGCTTCTCGGCCATCTTCGTCCCGGCGAGCGTGCCCGCCACCTCGACGGCCGTGCCGTCGGACAGCACGCCGCGCAGCGTCGTCGTGTTGCGGTAGTCCTTGCTCTCCTCGGAGACGTTGAGGCTCGAGGCGATGCCGCGCTGCTCGGCGAGGAGGGGCGCGTTGACGTAGGACACGTTCTCGGTGACGAGGTTCGTGAAGTAGCCCTTGAGCGCGGCGAGGCGATAGACGCTCACGTCGTAGGCCGCGAGCTCGCCGCGCACGTCGACCTCCAGGTCGGTGAGGGCGCCGTGGCCCGCGACCGCCGCGAGCACCTGGCCGAGCTTCTCGACGAGCGCGATGCCCGGGCGCACGAACGGGTCGATGACGCCTCCGGCGACGTTGACCGCATCGGGCACGAGCTCGCCCTCGAGCGCGAGGCGCACGCTGCGGGCGACCGAGACGCCGGCCTTCTCCTGGGCCTCGTCGGTCGAGGCGCCGAGGTGCGGCGTGACGACGACGTTCGGCAGCGAGAGCAGCTTGGTGTCGACCGGCGGCTCGGCGTTGAAGACATCGAGCCCCGCGCCCGCGATCTCGCCCGCCGTGAGGGCGTCGTAGAGGGCGTCCTCGTCGATGAGGCCGCCGCGCGCGACGTTGACGATGTAGGCGCTCTTCTTCATCTTCTCGAGCTGGGGCCGCGCGATCATGCCGGTCGTCTCGGGCGTCTTCGGCATGTGGATCGAGATGAAGTCGGCCTGCTCGAGCAGCTCGTCGAGGCTCACGAGCCGCACGCCGAGCTGCTGGGCGCGGGCGGGCGAGACGTAGGGGTCGTACGCGACGACCTCGACCCCGAACGCCTGCAGGCGCGCGGTGATGAGGGCGCCGATGCGGCCGAGGCCGATGATGCCCACCGTCTTCTCGTAGAGCTCGGTGCCCGTGTACTTCGAGCGCTTCCACTCCCCCGCGGCGAGGCTCGCGTGCGCGGCCGGGATGTGGCGGGCGAGGCTCAGGATGTGGCCGATCGTGAGCTCGGCGGCGCTGATGATGTTGGAGGTCGGCGCGTTGACGACCATGACGCCCGCCTCGGTGGCCGCCTTGATGTCGACGTTGTCGAGTCCCACGCCCGCGCGGGCGACGACCTTGAGCGCGGGAGCCGCGGCGAGGGCCTCCGCGTCGATCTGCGTCGCCGAGCGGATGAGCACCGCGCTCGCGTCGGCGAGCGCGGCGAACAGCGCGGGCCGGTCGGTGCCGTCGACCTCGCGGATGTCGAAGTCGGGTCCGAGGGCCTCGACGGTGGCGGGCGAGAGTTGTTCGGCGATCAGGACGACCGGCTTTGCCACGGATTTTCCTTCGTGCGGGAGTGCGGCGCGGGGCCGCGGAGAGGGGATGCCGCGGCGCGCGCGGGCGCGGCACAGTCAGCGTACCGGACGCCGTATGCCCGTTTCGGCGGTCCCCGGCCCCACGGAACGGGAACTCAGGCGAGGACGTAGAGGGTGAGCGCGACGGCGGCGGTCGCGGCGAGCCCCGCAGCGAAGACCACGACGCGGGCGCTCAGCGGGCGGCCGCGGCCCAACAGCAGGGCTGCGAGGTACGTGACGGGCGGCACGATGACGCCGAGCACGAGCGTCGTCCACGGGATGTACTCGTCGAACCCCTGCGCCGCGTAGAGCGCCGGGAGCGCCACGAGGTTGCTCACCGCCGAGAACAGGAACCAGCCGTAGAGGGCGGCGAAGACCACAGCCAGGCCGATCCGCCATCCGAGGGGCACGGATGCCACGGGCGGCTCGATGACGTCGGCGCCGCTCATTGCATGCTCCCGATCCAGTAGCCGAGGGCGGGCCACGGCACGAGCACGAGCGCACCCGCGAGGAGGGCGACCGTGCGCGTGAGCCCGCGACGGGCCATGCCCTCGGGGGTGAGGGTGAGGACGGCGGCGAACCACAGGGCCGGTGCGACCATCGCGAGGAACTCGCCGAACTGCCACATGACCTCGCCGAGCAGGTCGAGGCCCGGGTACACGAGCAGCTGCGCCGAGAAGATCCAGCCGATCGAATAGGCCAGATACAGCACCCCGAACACGATCGTGCCGAGCTGCAGGGCGCGCTCGGACGCGCTGCGCGGCACCGCGACGGGCTCCTCGACGGCCGTCGGCGCGTCCACCTCGTGCGCGGCGTCGGCGTCGTCGCGCAGGCGCGGGGCCAGCCGGCCGCGATCGTCGTCGCCTGCCCAGCGGAGCGCCGCGTCGTCGTCCGTCTCGTCGACGGGCTCGGGGTCGCGGGGGGTCACCCCTCCATCCTCCCCCATCCGGGCGTCTCAGGACTCCAGGCGCAGGCGGAGCACCTCGGTGAGCGGGGCGTGCAGCGGATGCGTCGCCTCGATCCCGCACAGCTTCGTCGCGAGCGCCCCGGGGTCGACCCCCGGCACGAGCTCCGCCTGCAGCTCGACGGCCTCGGGGTCGTCGTCGGGGTCGAAGCGGAGGGCCGCTCCGATGGCCGTGAGCAGGTTCCACGCGGGCCGCCCCCGCTCGGCGAGCTGCGCCGCGGGGTCGACAAACCGCTCGTGGCGGCCGAGCTTGCGCAGCGGCGCGCGGCCCACGCGCGCGCACGTGTCGGGGAGCTCCGGGTTCGTGATGCGGGTGAGCGTCGTCTCGACGTACTCCCGCTGCTCCTCGGCCGAGAAGCCGTGCTTCTCGACGAGGAGGGCGCTCGTCTCGCCGAGCACCGCGCGCACCTCCGCCATGACCTCCGGCACCGCGAGCGCCTCCGCGATCGTCGCGATGCCGCGGTGGTAGCCGAGGTACGCGGTCGCCGCGTGGCCCGTGTTGACGGTGAAGAGCTTGCGCTCGATGTAGGGCTCGAGGTCGTCCACCCAGTGCACGCCCGCGAGCGCGGGCTCGCGGCCGCCGAAGGGGGTGCGGTCGACGGCCCACTCCCAGAACGCCTCGAGCGTCACGTCGAGGCCGCCGCGCTGCTCGGGCACGATGCGGTCGATCGCGCAGTTGGCCCAGATCGCACGGTCCATGTCGCCGCCGAGCTCGCGCACGGCCTCGGCGAGGATGTCGGTGCCGCCGATCGCGTTCTCGCACGCGATCACGGTGAGCGGTTCGGCATCCGCGGCCCGCTGCGCGAGACCGGCGACGATGAGCGGTGCGACGAACTGCAGGATGCGCGCGCCCACGGCGGTCGTGACGATATCGGCGCGCGCGATCTCGGCGGCCACCTCGTCCGGATGCTCGCGCGAGTCGATCGCGCGATAGCCGTCGATGACGAGCTCGCGCCCGCCCTCGCCCACCTCGTGCACGCGGTAGCTCGGCTCGCGCTGCAGCGCGCCGATGAGCTCCTCGCTCACGTCCGCGAACACCACCTCGTATCCGCTCTCCCTGAGGAAGGGCGTCACGAAGCCCCGCCCGATGTTGCCCGCCCCGAAGTGCACCGCCGTCGCCGTCACGTGCCCATTCAACCTCGGCGGCGCGCGGCGCGACAGCCCGCGCGCTTCCGCTCCCCCGGAACAGCGCGCTCACAGCGCGGGCAGCATCGTGATGACGAGCGAGAGCGTCGCGATCGACAGCACGCTCGAGAACAGCAGCGTCGAGCCGGCGACGGGGGGCTTGGCTCCGTACCCGATGCCCACGAGGATGCCGAAGAAGCCCGCGGGCACGGCCAGCAGCAGGAGGGTCTCCTGAGCCATGGCCCCCGTCCAGCCGAGCAGCACGATGACGCCGAGCGCGAGCAGCGGCCGCACGAGCACCGTGAGCACCGTCGCCACGATCGCCTGGGCGTCGACCCTGATGGGCTGCGCCGACAGCACGAGGCCCGTGAGGAAGAGCGCGACGGCCGCAGCGTTCGGGAACGACACCGTGAGGGCCTGCACGGCCGCCTCGCCCGGCGTCGCGCGGAACACGCGCCGCTGCAGCACGAAGGCGGCCCCGTACACGACGGCCATCACGAGCAGTGAGACGAGCGCCATCCATCCGTGCTCGACCACGTCGGCGCGGGGACTGCTCGCGAGAACCGCGAAGAGGGCGAGCGGCAGCGCGATCGTCATGACGAGCGTGTTGAGCGAGCGCACGTCGCGGTTGTCGACGAGTCGCGTCTTGCCCGCCGCGAAGCCGACGGCCATGACGAAGAAGACGGGGAGCAGGGCGCGGGCGATCTCGAGGGCCACGTCGTCTCCTCAGCTCGCGAGGGCGCCGCGGGCCGACGGCCCGGACTCGGGCGGCTCGGGCTTCGGCTCGGGCTCGGCCTCGGCCTCGGCCTCGGGCTCGGGCTCGGGCTCGGGCCCGAGGATCGCGGCGAGCTCTCCGCGCGAGCGGATGCCGAGCTTGCGGAAGACGTTCGCGAGGTGGAACTCGACGGTCTTGACCGTCACGAACTGGGCGCGCGCGATCTCGCGATTGCGCTCGCCACGCGCCGCGGCCTGCGCGATGCGGTGCTCGGAGGGGCTGAGGAGCCCGATCCGCTCGTCCGGCGGGAGGATCTCGCCGGGCGCCGTCACGCGCGCGATGACCGCCCGGGCCTGCACGGCGAGCGGGCGGGCGCCCTCGCGCGTCGCGTACTGGTGCGCCTCGCGGGCGTGCCGACGGGCGGCCTCGCGCTGACCGCGTGCGAGCAGCGCCTCGGCGATCCCGAGGTGCGCCTCGGCGGCCTCGTGGTGACGGGCGTCGACGAGGCCGAGTGCGTGCCGGGAGAGCCGCTCGGCCACCTCGGGGTCGTCTTCGAGGCGGGCGGATGCGAGGAACAGCGCTGCGCGCCCGTGAGC
>JAEYVF010000168.1 GCA_023432005.1 Actinomycetes bacterium
GCGTTTGCGAGCCGCATGCCCCCGCGTGCGGCCTGGCGGCTCGCAAACGCCCCCGCACCCCCGCTGCGCACGACGGATGCAGCGCTGTCGTGCCGCTGGCTGACGGGCGGGCGCCCTCCGTCGGGAGAGGGGCGCCCGCCCGGGTCGGCGCTCAGCGCTTCGTGACGAGGCGCACGCCCGCGACGTAGAACGGCGCGAAGAAGAGCGCGATGAGTACGATCGCGATCGGGCCCGAGACGACCATCGGCACGAGCCAGGCGAGGCCGCCGAACGGGGCGATCCACCACGGCACGACGCCCGCGCGGGCGAGGCCGAGGGAGTAGGCCATGAGGCCCGCGAGGCCGCCCACGAGGCCCGTGATCTGCCAGATGCCGACCATGAGGTCGTTCTTGGCGGTCTCGTCCATGAGCACGGCCTGGTCCATCGGCAGCACGTTGCCGGCGCTGATGAGGAACCAGTCCGAGAGCAGCAGGCCCGACATCTGGATCGAGCCGATGAGGAGCACGACGGCGGCGATCGGCAGCCAGACGCTGCCGCGCGTTCCGCGGAGGAGGCCCCGACCCGCGACGGCGGCGATCGCGAACGCGACCCACCCGTAGTGCAGGAGCGTGGCCGAGGCGATGCTGAGCGCCGGATCGGCGGCGAGCGAGGCGATGTACCCGGCCTCGCCGGGCTCCGTCTGCACGGGGGAAGTCGCCATCCCGGCGACGTGCAGCAGCGGCGCGACGATGAACGCGAGGCCGCCGATGCGCTCGAGCAGGTGGGGGCGGAACGGGCCGAGCGAGGCGCGGGTGCGGCGCGGCTTGACGGCGGCCTCGAGGCTCGAGGCCTCGGCGACCGCGGTGGCGTCCGCTGCGTCGGGGGTGGGCGTGGTGGTCATGGTGGTGCCTTCCGAGAGGTGGTGGTGGACGATGCCTCCACCCTCGTGACCGCTCGTCCCGTGGGGCGAGGGAGCGGGGTCCCGTCGCGGTCCCGTCCTCGCGCGGGACGCTACAGTCGGCCGAGTCCCGCGTCGCGCGCGCGCACGATGGCCTCCGAGCGGTCGGCCACCTGGAGCTTCGCGAAGATGTTCGACACGTTGTTGCGCACCGTCTTCGGCGACAGGAAGAGCGTCTGCGCGATCTGCGGGTTCGAGCGGCCCGCGGCGAGCAGGTCGAGCACCTCGCGCTCGCGCTCGGTGAGCTGCGGGAACGCGGGGGCGTCGGGGCTCGGCGGGCGCCCTGCGAAGTAGGCCGCGACGCGCAGCGCCACAGCGGCGCCGAACACGAGCTCGCCGGCGTCGACGGAGCGGATGGCGCGCACGATCTCGTGCTGGCTCGAGCCCTTCACGAGGTAGCCGCGCGCGCCCGCGCGCATCGCCGAGAACACCGTCTCGTCGTCCTCGGACATCGTCAGGACGAGCACGGCGAGGTGCGGATGCCGTGCGGAGAGCTCGCGCGTCGCGGCGATGCCGTCGAGGCCCGGCATCTGCACGTCCATGACGACGACGTCGGCGTCGGCCTTGTCGACGACGTCGAGCGCCGAGAGGCCGTCCTCGGCGACGGCGACGACCTCGACCTCGTCGATCGACTCGAGCAGCATCCGGAGCCCGTCGCGATAGACGGGGTGGTCGTCGACGAGGACGACGCGCGTGGTCTCTGCGGTCATGCGAGCAGCTCCTGGGGTTCGGGTTCGGGTTCGGGTGCGGATGCGGATGCGGTGACGGATGCGACGGGCGTCGGCCCGGTCGCGGGCGTGATGGGGAGCGTGGCGACGAGCACCGTACCGCGGCCCAGGCCGCCGCCGACGGTGAACGTGCCGCCGAGCTCCTCGGCGCGCTCGCGCATCGAGCGCAGGCCGAGGCCGTGCGTCGCCGACGGGTCGATGCCCCGTCCGTCGTCGGCGATCTCGACGCGCAGCCGGTGGTCATCCGAGGCGAGGCTCACGACGACCTCCCGCGCTCCCGAGTGGCGGCGGGCGTTCGTGAGCCCCTCGGACGCGATGCGGAAGGCGGCGACCTCGGCCGCGGCGGGAAGCGGATGCGTCACATCCGACTCGACGCGCACCGCGCATCCGCCGCCGTCGACCCGTTCTGCCAGCTGCTCGATCGCGCGCGTGAGGCCCAGGTCGTCGAGCGCGGGCGGACGCAGCTCGTGCACGATGCGACGGATCGCGACGATGACCTCGCTCTGCTCCGCGATCGCGGCGTCGAGCACCTCGCCCGCGCGCTCGGGGGAGCGGTCCATGAGGTTGCGCGAGGTCTCGAGGCGGAGCTTCACGCCCGCGAGCAGGGGGCCGAGCTCGTCGTGCAGATCCCGTCGCAGGCGCGAGCGGCTCTCCTCGCGCGCGCGCACGAGCGACTCGCGGATGGCCTGGAGCTCCCGGCCGAGCTCCGCGTTGCGCAGCGCGGCGGCGGCGAGTCGCACGAGGTCCTCGAGGAGGCGCTGGTCGCGCGGCGAGACGACGGGTCGTCGGCCCGGCTGCATCTCGATGCGCCCGATCTGCGTGCCCTCGTACTCGATCGGCACGCGCGTGATCTCGCGGCCCCGCGCGCCCACCTCGGCGGCGATCGGGTCGTCGTCGTGCCTGTCGATCTCGACGCGGACGTACGGCGACGCGAACGCCTCCGCGATCGTGCGGGCGAGGTCCTCGACCCGGCCGGCGGTGTCGGTGGAGCGCGCGAGGCGGTCGCCGAGCGCCGAGACGAGGCCGTAGGGGTCCGAGCGCTTGCCGTACACGGCGCGCGCCGCAAGCGCGAAGAGCCTCTCGCGCAGAGGCGCGTAGGCGATCGTGACCGCGATCACGGCGATGAGCATCGCGACACGGTCGTCGAGCACGCCGCCGACGAGCAGCACGAGCAGCACGTCGACGGTGATCGCGGCGACGATGAGCGCGCCGTACACGATCGTCCACGAGAGGAGGCGGTCGATGTCGTAGAGGCGGTAGCGCGTGACGGCGACGAGCACCGATCCCGAGACGAGGCCGATCGTGAGGCCCAGCAGCACGTCGACGGCCGCCTGCGGGAGGAAGGGGTAGAGGAACGTCGCCGCGATGAACAGGGCGCCCGACCACACGAGCCATCGCAACTGCGCGCGCAGCTCGGCATCCGCCCCGAAGCGCCGGCTGACCGCCACGACGAGTGCGAGCACGAGCCCGATGAACATGAGGGTGGGCGAGTTGCGCAGGATGAAGAGCCACACGTCCTCGGGCAGCTGCACCTCGAGAATGCCGGGGTCGAAGGCGTCGAGCTCCGCCTGCCTGCCGGGATCGTCGGCCGCGAGGATCGCGGCGGGCGCGAAGACGAACGAGAACGGCATCGCCAAGCCGCACACGACGGATGCGCTCGCGACGACCCGACGCCAGCCACGCGGGAAGCGGCCGTCGGGGAAGAGGATGAGCAGCAGCTGGATCGGCATGATGAGGATCGATCCGAGCCGCGAGTAGTACCAGAACGCCGCGGGCGCCCATGCGGCCTCGCGGTCGAAGTACCACGCGTAGTTGGTGCCGGCGCTCGCGGGGGCATCGAGCACCCACAGCGTGCCGAAGCCGATCAGCACGAGGGCGACGGGGTGCCACGGCAGGCGCCACATGATGAGGGCCCCCGGGATGACCATCGCGAGGCCCGGCACGACGCTCGACCAGCCGGGCGTCTCGATGGGGTCGGGATGCGTGGGGAGCACGAGCGCGTCGAGGACGAGACCGAGGACGCTCGCGGCGACCGAGATCGCGACGAGCGCGATGACGGCGATCCGGCTCGTCGTATGGCGCATGCGCTCATCGTGGCAGCGGCGTGTCCCGTCTGTCACGGGACACGCGTCCTGCGCGCCGACGAGGCTAGGCGAAGGCCTCGACGACGGGCCGGAACTTGAGCTTCGTCTCGGCGAGCTCGACATCCGGGTCGGATGCCGCGAGGATGCCGCCGCCTGCATAGGCGCGGATGTCGCCCGCGGGCGACACCTCCGCCGAGCGCAGCGACACCGCCCACTTGCCGTCGCCGTTCGCGTCGACCCAGCCGACCGGGCCCCCGTAGCGACCGCGGTCGAGGGGCTCGAGCTCGCGGATGAGGTCCATCGCCTTCGACGTGGGCGTGCCCGCGACGGCCGCGGTCGGGTGCAGCGCCGCCGCGAGGTCGAGCGCGGAGGAGACGTCCGAGAGGGTGCCCTCGATGTTGGTGGCGAGGTGCCAGAGGTTCGGCAGCTTGAGCGTGAACGGGATCTCGCTCGCCGACACCCCCGCGCGGGCGTGCGGGGCGAGCGCGTCGAGCACGCTCTGCACGGCGTAGCGGTGCTCGTCGAGGTCCTTCGTGGAGGTCGCGAGCTTGAGGGCGGCGGCGTGGTCGGCGTCGGCGTCGGCGCCACGCGCGATCGAGCCGGCGAGCACGCGCGCGGTGACCTTCCCGTGGCTCACGCGCACGAGCGTCTCGGGGCTCGAGCCGATGTGGCCGTCGACCGCGAAGGTCCAGGTGTCGGGGTAGCCGAGGGCGAGGTCGGTGAGCACGCGGCGCAGGTCGCCGCCCTCGGGCAGGTGGCCGACGAGGTCGCGCGCGAGCACGACCTTGCGCAGCTCGCCTGCGCGGATGCGCTCGACGGCCTGGGCCACGAGGTCGCGGAACTGCTCGGGCCCGACCTCGCCCGGCTGCAGGGAGAGGCGGAACTCCGATCCGAGGGGCGAGGGGGTGGGCTCGGGCGAGGGGGTGTCGTCGCCCGCGACGCCGACCTGCGTGATCCACGTGACGCCGTCGCGGCGGCCCACGATCGTGCGCGGCACGATGAGCACGCTCTCGTACCGGGAGGTCTCGTCGAACGTGAACGCGCCGAACGCCAGGAGGCCCGACCCCGAGCGGCCCACGGGGTCGTCGACGGATGCCGCCGCCGCGATCCGCCGCCACGTCTCGGCCGCCTGCGCGATGCGATCGGGACCGCTGAAGGTGAGGCGCAGGGCCTCGCCGAGGCCGGCCACCCCCTCGCCGCGGCGCATGAACACGAGCGGCGCGCGCGCGTCGAGGAGCGGCAGCAGGGAGGACAGCGGGTCCACCACCCGCGTGCGGGCGGTGAGCGCGGGGGCTGAACCCTCGGGAACGGTCACGTCTCCACCCTAGGCCGGTCCACCGCCGGTGGTGTTCCCCGGGGAGGTTGCACGGAGGGGGCGAGGTGACCAAGGGCCCAGGCGTCGCCGCATGGGGCCCGGATAGGATGGCCCGTGGTGAACAGGGCGGACATGGAGAAGCGGCCGGACGAGGTGTCCGGCATGTTCGACGACGTCGCCCGCGGCTACGACCGCACCAACGACATCCTGTCGCTCGGCAACGCGCCCCTGTGGCGCATCGCGACCGTGCGGGCGATCGCGCCGCAACCGGGCGAGCGCATCCTCGACATCGCCGCGGGCACGGGCACGTCGTCGGCGGCTCTCGCGAAGTCGGGTGCGTCGGTCGTCGCGGTCGACTTCTCGCCCGGCATGATCGCCGAGGGTCGCAAGCGTCACCCGAAGCTCGAGTTCGTCGAGGCCGACGCCGAGCGCCTGCCGTTCGGCGACGACGAGTTCGACGCCGTCACCATCAGCTTCGGGCTACGCAACATCTCCGACCCGATCGTGGCGCTCGGCGAGATGTACCGCGTGCTCAAGCCCGGCGGGCGTCTCGTGGTGTGCGAGTTCTCGCATCCGACCAATCCCGTCATGCGTCTCGGCTACGAGGGCTGGATGAGGCTCGGCATGCCCGTCGTCGCAGGCCTCGCGAGCAGCAACCCCGACGCGTACCGCTACCTGATGGAGTCCATCAGCCAGTGGCCCGACCAGCAGTCCCTCGCCAAGTGGATCCGCGGCGTGGGCTTCGCACGCGTCGCGCACCGCGATCTCACGGGCGGCGTCGTCGCCCTGCACCGCGCGTACAAGCCGATCGATCCGGCGGTTCGCGCATCCCACGCCCGCCGCCGCGCACCGCGCGCCACCACCTGACCACGAGAACGGCCCTCACGTGACCCCGTCACCCTCGATCGTCCGCCGCCGAACGCTCGGCGCCTCGCTCGGACTCGGCGACGCGCTCTTCGCGTCGAACGAGGAGAAGACCTTCGCGCGCGCGATCGAGGCAGGGCTCGACGCGGTCGAGGCGGGTCTGACGGCGCAGCTCTCGTTCGCCGACGACATCGCGGATGCCGCGGGTCGCTATCTCATGGATGCGGGCGGCAAGCGCGTGCGCCCGGTGCTCGCGCTCCTCACGGCGCAGCTCGGCGACGGCGCGACCGACGACGTGGTGGTGGCGGCGCAGGCGGTCGAGATCACGCACGTCGCCTCGCTCTACCACGACGACGTCATGGACGACGCGCAGGTGCGCCGCGGAGTCCCCAGCGCGCAGACGGTGTGGGGCAACTCGGTCGCGATCCTCACCGGCGACCTGCTGTTCGCGCGCGCCTCGAAGCTCGTCGCGGGCCTCGGCGAGCGCGCCCTCACGATCCAGGCCGACGTCTTCGAGCGGCTGTGCCTCGGTCAGCTGCACGAGACGATCGGGCCGCAGCCCGGGCAGGATCCGATCGAGCACTACCTCGGGGTGCTCGCCGACAAGACGGGATCGCTCATCTCGTGTGCGGCGCTCGTCGGCGTCATCTTCTCCAATGCGCGCGACGAGTACCGCGACCCCGTGCAGGCCTTCGGCGAGAAGGTCGGGGTGGCGTTCCAGCTCGTCGACGACGTCATCGACCTCTCGGCCGCGGTCGAGCAGACCGGCAAGGCGGCCGGCACCGACCTGCGCGCGGGCGTGCCGACGCTGCCGCTGCTCTACCTGCGCCGCGAGGCCGAGACGGATGCCGGGGCCGCCGCGCTCCTCGCGCGCCTCGACGAGGGCCTCGCGACCGACGCCGATCCCGAGGTATTCGCGCAGGCCGTCGCCGAGCTGCGCGAGCATCCGGTCACCGCCGCCACGATCGCCGAGGCCCGCCGCTGGGCCGACGAGGCCGTCGAGGCGCTCGCGCCGCTGCCCGAGGGGCCGGTCAAGAAGTCGCTCAGCCGTTTCGCGCAGGCGATCGTCGAGCGCTCCGGCTGAGCGCTCCCGGCGCCGCCCCGCACGCAACCCCCCGCGCCCCCGGCGCACAGGAAGGAACACCATGAAGCTCCGCCTCGCGATCGTCGGCGCCGGGCCGGCCGGCATCTACGCCGCCGACATCCTGCTCAAGTACGAGCGCAGCTTCGACGTGTCGATCGACCTGTTCGAGCAGCTGCCCGCCCCCTACGGTCTCGTGCGCTACGGCGTCGCCCCCGACCACCCGCGCATCAAGGGCATCATCACGGCGCTGCGCGAGGTGCTCGACCGCGGCGACATCCGCATCTTCGGCAACGTGCTCTACGGTCGCGACATCACCCTCGACGACCTCAAGCGCCACTACCACGCGGTCATCTTCGCCACGGGCGCGGTGCGCGACGCCGACCTCGAGATCCCCGGCATCGAGCTGCCCGGCAGCTACGGCGCGGCCGACTTCGTGAGCTGGTACGACGGCCACCCCGACGTCCCGCGCACCTGGCCGCTCGAGGCGCAGTCGGTCGCCGTGATCGGCAACGGCAACGTCGCTCTCGACGTGGCGCGCATCCTCGCGAAACACCCCGAGGACCTGCTGCCCACCGAGATCCCCGCCAACGTCTACGAGGGGCTCGCGGCCTCGCCCGTCACCGACGTGCACGTCTTCGGCCGCCGCGGCCCCATGCAGGTGAAGTTCACGCCGCTCGAGCTGCGCGAGCTGGGCGAGCTGCGCGACGTCGACATGATCGTCTACGACGAGGACTTCGACTACGACGACGCCTCGCGTCGAGCGATCGAGTCGAACAAGCAGGTCCTCGTGATCGACAAGGTGCTGAGCCAGTGGCGCCAGCGGGAGGTCGGCCAGGCGTCGCGCCGCCTGCACCTGCACTTCTACGCGAAGCCGCTCGAGATCGTCGGTGACGAGGGCGGCATCACGGCGTTCCGGTACGAGCGCACCGAGCCCGACGGCTCGGGCGGGGTGCGCGGCACGGGCGAGATCCGCGAGGTGCCCGTTCAGGCCGTATACCGGGCCGTCGGGTACTTCGGCTCGCCGCTGCCCGGCATCCCGTTCGACGAGGACCGCGGCGTGATCCCCAACCACGAGGGCCAGGTGCTCGACCACCGCAACGAGGTCGTGCCGGGCATCTACGCGACGGGCTGGATCAAGCGCGGCCCCGTCGGGCTCATCGGCCACACCAAGTCGGATGCCATGGAGACCATCTCGCACCTCGTGAAGGGGCAGGCGAGCTGGTGGAACCCGGCGCAGCCCGACGAGGCCGCGATCCCCGCTCTCCTGCAGGAGCGCGGTGTGATCTACACCGACCTCGACGGCTGGCACCGCCTCGACGAGCACGAGATCGCGCTCGGCGAGCCGCACGGCCGCGCGCGCATCAAGGTCGTGCCGCGCGACGACATGGTGCGCATCTCGCGGGACTAGCTCACTGCAGTCCCGCGGTCAGGCGCATGAGGTTGTCGACGATGCGGATGCCGCGGCCGCGCTGGTTCCACTCCTCGAGCGTGAGCTCGCGGCTCACCGCGCGGTAGGAGTCCTCCACCTCGCGCAACTGGGTGAGGAACGGCTCGCCGTGCACCATGACCGAGATCTCGAGGTCGAGGGTGAACGAGCGCATGTCCATGTTGCTCGAGCCGATGATGGCGACCTCGTCGTCGAAGGTCATGTGCTTCGCGTGCAGGATCGTGGGCGCGGGGTAGAGGTAGATCTTCACACCGGCCTTGAGGAGCGCCTCGTAGTAGCTGCGCTGAGCGTGGTAGACCATGAACTGGTCGCCCATCTCGGACACGAAGAGCTCGACGTGCAGGCCCGACTGGGCAGCCGTCGTGACGGCGTAGAGCATCGAGTCGTCGGGCACGAAGTACGGACTCACGAGGATGATGCGCTTCTGCGCGTTGTAGACGAGCGAGTTGAAGAGGCGCAGGTTGTTCTCGACCGAGAACCCGGGCCCGCTCGGCACGACCTGGCAGTCGAGGTGGCCGTCGCCCGTGAGACGCACGGGGGCCGCCTCGCGCACGAGCAGCTCGTCCGTCTCGGAGTACCAGTCGGTCACGAAGATCGCGTCGATGCCGGCGACCACGGGGCCCTCGAACCGCACCCAGTAGTCCTTCCAGTGCAGGCCCTTCTTGTGGTTCTTCTTCTTCTGGTACGGCGTCTCGATGACGTTGAGCGAGCCCGTGAACGCGACCTCGCCGTCGATCACGAGTAGCTTGCGGTGGTTGCGCAGGTCGGGGCGCTGGAACCTCCCCTTGAGCGGCTGCAGCGGCAGCATGAGGTGCCACTCGATGCCCGACCGCTCGAGGAACCTCCGGGTGCGCCGGTAGCCCGGGTACTGCAGGTTGCCGAGGTGGTCGAGCAGCAGCCGCACCTTGACGCCGCGCGCACGCGCCGCGGCGAGCGCCTCGAAGAACGGCCGCGTCGTGTCGTCGAGCGACAGGATGTAGAACTCCACGTGCACGATCCGCTTGGCGCCGCGGATCGCCTCCGTCATGGCGTCGAAGGCCTCCTGGTTGTCGGCCCACATCCGCGCCTTGTTGCCGCCGACGAGCGGCATCGCGCCGAGCGTGCGGTTGAGCTCGACGAGCGGCTCGAGCCACGGCGGCCAGGTCGGGTCCTTCTGCACGAGGTCGATGCCCTCGGTCGTCTCGAGGATGTACTCGTTGATCTCGCGCTGCTTGCGGCGTCGGCCCTTCGGCAGCCTGGCGCTGCCGAACAGCAGGAAGAACAGGATGCCGATGTAGGGGATGAAGAAGATCGCCAGCAGCCACGCCATCGCGGTCTGCGGGCGACGGTTGCGCGGCACGATGATGAGCGCAGCGATCCGCACGCCGAGGTCGATGACGATGAGGGCGATGACGGATGCGAGCGAGAGCCACGCGAGCAGTCGATCGTCCACGGCCCCAGTCTGGCCTGCGCGGGGCTCGCGCCGCCATCTCGTCCTCGGAGGTATCAGGCGCGGCCTTCCGCGCTCCTGTTCTCTGTCGCGGTCGCTCCGCGACGACACGTCGAACCGAGAGGAGTGGAGATGACGATCGTCGACGAACCGAGCACGCTCGGGGAACCCGCCGTCACCCTGCCGTCGCCTGACCCGCTTCTCACAGCCTCCGTGGCCTCCCGTGCCGGTTCCGACGGTCCTGCAGTGCGCTGGGACGACGAGGCCTCTCCGGACCCGCTGCTCGAGGGCGCCCCGCGCTCCGGCGGGCCGGAGGGGCGCGTCACCAGCCCGAGCCGCGCGCGAGGAAGGGGGTCCTGAGACCCGTCTCGGCCGTCGCGACGCTCAGGGCGTCGGCCATGCCGCTGCCGCGCGCGAGCTCGCGGTGCACGGCGGGGAGCAGCTCGGATGCCGCCTCGTCGCCGACCGCTGCGGGTGCCGCGAGCACCGACCGCGTGCCCGACTGCAGCCACGCCCGCGCCATGCCGAGTGCCTCGAGCCCCCACCTGCTCGCCGAGCGGCCGAGCTCGCACGACGACATGATGACGGCATCCGGCACGTGCGCGAGCTGGTCGATGTCGTAGCCGAACCACGGGCCGTCGGCGAGCTCGAAGCCCGAGAACAGCGGATGCTCGGCCGAGTGGCGCCCGTGGGCGGCGATGTGCAGCAGCTCGACGCGCTCCGCGGTGCGCGTGACGGAGGCCGCCGGGGCGAGGTGCCGTACCTCGCGGGCCTCGTGGGGCCACACGGCAGCCGCTGCGTCGAGCTCCTGCCGCGCGCGCGTGACGCCCGGGCCGGAGGCGAAGCCGACTCGCCGGGGCGCGCCCGGCGCCCGGCGCTCGTCGAGCCACCGCCGAGCCGACTCGGCGGCGACCACGGGCCGTCCCGCGAGGCTCGGCAGCATGGGCCACGGAACGCCCGCGAGCAGCCCCGCGGGCGTGAGCACGAGCCGCTCGGCCCCCTCGAGCACGTCGGCGAGGGGGGCGAGCAGGAGCGCGTCGAGCTCGGCGAGGCGGATGGCGAGCGCGGTGTCGACCGTCTCGCGCAAGGCGGACGGGAGGGTCGACGCCGCCACGTCGAGGTCGGCGAGCAGCCCGCCGAGCAGCTCCCGCACGCGGGTGCCGCCGAGCTCGACGATGCGGCCGCCGGGAGCCGTGCGCGGCGCGACGGCGAGGGCCGCGAGCCCCTCCCCGGTCCACAGGTGCGCGATGAACGCTGCCCCGTCGGCCGCGAGTGCCGCGCCGAGCTCGTCGAGCGCGACGGCTTCCGCCTCGCCCGGCGCCGGCGCCGCATCCGCCCAGTGCGAGCGGCGCACCTCGTCGCGCAGGGTCGAGACGCGCGCCGCGGTCGCGGGGCTCGGCGACTCCACCCTCTGGAGCTCGCGCAGCTCGGTGAGCACCGCCGCGAGCCGCGCGTCCGCGGGCGGACGCAGGGGAGGGAAGCTGCCGCTCAGTCGACGGACGCGCTCCGCCCAGTCGAGCACCTCCTGGGCGTCGCCGCGGTCGAGCGCGGCTCGCGTGCCG
>JAEYVF010000126.1 GCA_023432005.1 Actinomycetes bacterium
CGACAGCTACGACGGCGTCGTGTACGCCGTCGGGAGCCCGGCCGTCGACTCCGCGTCCGGGGTGTTCGTGCGCGTGCCCTCCCGCCTCGACCAGTCCAGCCACGGGACGGACGAGGTGCGTGTCGAGATCGAGATCGACGCGTACGCGGGGGTGTGGGTTCCCACCGTCGGCATGCTCGAGGACATCGCCTTCGGCGGCGACGACCGCTCGCGCCTCGAGGACGGCTTCGCGTTCAACACGACGACCGGCACGGCCGTCGACCTCGAGGGGATCGGCGCGGGCGATCGATACGTGCTCGACGCGGTGCTCCCCGGCACGGTCGCCCTCGAACGGCTCTCGACGGCCGTTCCCGGCCCCGCCGACGTGCCCCGTGGCGCCGACCCGCCCGAGGAGCTCGCGACGTCGCTCGAGGAGTACATCGGGGGAGCCCAGGGCGCCGGGGCGCAGCTCGTCGCGGCCATCGAGCGCCTCCGGGCGGAGGGCTACATCAGCCACGGACTCTCCGCCGACGAGCCGGCCAGCCGCTCGGGGCACTCGCTCGACCGGATCGCCGAGCTCTTCGCGGGATCGCGGATGATCGGCGACGCGGAGCAGTACGCGGTCGCGGCTGCGCTCATCGCGACGCGCCTGGGGTTCCCCGCGCGCGTCGTCGTGGGCTTCGCCCCCGAGCCGGCCGGCGAGGGCGGCACCTCCACGGTGCGCGGAGGCGACATCACGGCCTGGATCGAGGTCAACACGGCGCAGGAGGGGTGGGTCTCGGTCGACCCCGTCCCTCCCGTGCGCCCCATCCCCGAGGAGGAGCCCGAGGACCCGACGCCCATCTCGCGCCCGGAGTCGATCGTGCCCCCGCCCGTCGACCGGCCGGAGCCTCGCGAGGAGAACGCCGACGCGGACACGAGCGCCGACGAGCCCGCGGCATCCGACACGACCCTCGAGGTCCTCCTTCAGGTGGCCCGGGTCGTCGGCATCGTCGCGCTCGTCGCGCTCGTCGCGCTCTCGCCGTTCCTGCTCGTCATCGGGGCGAAGCTGCGGAGGCGGTACCTTCGACGCACCGCCCCCACGGCTCTCGGCCGGATCCGGGGCGGCTGGGACGAGTTCGCCGACCTCGTCGTGGATCGGGGTCTCACGGCCCCGCCCTCCGCGACACGCGCCGAGTTCGCCGCGGCCGTCGGCACCCTGCCGTCGCGCGTGCTCGCCGCCGTCGTCGATCGCGCGGTGTTCGCGCCCGAGCCCCCGAGCGAGGCCGATGCCGAGCGCGTCTGGACGGCCGTGGGCGAGCTCAGGGGATCCCTCGATGCGGCTCGGACGCGTCGCGAGCGCATCCGCGCCCACGTGTCGCTACGCTCCCTGGGCGGGGGCGCTGTGCGACAGCTGCTCCGACGACCGAGGAGCATCCCATGAACTGCGCGTACTGCGGCACGCCGCTGCCCGCCGGGGCGCTCTTCTGCGTCGAGTGCGGGCGCTCGGTCGCCGACCCGGCCCCCGTGGCGCGTGACGACGCACCCGTGAGGCTTCCCGCGCCGACCGTGCGCGTCGAGCTCGACGTGCCGCACTGCCCGCAGTGCGGCACGGGCATCGACGAGTCCGACGTCTTCTGCGGCGAGTGCGGCTTCGTGCTGCGGCCGGTCACGGCGTCGATCGCGGCCGTCGCCAGGCCGGATGCGGGTCCCGCTCCATCCGAGGCGCCCGCGACTCCGGCTCCCGTCGACGCCGCGCCGGTGTCGGACGCGCGGCCGACGCCTGAACCCGCGCCTGAGCCTGAACCCGCGCCTGAGCCCGGATCCGCGCCGGTCGAGCCGCATCCGCTCGAGGACATCGAGACGACGCGCCTCGTGGCCCGCCGGGCACCGGGAGAACGCTATGTGCTGCAGTTCAGCACGGGCGAGAGCGTCGTCGTCTCCGGCACGGGACTCATCGGACGCAACCCCTCGCCCGAGCCGGGGGAGTACGTCGACGAGCTCCTCCCGATCTTCGACGTCGGCAAGTCGGTGTCGAAGTCGCACGTCGAGTTCGGGCAGGAGGCCGGCCGCTTCTGGGTCGCCGACAGGTACTCGACGAACGGCACCGTCAT
Source organism: Actinomycetes bacterium (assembly GCA_023432005.1). Taxonomy (GTDB): domain Bacteria; phylum Actinomycetota; class Actinomycetes; order Actinomycetales; family Microbacteriaceae; genus Homoserinibacter. The sequence goes on from JAEYVF010000126.1 coordinate 2,073, forward strand.
CCGGCAGCCCGACTCGCCGGCCGTGCGATGCGAGCCGGGCAAGCGCTACATGATCGCGCGTGGCAGTCGCGTCGAGATGGGCGAGCAGTTCTTCGTCGTGAGCTGATCCCTCACACCCGCCGAGCCCGACCCTCGTCCCCGGCCGCGCCGATCGGGGCCCGCGCCCCGGCATGCGTGCGCTGCGATGGGGCGGATGACGCCAGCACCCGCGAGGATCCCGCTCCCGACCGTCCCGGCGCCGCCCGCGCGCGGCGGCGTCCCGTTCATCGCGATGCTCGCACCTCTCGGCCTCGCCGTCGCGCTGTGGCTGGCGACGGGGTCGCCCTACGCGCTGCTCATGGGTCTGCTGAGCCCTCTCCTGGCCGTCGGCTCGCTGCTCGACGGTCGGCGCGCCGCCCGTCGTGCGCGCCGGCGGGCGATCGTCGAGGCGCGCGAACAGCTGCGGCGCGTCGATGCCGATGCGGCCGCCGCGCGAGACGCGCGGGCCTCGGCGTTGCGCGAGGCATCCGTCGACCTCGATGAGCTCGTGCTCGACGCGAGACCGACGGGCTGGACGGTGGGCACGGGGAGCGTCCCGTCCGGCGTCGAGCTCGTCGGCGACGAGCCCGTCGAGCTCGCCCATGAGATCGCGCGGATCCGCGAGTCGTGCCGCGAGATCGCCGGCGCCCCCGTCGTCGTCGCCGGGGAGGAGTTCGCGGTCACGGGGATCGGGGTGCTCGCGCACGCGTTCGCGCGCGGCCTCGTGCTGCAGGCGGTCGCGCGCTGCGAGGTGGGTGCTGCGCGCGTCGAGGTGCCCGCGGGCGAGGACTGGGCGCAGGCGCTTCCTGCGACCGTGGTGCGCGGGGGGAGCTGGCGGGTGGCGAGCGGCGAGCGCACCCTGCTGCGGGTGCGGCGGACGGCCGACGGCGCGGCCGTCACGCGCGTGGAGTTCCCGCTCGACGGATCGGAGCCCCGCTGCGACGGGGCGCCGCGCGATTGGAGCCCCGCCATCCTGTGCGCACAGGAGGCGGAGGCGATCGCGGCGCGACTGGCGGACGCCGCGCGCGTCCTCGGGTGGCGCTCGCCGAACCTGCTCCCGCACGAGGTGGCACTGACGCCGCTCCTCGCGCAGACGGTGCAGCATCCGGCATCGGCCGCGTGCATCGGAGTGGACGAGGACGGCCCCGTGCTCGTCGACCTCGAGCGCGACGGGCCGCACGCACTCGTCGCGGGCACCACGGGTTCGGGCAAGAGCGAGCTGCTCGCGAGCTGGGTGCTCGCGCTGGCGGCGAGGAGACCTCCCGCCGAGCTCGCCTTCGTGCTCGTCGACTTCAAGGGAGGGGCGGCGTTCGCGCCCCTCGGCGGCCTGCCGCACGTCGTCGGCGTCGTGAGCGACCTGGACGGGGGCGCCGCCGCGCGCGCCGTGCAGAGCCTCCGCGCCGAGCTCCTGCGCCGAGAGGGCGAGCTCGCGCGGCACGAGGCGCGCGACATCGCCGAACTGCCGGTCGGGACGCTGCCGCGGCTCGTCATCGTCGTCGACGAGCTCGCCGCGCTCCTCGCCTCCGACCCCGAGCTGCACGTCGTCCTGACCGACGTCGCTGCGCGCGGCCGCTCGCTCGGGATGCATCTCGTGCTCGGCACCCAGCGCCCCGCGGGCATCGTGCGGGACGCGCTGCTGGCCAACATCACGGTCCGGATATGCCTGCGGGTGCTCGATGCGGGGGAGAGCCTCGCGACCGTCGGCGTCCCCGACGCCGCGACCATCGCCGCCGAGCACCGCGGGCGCGCGATCCTCGCCGACGGCACCGGGAGACGAGCGCTTCAGGTCGCGCGCTCGGAGCGCGGACTGGCCGAGGAGCTCGCGCAGCGCTGGCGGGGGGCGCCCGTCCCCAGCTCACGCCCCTGGATCGACCCGCCCCCGGCGCGGCTCGAGCTCACTCAGCTGCCCGACGCAGCAGTGGGGCTCGTCGACCGCCCCGAGCTCCAACGTCACGATCCGCTCATCGTCGACCCCTGGGGCGACGGAGCGGTGCTCGTGCTCGGCGGAGCCGGTTCCGGCCGCACGGGGGCGCTCGCCGCCCTCGCCGCGGTCGCGCGCGCGGAGGTGCGCTGGGTCGACGGCGATCCCGCCGAGCTCTGGCAGGCTCTCACCGCTCCCGTCCGTGGTCGCGCGCTCGTGCTCGCCGACGACCTCGACACCGCGCTCGCGCGCGGCGACGC
>JAEYVF010000132.1 GCA_023432005.1 Actinomycetes bacterium
CGAGCTCGACGCCGCGCCGGAAGACGGCCTCCGCCTCGGGCAGCCTGCCGAGACCCTGCAGGATCTCGCCCATCGCGATCGACCCGCCGAGCACGTCGCTCACGTGGCCCGCGCGCTCGAGCGCCTCGAGCGAGACCGCCCACGCCGCGCGGGCGGGCTCGAGGTCGCCGCGCGCCCAGAGCGCGAGACCGCGGATGCCGTGCGCCGATCCGCGGTCGAGGTCGCCTCCGCCGGTCGCGAGCTCCGCCGCGATGTCGGCCTGCGCGAGTGCCGTGTCGATGTCGCCGTTCCCGAGCGCCTGCGCCGCGCGGTAGAGCACGAGGCCGCGCCGCAGGGCGGCGACGCCCTCGGACCCGGCGCCCACGGCATCCTCCGCCTGCCCCAGCAGCCGCTCGACGCCATCCGTGCGACCCGCCGAGAGCAGCACGCCCGCGAAGCCGATGCTGAGCGCGGGGTCTGCGCGCACGAGCTCGCGCGGCAGTTGCTCGTACCAGCCGAGCAGCGTGAGCTCCTGGCGCTGCTGCTGCATGCGCGGCGCGACCTCCCCGATGAGCGACGCCGCCAGCGCGAACGCGCCCGCCGCGAGGGCGTGCTCGATCGCCTCGGCGGCGAGACCCTCGGCCGCGAACCAGTCGCTCGCGCGCAGGTGCACCTCCCCGACCCGGTCCCCGCGCTCGGCGCGCAGCCGGGCCCGCAGCATCTCGGCGAAGAGGTGGTGGTAGCGATACCACTCGCGATGGTCGTCGAGAGGCACGAGGAACAGGTGCGCGCGTTCGAGCGCCTCGAGAGTCGCGGCACCATCTGTGCGACCCGTCACCGCGTCGCACAGCGGCCCGCTCAGCCGCCCGAGCACGGCCGTCTCGAGCAGGAAGTCGCGCACCGCATCCGGCTGCCGCTGCAGCACCTCCTCGACGAGGTAGTCGACGACGTGCCGGTCGTCGCCCGCGAACCCAGCGACGAACGCGCGCGCGTCGTCGCGGCCCTGCAGGGAGAGCGCCGCGAGCTGGAGCGCCGCGATCCAGCCCTCCGTGCGGTCGGCGAGCGCGGCCGCATCCGCCTGCTCGACGACGAGACCCATGGCACCCGTGAGGTAGGCCGCCGCCTCCTCGCGCGTGAAGCGGAGGTCGGCCGCCCGCAGCTCGACGAGCTCGCCGGCCGCGCGCAGCCTCCCGAGCGGCAGCGGCGGGTCGGCGCGCGTCGCGATCACGAGCCGCACCGACGCCGGAAGCGCGTCGACGAGGAAGGCGATGCCGTCGTGGATGGCCGGCGCCTCGATCGCGTGCAGGTCGTCGAGCACGAGGGTGAGAGAGGCGCCGTCGTCGGCGAGCGCGTTCACGAGCGCCGCGAGCGCTGCCTCGACCGACACGGGAGATGCCGCGAGGATCGCTGCGGCATCCGTCGTCGTGCCGGGCGCCGCCTGCTCGACCCCCGCGAGCACGTAGCGCCAGAAGCGGGCGGGGTCGTCGTCGCGCGCGTCGAGCGACACCCACGCGACCCGCTCGGCGGGGCGCGCGGCGAGCCACTCGGTGAGCACGCTCGTCTTGCCGAAGCCCGCGGGCGCGGCCACGAGCACGAGGCGGGCGGGGGTGTCGAGACGCGCCGTGAGGCGGGGTCGCTCGACGACCGCGGCGCGACGCGCGGGCGCGTGCAGCTTCGTCACGAGCAGCGGGTCACCCACACGCGCACGATACCGAGTCGCCCGTCAGTGCGGGGAGTGCACGTGCACGCGCTCGCCCTGGCGACTGAGGAGGTTGATGACCTCGGCGGGCTCCGTCGAGGCGCTCGCGAAGCCGTGCGGCCTGCGCGTGTCGAACTCCGCCGCCTCCCCCGCGCCGAGCACCATCTCGTCGTCGCCGATGACGAGCCGGACGCGGCCGCTCAGCACATAGACCCAGTCATAGCCCTCGTGCACCTTCGTGGGCACGGGATCGCCCGGCGGATGCCCGGGCAGCAGCATCTTGAAGGCGATGAGGTCGGGGTTGTGCTTCGTGAGCGGGATGATCGCCCGCCCATCGCGCGAGAAGGTCTTGGGGTGGACGCGCGGGTCGGCGAGCTGCGGCGCGCCCACCAGGTCGTCGAGGCTCGCGCCGTAGACGGCCGCGAGGCGGAGGAGCAGGTCGAGCGTCGGCCGCCGGAGCCCCGACTCGAGGCGCGACAGGGTGCTCACCGACACTCCGGTGCGCTCGGCCAGCTCGGCGAGCGTCCGCCCGGATGTCGCGCGCACGCGACGCAGCCGCTCCGGCACCCCGTCGAGCACCGCCTCGATGTCGGCATCCATGCGCCCCCCTTTGCAGGATCGGCAACACGCGTTGCCGCGTGCCGCAGGGTACGCGCATCCTGACCGCATGACCACACCCGAAGCAGACGTCCTCATCGTCGGAGCGGGCAGCGCGGGGCTGAGCGCCGCGCTCATGCTCGCGCGCTCGCGCCGCAGCGTCACGGTGCTCGACGGCGGAGCGCCCCGCAACGCGGTCGCCGCGCACATGCACGGCGTGCTCGGCCGCGACGGCTGGTCGCCGCTCGCGCTCGTCGCGACGGGCCGCGAGGAGGTGGAGCGCTACGGCGCCACGATCCTCGAGGCGCGGGCCGTGTCGATCGCGCGCGAGGGTGTGCACCTCGTCGTGACCACCTCGGATGGCGTGCGCCGCCCGGCGCGCCGCGTGCTGTTCGCGGGAGGCCTGCGCGACGAGCTGCCGGAGATCCCGGGGCTGGCCGAGCACTGGGGCTCGGGCGTCGCGCACTGCCCCTACTGCGACGGATGGGAAGTGCGCGACGCCCGCATCGGCGTGCTCGCGAGCGGCGAGGCGAGCCTGCACCAGGTGCAGCTCGTGCGGCAGCTCTCGGACTCCGTCACCTACTTCGTCGAGGGCACCGAGCCCACCGAGCGCGAGCTCGCCGAGCTCGCCGCGCGCGGCATCCGCGTCGAGAGGCGACGCGTGGCATCCGTCGCGTCGACCGACGGCCGGCTGAGCGGTCTCGTGCTCGACGACGGATCGGTGGCCGCGGTCGACGCGGTCTTCGTGCGGCCGCGCGCGATCCCCGCCGACGAGCTGCTGCACGAGCTCGGCGCCGAGAGCACTGCCGGCCCCGACGGCCACGCCTGGGTCACCGTCGATGCGACGGGGCGCACGAGCGTGCCGGGCGTCTGGGCGGCGGGCAACGTCATCGACCCGGCCGCCACGGTCTCCGTCTCCGCCGGCGCCGGCTCGAGAGCCGGCGCGGCGATCAACGCGGATCTCGTCGCCGACGAGGTCCGAGGCGCACTCCGCGCCGCCACCCGAGAGGAAGCGAATCCCGCATGAAGCCCCCGTCCACCCACGTCCGCGCCGTCATCACGTGGCTCGCGATCTTCCCGCTCGTCGCGATCGGCATGACGGCGATCGCGCCCGTCTCGGGCGACTGGCACCCCGTGCTGCGCGCGCTCGTGCTGACCCTCGTCGTCGTGCCCGTCGCCGTCTACCTCGTGGTGCCGCAGCTGTTCCGCGGCTACGCCGCGCTCGCCGAGCGCCGGCGCGAGGGGGACGACGTCACGCGGCGATGAGCAGCGAAGGCGCGCACGCTCACCCGTGAACGCGAAGAAGGCCCGATCAGAACGCGTCTGATCGGGCCTCGCTGTGCGCCCGGAGGGACTCGAACCCCCAACCTTCTGATCCGTAGTCAGATGCTCTATCCATTGAGCTACGGGCGCGTGCCGACGCGAAGTCAACCTGACGACTATATCAGGGCGACGGAGGTGGTCGCGCACGCGCCCGAGGTCACAGCGGGCGCCCGTACGTCATCCGTCGCCGTCGATCGCGGCGGCCGGGTCGAACGGCACCTCGTACTCGTCCCACTGCATCCCGAACTGGTGGAACAGCTCGGAGTTCGATCGCAGCACGGTCGTCGCCAGCTCGTCGTCTCCCATCGTCCATCACCCCCTTCGTCAGCATCGTGCGATGCGCCCGGGCGACGCGGCAGGGGATTGACAGGCGACGACGCGCGTGCATCGGCCGCGCGCGGCGCTCGGCACGCGCCTAGACTCCCAGCGTGTCCGAGAGCGCGGACGAGCATCCCACGAGCGACGAACACCCCGACGGCGAGCTCGCCGAGCGGCGGGAGCGTGCCGCCCACCTCAAGGAGCGCATCTACGTCGCGTTCGTCGCCCTCGCGGTCGTGCTCGGACTGCAGCGGCACCATGCCGAGGCCCTCGAGTCGATCGCGACCCTCGGCGTGACGCTCCTCGGACTGCTGCTCGCGGTGCTGACGGCCGACCTCGTGGCGCACATCGTGGTGCACGAGGGCCTCATGTCGCGTCGGGAGCTCCGCGTCGCCGTGCGCACGAGCTTCGGTGCGGTCGGCAGCCTCATCGCGCCGGGCATCTTCCTCGTCGTGGCGCTCCTCGGCGTCTGGTCGACGGATGCCGCCCTTCTGGCGTCGACCGTCGCGCTCGTCATCTCGCTCGTCGTGATCGGCTGGGCCGCGATCCGTCGCCTCGAGCTCACGTGGTGGCAGCGCCTCCTCGCGCTCGGCGCGGAGGCGCTGCTGGGCTCCGTGATCGTCGGCCTGCAGGGGCTCGCCCACGGCTGACGCCACCGCGCGACTGCCGACGACACCCCGCGTCACGCGGCGTCGCAGGGTGTCGCACACCGTCGCAGAACGTCACCTCGATGGCCCCGCGCACCCGGTGCGGTCAGACTCGACACCTCACCCGAACGCGCAGCGAGGAGGTCGGCCGGTGTCCGCGGAGTACGTCGCGATCCCCTGGACGGCCACGCCAGGTGCCCAGCCCCCGGTGACGGCGCCGCGCGGGCTCGGCCTGCGCGGATTCGGCATCTACGTCGGGCTCGACGAGGATGCCGCGCTCGCCGCCGGAGTCGACATCGGCGCACTCGTGGGAGACGTGCAGCGCGCCCTCACGGGGATCCCCGGTGCGGCGACGTTCGCATCCGTCGTGCTCGCTCCCGAGGGCGACCCGGAGGCCCCGCTCGACGCGGTGCGGACGGCGCTCGGTGAGCCGTCGCTGCGGCGGCCGCCCGCTCGCACCGTCGCGCGTGATCGCGGCGTCGTCGTCGACCTCGCCCGCCACCGGGTGAGCGTCGACGGGCGTGCGGTGTCGCTGAGCTTCCGCGAGCACGCATTGCTGACCTTCCTCGTGCAGCACCAGGGCGAGGTGCACGACCGGCAGCGCCTGCTCTCGGCGCTCGTCGGCGAGACCGACGGCGACCCCATCAGCGAGCGCACGATCGACGTGTACCTGCAGCGGCTGCGTCGACGGCTGCACCCCTATGGCGATGTCGTGCGCACGGTGCGGGGACGCGGATACCGGCTCGACCCGCATCCGGATGTCACGGTCGTGCGGCCGCTCGTCGGGGCGAGGGGCTGAGGGGGCTGGCGCCGCGGCCTCGGTTGCTCCTCCCCGGTGACCGGGGGACGTGACTTCTACACGGATGTCGCGGCAGAGCTGGGGCACTCGGGGCTCGCCGCGACCTTCGGGCAGCGCAGCGCGGAGGGGCTGATCTCGCAGCTCACGGGCACCTCGTCGCGGGAGGCACGCACCCTCGTGAAGGCGGCGGAGCTGCTGCCGGGGGCGGGCACGTCGGGCGGGGCGGCAGAGGGTGACGATGATGCGTCGACGTCGCGGGCGGCACGAACACGCGCCGCCGGCGCGCGCGTCGACGACGGGCGTCTCCTCGGCGACCGCAAGCCCGCCGTGCGCATCCTGGTGACGAAGACCGACCTCGACTCCCCCACCGACGCGCACGGCAACCGTCCCGGCGCCGCATACTTCGAAGGACAGACCGACGCGGTCTCGGTCGCGACCGCGGAACGCTACATCTGCACCCCCGGGGCGATCCCGATCCTGTTCGACACCGACGGGCGGGTGCTCAACCTCGGCCGCGAGCAGCGCCTGTTCTCCGAGAAGCAACGCATCGCCCTCGCCGCCCGCGACGGCGGCTGCCTCATGTGCGATCGGCCACCGTCCTGGTGCGAAGCGCACCACATCGACCACTGGGACGAACACCACGGCCGAACCGACATCGACGACGGCGTGCTGCTCTGCCGCCACCACCACCTCCTCCTCCACAACCGCAACTGGCGCATCCGCCGCACCCACGGCAACTACCACCTCGAACGACCCGACACCCACGGCGTCCAGCGCCGCATCCCCCTGCCCACCCGCAGTCGCGCGAGGCAACGCCTCCGCAGCACCGCCTGACGGCCGCCGACACGGAACCTGCGCGCATGTTCGTCATGCGCGCGCGGAGGCACGGCTCGGCCACCCCGGCGCAGCACGCGAACGCTCACCCCTCCCGGGTGACACCGCGCCGCGGCCCGCTGACTACCGTGACACGCGTTCGAGCAGCGAAGGCGGTGCACCATGTCCGAACCGTTCCGCGGTGTGATCCAGGAAGACGTGCGGGAGTCCATCCCCGACTGGGGCCCCTACACGCTCCCCACGGCGCCCGAGGGCTCCCCCAACATCCTCGTGATCCTCTACGACGACACGGGTCTCGCGGCGTGGTCGCCCTACGGCGGCCGCATCCAGATGCCGACGCTCGACCGGCTCGCACAGAACGGCCTCAGCTACACGCAATGGCACACGACCGCCCTCTGCTCGCCCACGCGGTCCACCTTCCTCACCGGCCGCAACCACCACGTCAACCGCAGCGCCGCCATCACGGAGGCCACGAACGGCTTCCCGGGCGCCGCCGGGCGACTGCCCGCCGAGTGCGCCACGATCGGCCAGGTGCTCCAAGACAACGGCTACTCCACCTTCTGGGTCGGCAAGAACCACAACGTGCCCGAGGAGGACATCGCGGGCGGCGGCAGCCGGTCCGAGTGGCCGCTGCAGAAAGGCTTCGACCGGTTCTACGGCTTCCTCGGCGGCGAGACCAACCAGTGGTACCCCGACCTCGTCGAGGACAACCGGTTCATCGAGCCGCCGTACACCCCCGAGGAGGGTTACCACCTCTCGAAGGACCTCGCCGACCAGGCCATCCGCATGGTGCGCGACCAGCAGTCGTCGAACCCGTCGAAGCCCTGGTACCTGTGGTTCTGCCCCGGCGCGAACCACGCACCCCACCACGCACCGCAGGACTACATCGACAAGTACAAGGGCGCCTTCGACGACGGGTACGAGGCCTACCGCGAGTGGGTGCTCCAGCGCATGATCGACCGCGGCATCGTGCCCGAGGGCACCGAGCTGACACCGCTCAACCCGATGCCCGACGACGTGGCCAACCACGGCGACGACGTACGCCCGTGGGACACCCTCAGCCACGACGAGCGCCGGCTCTTCAGCCGCATGGCCGAGGTCTACGCCGCCATGTCCGAGTACACCGACGCGCAGATCGGCCGCATCGTCGACTACCTCGAGCAGTCGGGGCAGCTCGACAACACGCTCATCTTCTACTGCGCCGACAACGGCGCCTCGGGCGAGGGCACCCCGAACGGCTCCGTCAACGAGAACAAGTTCTTCAACGGCTACCCCGACGACCTCGCCGAGAACCTCGCGGCGATCGACGAGCTCGGCAGCCGAGAGACCTACAACCACTACCCCACGGGCTGGGCCGTCGCGTTCTCGACGCCCTTCAAGATGTTCAAGCGCTACGCCCAGTTCTCGGGAGGCACATGCGATCCGATGGTCATCCACTGGCCGAAGGGCATCCGCGCACGGGGCGAGGTGCGACACCAGTACCACCACTCCGTCGACATCGTGCCCACGATCCTGGAGGTGATCGGGCTCGAGATGCCCGCGGTCTACCGCGGAGTCGAGCAGTACCCGCTCAACGGGGTCTCGATGAGGTACACCTTCGAGGCCGCGCCCGACGCCCCCACCCAGAAGCACCGTCAGTACTACGCGATGCTCGGCACGCGTGGCATCTGGCAGGACGGATGGAAAGCCGTCGCCGTCCACGCCCCGCTCTCGGGGAAGGGCCACTTCGACCAGGACGCGTGGGAGCTCTTCCACGTCGACGCCGATCGCGCCGAGAGCGTGGACCTCTCGGCGGAGCATCCCGAGAAGCTGCGCGAGCTGCTCGACGTCTGGCACGCGGAGGCCGCGGCGAACTACGTGCTGCCGCTCGACGACCGCAGCGCCATCGAGTACCTCACGACCGAGCGGCCCCAGCAGGAGCCGCCCCGCACGCGCTACGTCTACTACCCCGACTCGGCGCCCGTGCCCGAGGGCGTCGCCGTCAACATCCGCGGCCGCTCGTACAAGATCGTCGCGGATGCGCGGGTCACCGCCGACACCGAGGGCGTGCTCTTCGCGCACGGCTCGCGCTTCGGCGGTCACACCCTCTTCATCCAGGACGGCCGGCTGCACTACGTGTACAACTTCCTCGGCATCCGTCCGGAACAGGAGCTCACCTCCGGTCCCCTCTCGCCCGGCGACCACACGCTCGGCGTTGAATTCGTACGCGAGGGCGCCGGCGAGCATGGCGAGTCGCTCGGCACCGCCACCCTCTACGTCGACGAGGAGGCCGTGACCTCGCAGCCGATGCGGGCGCAGGTGGGCAAGTTCACCCTCTCGGGCGACGGGCTCTGCATCGGCTTCGACAGCGCCGACCCGGTGAGCCGGCGCTACACGGGCTCGTTCCCGTTCCGCGGCGGCACCCTGCTCGGTGTGGCCGTCGACGTGAGCGAGGAGCAGTACCTCGACCTCGAGCGCGAGGCTGCCGCCGCGATGGCCCGCGAGTAGGCGCGGTCAGGCGACCGACACGAGCGCGGACAGCGGATGCGCGGGGGCGAGCCGTGCGAGCGCCTCCGCGCCGTCGAGTCCCGTCCCGTGCGGCGCCTCGAACCGCGCGGCAGGGTGCACGGCGCGCACCGCCTCCTCGAACGTCGCCCGGACGAGGGCACCGCGGAACACTCCCCCGATCGCGCTCACGAGGGGTGACACCTCGGCGCCGACCCGACGCAGCGCCGTCACCGCCGACAGGGCGAGCTCCTCACCCGCCTCGCGGCAGATGCGGGCCGCGACGGCATCCGACTCGGCGTGCGCCGCGACCGCCTCCGCGAACCACGCGACGACGCTCACCTTCGCGGGGTCCGACTGCAGCTGCACGTAGGCGTCCTCGAGCTCGGGCCACCTCGACCGCACGACCGAGGTGAGCGCCGTCTCGGGGCCGCGTCCGTCATGGGCGCGCATGACCGCGTCGAGCGCCTGCCTCCCCACCCAGAACCCGCTGCCCGCGTCGCCCATGAGGTAGCCCCACCCGTCGACGCGCGCGACACCCGCGGGGCCGACGGCGAGGATGATCGAGCCCGTGCCGCTCGCGATGACGACGCCCGGCAGCTCGCCGAGCGTGCCGAGGTACGAGGTGACGGAGTCGTGCGCGAGCAGAACACGCGCGTCCCACGCGAGCAGCGAACGCAGCTCGCCCGCGTCGTGCTCGACGCTCGTGAGGCCCGAGACGCCGAGGGCGACCACATCGATACGCACAGAACCGGCGACCTGACGTGCGGCATCCGCGAGCTGCGGCAGCAGCGGCTGGTCCGTGCGCACCCCCGGGAGCACGCGCTCGACCGGCTCGGCGCCGGGACGCTCGAGACGCAACTTGATGCCCGTCTGCCCCGCGTCGACCGCGAGGAGCACCTCGTCCACAGCTACCCTTCCCGGTCTATCCGCGCGCACTCCAGTCGCGGTAGCGGGCCGCCATGAGCTCGCCCGCCGGCTTGCCGAACGGGCAGTAGTCGTCGTTCGCCACCGCGTCCTGCTCAGGGTACAAGCGGGCCGGCCAGTCCCACAGCATGAGCCCGCGCACCCAGGGCCGCGCGCGCACGGCGTCGAACATCGCCGCGTAGTAGCGCAGCTGCTCCTCGCCCGAGGGCGACCCCGGCAGCGTCCAGTCGTTGGGCCGCGCCGCCGAACCGGTGCGCGAGGGGCAGCCCGCCTCCATGAAGAAGAACGGCTTGCCGGATGCCGCGACGACCGCCTCGATGCGGTCGAGCTGCGCCTCCCATCCGTCGATCGGGTAGTAGCCGCTCGACGAGATGACGTCGACGGCGTCCCACCAGGTGATGCGATCCTCCTGGTACTTGTCGCAGTTGTAGGTGACGAGCCCCGAGTACGCCGCGCGCACCTCGGCGATGAGCGCGCGCCACTCGGCCTCCCGCGAGTCGGCCCGCACCATCTCGCATCCGACGCACAGCATCGCGCAGCCCTCGGCCTCGGCGATGCGCGCCGCGTGCAGGATGAACCGCCGGTACGACGCGAACCACTCCGTCCAGCTCGGCTCGCCGGGAACGTCCCAGTCGAAGAAGCCGATGTGCGCGCGCCACGTGCCGTCGGCGACGTTCACGACGGGCTTGAGGCACACCCGCAGCCCGAGCGCATGGGTCGCGCGGATGGCGCCGACGATCTCGTCGTCCCCGACCTGCGGCCCGTCGTCGAACGGGATGTCGGTCGAGAACGCCGTCGCCTGCTCCGCGGCGTAGGCGAGCGCCGTCCACGTCACACCGTGCTGGGCCATGAGCCGCATCGAGTCGGCCGCCTCGGGCGTCGCCCACGTGCCGCGCGTGCCGACCCAGCCCCACGTCATGCCGCACACGGGGTCGCCGGCGATGCGCGGCACGTCCGCGTCGCCGGTCTCGGCCCCGCTCGTCGCTCGCGCGCTCGCCATGTCGGCGCCCATCGCTGCCCCGCCCGTCGCCGCCCCGCTCATCGCTCCCCCGCTCATCGGGCCACCAGCTCGTTGCCCGTGCGCAGCACGCGCGGATCGGCGAACGCGGATGCCGCGGCTGCCCCCGCGCCCCGCACGCGGAAGGTGTGCGCCTCGCCTGGCAGCAGCGTCACGAGTCCCGAGTCGACCGTCGCATCCGGGTGCACCTTGTCGACGAGCAGCGTCACGTCGCGCAGGAGCGTCTCGGCCGCGACCGTCACGAGCACCTCGTCGCCACCAGATCCGGCCCCCTCAGCGCCCGCGGCGCCGCCCCCGACAGCGCCGCCGTCGGCACCCCCGTCGGCAACGGATGCCGTGGTCACCTCGAACCGCGCGGCCGGCAGCGCCGACTCCCGCGGCCGGGCGCCGAACGAGAGCCCCCGCACGCCGTCGAGCGAGGCGACGAGCAGCTCGCCGGGGGGGTCGCCGAACGCGGCCACGGCATCCGGGACCTCGACGGTCGCGCTCGACCACGGCGCGACCGACACCGGCACCGAGGCCTCGGCGAGCACCGCGCCGTCGTAGCCGCGGCGCGCGATCACGAGCGAGCCCTCCCACGCGTCCGCGGTGTCGTTGCCGAGCACCGCCGCGAGCGCCCGCAGACCGGCGCCGGCGCGCGGCTGGATCGTCACGACCCGCGGCGCGAAGGCGTTCTTGAGCGCGAAGTAGAGCGGCTTCTCACGCCCGTCGCCGTCGATCGCGGCCCACGAGGTGACCGGCCAGCAGTCGTTGAGCTGCCAGACGACGGCACCCGAGGTGCGCGGCGCGTGCGAGCGGAAGTGGTCGAGCGCGAACCCGACGGCGTTCGCCTGGTTGAGCTGCATCGCCCAGTGCCAGGCGTCCATGTCGCGCGGCACGCGATAGTGCGGCAGCAGCCCGTCGACGAGCTTCTGGTTGCCCTCGATCGCCTTCTGGTGAACGAGCATCCCGGGCGACTCCGGGGTGAGCGGGTCGTCGGTGAGCGCGCGCGTGAGGGTCGTCCACGCGGGCGGGCCCTGCCATCCGAACTCCGCGACGAAGCGCGGGGCGTGCTCGCGGTAGGTCTCCCAGCCCTGCCGGTTCCACTGCTCCCACAGGTGCGTCGAGCCGTTGGTCTCGTCGTTCGGATGCCGCTCGCGGTCGGGGCTGAACGGGCTACCCGGCGCGTAGGGCACGTGCGGGGCGAGCTCGGCGACGACCGCCGGCAGCACGTCGTAGTAGTACAGCTCGCCCCACGTCGCACCGTCGAGCCGGGTCTCCCAGCCCCAGTCGACACGCCCCCACAGGTTCTCGTTGTTGCCCGTGAGCAGCGCGAGCGAGGCGTGGTGGGCGATGCGCGCGACGTTGTCGCGGGCCTCCGCCTCGACCTCCGAGCGGATGGGCTCCTCCTCCGGGTAGGCGGCGCACGCGAAGAGGAAGTCCTGCCAGGTGAGGAGGCCCAGCTCGTCGGCGACGTCGTAGAACGCGTCGTCCTCGTAGATGCCGCCGCCCCACACGCGCACGAGGTTGACGCCCGCCGCGGCCGCCTGGCGCAGGCGGCGCTCGTAGCGGGCGCGGTCGACGCGCGGGAAGAGGGCGTCATCCGGGATCCAGTTGACGCCCTTGACCCAGACGGGGCGTTCGTTGACGACGAGCTGGAAGGGTCGTCCGTCGGCATCGGGCTCGGTGTCCCAGCGGAGGGTGCGGAAGCCGACGCGGCGCGAGGTCGCGTCGAGCTCGGCGTCGTCGGCAGCGGCCCGGCGCAGCCGCACCACGACGTCGTACAGCGGCTGGGCGCCGTGTGCTGCGGGCCACCAGCGCTCGACCGCGTCGAGCTCCACCCGCAGCGACGCCTCCGTCGCCCCCGGCGCGATCGCCTCCCGCGCGACCGCGACCCCGCCGTCCGGCAGCGCGACCTCGAGCTCGAGCTCGAGCGCCGCGTCCGCGCCCGCCACCCGCGCGACCGACACCTCGGCCGTGACGACACCGCCGTCGCCGACCGCCGCGGCCGCGACGCGCGCATCCGCGATGCGTGCTGTCGACCAGGCCTCGAGCCGCACCGAGCGCCAGACGCCGCTCGTGAACGTCGCGATGCCCCAGTCCCAGCCGAAGTTGCACGCCGACTTGCGGATCGCTTCGAACGGCATCGGGTAGGGCCGCGGTCGCGGGCCGAGCGCGAGACTCTGCTCGTTCGCGTAGCGCACGGGGCTGCGGAACCGGATGCGCAGCTCACTGCCGCCGGCACGCACGAGCCCCGTCACGTCGAAGCGGTAGCGCCGGTGCTGGTTCGCCGTCTCGCCGAGCACGCGCCCGTCGAGCGTGACCGTCGCGACCGTGTCGAGCCCGTCGAACGCGAGCTCGAGCCGGTCGGCCGCGAGCTCGGCATCCGTCGCCTCGAGCCGCAGCGCGTACTCCCAGTCGACGAGTCCGATCCACGCGAGCGCCGACTCGTTATCGTCGAGGTAGGGATCGGGGATGAGGCCCGCGTCGAGGAGCGCCTGGTGCACGACGCCCGGCACGACCGCCGGCACCCCGGCATCCCTCAGACCCTCAGCGACGAGGGCCTCCGGCACGGGCCCACCCGCCGCGCGCACCGTCCACCCGGCGTGCAGCTCGCGCGCCGTCACTTGACCGCCCCCGTCGCGAGACCGCGGTAGATGAACCGCTGCAGCAGCACGAACGCGATGAGCGTCGGCACGATCACGAGCACGGTGCCCGCCGCGATCGTCTCCCAGTGGGCGCCGAACGGGCCCTTGAACCGGAACAGCGAGGTGGAGATCACGCCCTCCGACGGCCAGTAGAGGAACGGGAGGTAGAACTCGTTGTAGATGGCGATGCCCTTCACGATGACGACCGTCGCGATCGCCGGCCGCAGGAGCGGCAGGATCACGCGCCAGTAGATGGTCCAGCGGTTGGCGCCGTCGAGCATCGCGGCCTCGTCGATGGAGGTCGGGATCGACTGCATGAACTGGATGAAGATGTAGATCGACACGATGTCGGTCCCCATGAACAGCAGGATGAGCGCCGCCATCGAGTTGTAGAGGCCGAGCCCGTTGATGATCTGGAAGGTCGCGACCTGGCTCGTGACCCCCGGGATGAGCGTCGCGATGAGGAACAGGGCGACGACGAGCCTCTTGCCGCGGAACTGGAACCTGTCGATCGCGTAGGCCGCCATGGTGCCGATGACGATCGTTCCCGCGAGCGAGAAGAGCAGGATGATCGTCGTGTTGAGGAAGCCCTCGACCATGCCGCCCTTGTTGAACGCCTCGATGTAGTTGTCGAGGTTGAACCAGTTGGCCGGCAGGTCGAACGGACCCGTCTGCCCGAACTCGGCCGAGGTCTTGAAACTCGCGATGAAGAGCACCGAGAGCGGGATGAGCGTCACGAGCGCGCCGATGACGAGCGAGACGTACTTGACGGTTCCGGATGCCGCTGCCGCCGCCCGGTACCGCGTGGGCTGGGTCGTGGTCATGTGAGGTCGACCTTCTCGTCGGGGAAGAGCTTGCGCTGCACGAAGGTGACGACGAGCACGATCGCGAGCAGCACGATGGCCATGGCCGAGGCGAGCCCGACCTCCCGGAAGTTGAACGCCGTCTGCAGCGTCTGGATGACGAAGGTGGAGGTGCCGTTGGCGCCGCCCGTCATGATGAACGGGATCTCGAACACCGAGAGACTGCCGGCGATCGCGAGGATGAAGCTCAGCCCGATGATGCGCCGGATGCCGGGGAAGGTGAGCGCCCAGAACTGCTGCCAGCGGTTGGCGCCGTCGATCTCGGCGGCCTCGTAGAGCTCGCCGGGGATCGACTGGATCGCTCCGAGGAAGAGCACGAAGTTGAGCCCCGTGTAGCGCCACACGCTCGTCGCGGCGAGCGAGTAGTTGGCGATCGCGGGATCGCCGAGCCACTTGGGCGGGTCGGCGAGGCCCAACCACCCGAGCACGGTGTCGAGCGTGCCGCCCGGCTGGAACAGGTAGAGGAACACGAAGCCGATCGCGACGCCGTTGATGAGGTACGGGAAGAACAGGATGCCGCGGAACAGGTTCGAGAACCGAGTGCGGTAGCTCAGCAGCGCCGCGAAGTAGAGCGCGATCCCCATCTGCAGGAACGAGCCCGCGAAGTAGTAGAGGCTCACGCCGAAGACGGCGAAGATCTGCGGGTTGGTGAACACCTCGACGTAGTTGTCGACGCCGACGAACTCCTTCTCGAGGTCGAGGCCGTCCCAGTCGGTGAGCGAGTACCAGAGCATGTTCGCGGCGGGCAGGTAGGTGAGCAGCAGGAGCAGCCCGACCGCCGCGAGGAGGAACAGGTAGGGCGTGAGACGGGCCACGGCCCCCCGCCCGGCGGGGACCCCGGAGGGCCCCCGCCGGCCGCGACGCCGAGGCGTGCGGGGAGGTGTGCTGG
>JAEYVF010000044.1 GCA_023432005.1 Actinomycetes bacterium
GAGCGCGGCCGCGGGAGCGCAGACGGCGGCCTCGGGCGCCGCATCGCTCAACGCCGGATCGCTCAAGGTCGCCTCGGGCGCCCAGTCGGTCTCGGCGGGCGTCACCGCCGCGATCGCCGGCGTCGGCGACCTCCGCGCGGGCGCTGTCGCGATCCGCGACGGCATGCTCAGCACCCAGCCGGGCGGCCTCATGTACAGCGTCGGCGGGATCACCCAGATCGCGGACGGCGTCGGTACGAGCATCGGCAACCTCGCCGCCATCGCGGCGCAGTCCGAGTCGGACGCCGCGGGGCTGCAGAACCTCGTGGGCGGCTTCAGCGACGGGTACGTGCTGACCGCCGGGGATGTCGCCCAGCTGCAGGGCGCCGCCTCCCTGCTCGTCGGACGCACGACCGTGCTCAGCACGAACCTTCCCGGGGTTCAGCACGCCGTGAGCGGCGCGATGTCGTCGACGACGACGCCGACCATCAAGCAGGCTCTCGGCTCGCTCGGCGCGGGCGTCACGAGCCTCGCGAACGACAAGGTCGACGGCCTCCTCATCGCGGGCATGGACACCTTCAAGACGAAGCTGCTGCCGCTGCAGCAGGGCGCGTCGAGCCTCGCGACGGGGGCGAACGACCTCAACGCGGGCGCGAGCCGCCTCACCACCGGCACGCAGAACCTCGCCGCGGGCTCGCAGACCCTCGCCGACAGCGCGGGCACGCTCGCGACCGGCGTCGGCACGCTCGCCGCGGGAGCAGCCGACCTCGCGAGCGGGACCGCCGAGCTCGCCGACGGCGCCCAGTCCGCCTCGTCGGGCAGCGCGGAGCTCGCCGAGGGCGCGGCGACGCTCGACGACGGCACCGGCCGCCTCGCGGCGGGTGCGCAGGAGCTGCACTCGGGCGCCTCGAGCATGACCTTCGGCAGCCTCGCGCCGTGGGTGCTCGTGATCGGCGGTGTGCTCATCGGCCTCGGCGTCGCGTGGGCCTTCCACCGCATCCGCTCGCGCAACGCCTGAGTCACACAGCGGAACGGATGACGGCCCCCGGGGAACCCCGGGGGCCGTCATCGCGTGCGGGTCACTCCGCCGTGATGGCGGGCTCCTCGAACCGCGTGACCGTCAGTCCGCCGCGCGCGCGGTCGAGGTCGACCCGCACCGTGTCGCCGTCGCGGATCTCCCCCGCGAGCAGCGCCTGCGCCAGGTGGTCGTCGATCTCGTGCTGCATGAGGCGGCGGAGCGGGCGCGCGCCGTAGATCGGGTCGTAGCCGCTCTCGGCGAGCCAGGCCCGCGCATCCGGGGTGACCGCGAGCTGCAGTCGGCGCTCGGCGAGCCGGCGCTCGAGCCGGTCGACGTAGAGCGACACGATCTGGCCGAGGTCGGCCTCCGACAGCGGCGCGAACACGACGATGTCGTCGAGCCGGTTCACGAACTCGGGCTTGAACGCCTGGCGCACGAGCTCCTGCACGGCGTCCTGCTTCCTCTCCCAGCTCATGTCGCGATCGACGAGGATCTGGCTGCCGAGATTGGAGGTGAGGATCAGGATCGTGTTGCGGAAGTCGACCGTGCGGCCCTGGCCGTCGGTCAGTCGCCCGTCGTCGAGCACCTGCAGCAGCACGTCGAACACCTCGGGGTGCGCCTTCTCGACCTCGTCGAGCAGGATGACGGAGTAGGGGCGGCGGCGCACGGCCTCGGTGAGCTGGCCGCCCTGCTCGTAGCCGATGTAGCCGGGAGGGGCTCCCACGAGGCGCGACACCGCGAACTTCTCGCCGTACTCCGACATGTCGATGCGCACGAGCGCCTTCTCGTCGTCGAATAGGTAGGCCGCGAGCGCCTTCGCGAGCTCCGTCTTGCCGACGCCCGTGGGGCCGAGGAAGAGGAACGAGCCCGTCGGGCGGTCGGGGTCCGAGATGCCCGCGCGTGTGCGGCGCACGGCCTCGGCGACGGCGCGCACGGCATCCCGCTGGCCGATGAGGCGCTTGCCGAGCTCGGCCTCGAGCCCGAGCAGCTTCTCGGTCTCGCCCTGGCGCAGCTTGTCGACGGGGATGCCCGTCCATGCGGCCACGACGGAGGCGATGTCCTCGTCGGTCACCTGGTCGTTGACCATGCGGGGACCCTGCTGCTCGATCGCCTCGGCCTGGAGCAGCTGCTGCTCGATCGCGGGGATGGTCTCGTAGTTGAGCTTGGAGGCGTCCTGGTAGCGCTGCTCGCGCATCGCGCGGTCGAGCTCGATGCGCGCGTCGTTGAGACGCGACTTGAGGTCGCCGACGCTGTGCAGCGAGCTCTTCTCGGCCTGCCAGCGGGTCTGCAGGGCGTCGAGCTGCTGCTCCCGCACGGCCATGTCGGCGCGCAGCTTCTCGAGACGCTCCTTCGAGGCCGCGTCCTTCTCCTTCTTGAGCGCGAGCTCCTCGATCTTGAGGCGGTCGACGGCGCGCTTGAGCTCGTCGATCTCGACGGGGCTCGAGTCGATCTCCATCTTGAGTCGGCTGGCCGCCTCGTCGATGAGGTCGATCGCCTTGTCGGGCAGCTGGCGCGCCGTGATGTAGCGGTTCGAGAGCGTCGCCGCCGCGACGAGCGCGCTGTCGGCGATCGCGACCTTGTGGTGCGCCTCATAGCGCTCCTTGAGACCGCGCAGGATGGCGATGGTGTCCTCGACGGACGGCTCGCCCACGTAGACCTGCTGGAAGCGGCGCTCGAGCGCGGCATCCTTCTCGATGTACTCGCGGTACTCGTTGAGGGTCGTGGCGCCGATCATGCGCAGCTCGCCCCGCGCGAGCATGGGCTTGAGCATGTTGGCGGCCGCGACCGAGCCCTCGCCGCCGCCCGCGCCCATGAGCGTGTGGAGCTCGTCGATGAAGGTGATGATCTGGCCGTCGGAGTCGTTGATCTCCTTGAGCACGGCCTTGAGCCGCTCCTCGAACTCCCCGCGGTACTTGGCCCCGGCCACGAGCGCGGCGAGATCGAGCGACACGAGCTGCTTGCCCTTGAGCGAGTCGGCGACGTCGCCCGCGACGATGCGCTGGGCGAGCCCCTCGACGACGGCCGTCTTGCCGACGCCGGGCTCGCCGATGAGCACGGGGTTGTTCTTGGTGCGTCGCGTGAGCACCTGGCTCACGCGACGGATCTCTGCATCGCGCCCGATGACCGGGTCGAGCTTGCCGCTCTTGGCGATCTCGGTGAGGTCGATGCCGTACTGCTCGAGAGCGCTCTTGGGCTCCTCCTGCGTCGAGGGGGCGCCCTGCATGTTGGCCATGATCCTCCGGGTGAAGACTTGAGTTGTGGTGGCTCAAGTTTAGCGGGGAACCCGCCGGAATGCACGAGGCAAGTCGCGCGATGGCCGAGGCCCCTCGCTTCACCCGGCGCGGGTGACCCGGGCCCGAGCCGCGGGAGTATACATTCAGCGATGGCGCCCGCCTCGAGGCCGCCGCATCGACGATTGACGAAAGGTACGACGATGACCTTCCTCAGCACGTTCTGGGACTTCATCTGGCTGCTGTTCTGGTCGTTCGCGTTCGTCGCCTACCTGTTCGCGATCTTCGCGATCATCGGCGACCTCTTCCGCGACCACGAGCTCAACGGCTGGTGGAAGGCCCTCTGGATCATCTTCCTGATCTTCCTGCCGTTCCTCACGGCTCTCGTCTACCTCATCGCGCGCGGCAGGGGGATGGCCGAGCGCAGCGCCGCGGCGGCGAACCAGGCGCAGAGCGCGACCGACGACTACATCCGTCGGGCCGCCGGCACGAGCCCGAGCGCCGCGGACGAGATCGCGAAGGCGAAGGGCCTGCTCGACTCGGGCGCTATCACGCAGGCCGAGTTCGACTCCCTCAAGGCGCGCGCCCTCAGGTGAGCCGACGCGCCCGCGCCCGCTCGATGGCCGTGACCAGCAGCTCTGCGGTCGCGGCCATCGCACGCTCGGTGCCGTTCGCGCGCGCCCAGGCGAGCGCGGCATCCGAGTAGGCGGCGATGCGCTCGGGATGGCCCAGCACGCGCACGATCGCGGTCGCGAGGCCCGCGACGTCGCCCGAGGGGACGAGCTCGCCGTCGACGCCCGGCTGGATCATCTCCGCGGGCCCGTAGGGCACGTCGTAGCTCACGACGGGGCAGCCCCCGGACAGGGCCTCCGTGATCGAGAGCGGCCAACCCTCGTGGCGGCTCGACACGACGAGCAGCCCCGCCGTCGCGAGCTCGTCGGCGACGCGCGGCACGTAGCCGCGCAAGCGCACCGCATCACCGACGCCGAGCTCGGCGACGAACGCCTCGAGCTCGGGACGCAGCGGCCCTTCGCCGTACACGTCGAGGCGCGCCCGGGGCTCGGCCGCGAGCACGGCGGGCCACGCGCGGATGGCGTCGTCGACGCGCTTCTGCTCGGCGAGCCGCGCGATCATGACAGCCCGGTGCGGGTCGCGCCCGGATGCGGGGGCGGGCTGCGCGGCAGGCTGCGCGGGATGCGGCACCACGACCCAGCCCTCGTGCTCGCCGAACCGGCGCACGACATCCGCCCGCTGCGCGCGCGTGAGCCAGATGACGCCGTCGAACGCGTCGATGACGTCGAACCAGCCCGACCACAGCGTGTCCATCTCGGAGTCCCACGCGTGCGGCGGCCGGGTGTGGGCGTTGTGCACCGTGTGCACGAGCGTGTAGTCGCGCGGGCCGCCCGCCAGCAGCTCGCCCACCTGCTTCGCCTCCGACACGACGACCGCCTCGCGGTCGCCTGACTCGGCGACGACGGCATCGACCCACAGCCGGTAGAGCTCGCCGAAGCCGCGCAGGGCGCCCAGCACCGAGCCGTCGGCCGCGAGCACGGGCAGGGGTGCCGGAGCACGGAACCAGTCGACCTGCCGCACGAACGGCAGCCGCAGCACGACGCCGCCGTCGTGCGCGATGACGTCCGTCCACGCCGCGGGGTCGTCGTCGACGGGCGCCTCGTAGGGGTGCAGGGTGGCGCCGCGCACGAGCTCGGGGCGCTCGCGCAGCTCCTCGAAGAGGTTGCGGATGCGGGTGCGATCGCTCGCGAGGCCGAGCGCACGGAACTGCTCGAGCACGCCCGCCATGGGCGCCACGTCGAAGGTCAGCAGCGTGGGCACAGCGCCCGCCACCTGCTCGAAGTGCAGCGCTCGCTGGAGGGTCGCGACGGTGTAGCCGCCGTCGAGCCCGGGGCGCAGGCGGCTCGCGGCGATGAAGTAGTCGGCGTCGGGGAAGGCGACGTGCGGGCGGCCTACGACCGACCCGGCCCCAACTGTCGCCACACCACCACCTGATTCCTCTTGAGCCGCTCGCCGGCGCGCAACGACACTACCTCGCCCTCCGTGCCGGCCGCGAAGACGCGGCGGCCGGTGCGCGTGAGCAGCTCGTCGGCGAGCGCCGCCTCGAGCTCGCGCACGCGGGAGGTGAGCGCCGTGACCTGGTTCTCGAGCTCGAGGATGCGGCGGATGCCCTCGAGGTTGAGGCCCTCGGCCGAGAGTCGCGAGATCTCGCGCAGCTGCACGACATCGCGCATCGAGTAGCGCCGCGACTTCCCGGCCGTGCGCTGCGGGCTCACGAGCCCCATCCGGTCGTACTGCCGCAGCGTCTGCGGGTGCATGCCCGCGAGCTCCGCCGCGACGGCGATCGCGAAGAGGGGCGTCGACTCGTCCATCAGCCGCGGGCCTTCTCGAGCAGCTCCTCCCGGGGGTTCTCGGGCGGGAGGGTCGCGGCGAACGCCTCGAGCTTCTTCTTCGCGTCGCCCGACAGGTGACTCGGCACGACGACGTGAACCGTCGCGAGCAGGTCTCCCGTCGTGCCGCCGGCGGTGACGCCGCGCCCCTTCACGCGCAGCACGCGACCGCTCGGGGTGCCGGGCGCCACGCGCAGCCGCACGGGGTCGCCGTCGAGCGTCGGCACCTCGATCGTCGCGCCGAGCGCGGCCTCCGTGAACGTCACCGGCACGTCGACCCGCAGGTTCGTCCCGTCGCGCTCGAACACCGGATGCGGCCGCACCGTCACGGTGAGCACGAGGTCGCCCGGCTCGCCGCCGTCGGGGCTCGGCTGTCCCTTGCCGCGGATCTTGACCTTCTGCCCGTCGCGCACCCCCGCGGGGATCTTGACCTTCGTGGCCTTGCCGCCCGGGAGCTGGAGCGTGACGGTGTCGCCGTGGATCGCGGTGAGGAAGTCGAGGGTCGTCGTCGCGGTGATGTCGGCGCCGGGCGTCGGTCCGCCGAACCCGCGGTAGCCGCCCGTCGGGGTGCCGAAGCGACCCGAGCCGAACATGCCGCCGAGCAGATCCTCGAACCCGCCCGCGGCGTAGTTCGGGCGACCGCCGCCGAACATGCCGCCGAAGACGTCCTCGAAGCCCTGGCCGCCGGGCGTGAAGCGCGCGCCCGCGCCCATTGCGCGGACCTGGTCGTACTCCGCGCGCTCCTGCGGGTCGGAGAGCACAGCGTACGCCTCGCTGATCTCCTTGAACCGCGCCTCGGCGGCGGTATCACCCGGGTTGGAGTCCGGGTGATACTGCCGCGCGAGCTTGCGGTAGACCTTCTTGAGCTCGGCGTCGGAGACGTCCTTCGAGACGCCGAGCGTGGCGTAGAAGTCCTTGTCGAACCAGTCCTGGCTGGCCATCGGACTCCTCTCGGGTTGAGTTCTGCGGGTGGCGGGCCGTTCAGCCCGCGGGCGGGGCGCTCACGGCGACCTTGGCGGCCCGGATGAGCCGGTCGCCGAGCGCGTACCCGACCTGGATGACGTCCTTGACCGTCTCGCCCTCGGCATCCGGGTCGGGCAGGTGCACGACGGCCTCGTGGATGTTGGGGTCGAAGGTCTCGCCGACCTCGCCGACGCGGCGCAGCCCGTACTTCTCGAACCCGGCTCGCAGCTTCTGCGAGACGAGCGTGAGCGGGGCGCCCTCGACGAGGTCGCCGTGGGCGTCGGCCCGGTCGAGGTCGTCGATGACGGGGAGCAGCGAGCGGATCACCTCGGCGATCACGGCCTCGCGGTTCGCCGCGCGGTCGCGCTCGACGCGGATGCGGAAGTTCTTCAGGTCGGCCTGGGC
This sequence comes from Actinomycetes bacterium, assembly GCA_023432005.1. GTDB lineage: Bacteria > Actinomycetota > Actinomycetes > Actinomycetales > Microbacteriaceae > Homoserinibacter. The sequence continues at coordinate 6,999 of JAEYVF010000044.1, forward strand.
ACGCGCCGCGATCTCGCGGTACTCCGCGACCAGATCCTTCTCGGCGTCGGCCAGGAGCGCGAGGTCCTCGTCGCTCAGACCGTCGCCGTCCTCGGGGGCCTGGTCGGCCGCGGGCGCCTCCGCACGCGGCTCGCCGGTCTCCGGGTCGATCTTCCGCTTGTCCTGGACCTTCGGCTCCTCCTCCTCGCGCTGCTTCTCGTCGCGGTCCTTGTCGTCGCGGTCCTTGTCAGCCATACCTACTTCTTCTCGTCCTCGTCGTCGACGATCTCGGCGTCGACCACGTCCTCGTCGGAGGAGGTCGTGCCGCTCGTCGGGCTCGGGCCCTCGGCCGCCTCGGAGCTGGCCTGGTAGATGGCCTCGCCGAGCTTCGTCTGCGACTCGTTCAGCTTGTCGAACGCCGACTTGATGGCGGCCTCGTCCTCGCCCTGGAGCGCGGTCTTGAGGGCCTCGATGTCGGCCTTCACCTCGTCCTTGACGGGCGCGGCGATCTTGTCCTCGTTCTCGGCGATGAGCTTCTCGAGCGAGTAGACGAGCTGCTCGGCGTTGTTGCGCACCTCGGCGGCCTCACGCCGCGCCTTGTCCTCCGCGGCGTGCTCCTCGGCCTCGCGCACCATGCGGTCGATGTCGTCCTTCGGAAGCGACGAGCCGCCGGTGATCGTCATCGACTGCTCCTTGCCGGTGCCCTTGTCCTTCGCGGACACGTGGACGATGCCGTTCGCGTCGATGTCGAAGGTGACCTCGATCTGCGGCACGCCGCGCGGCGCCGGCGCGATGCCGGTGAGCTCGAACGTGCCGAGCGGCTTGTTGTCGCGGGTGAACTCGCGCTCGCCCTGGAAGACCTGGATGGCGACCGACGGCTGGTTGTCGTCGGCCGTCGTGAAGGTCTCACTGCGCTTGGTCGGGATGGCGGTGTTGCGCTCGATGAGCTTCGTCATGATCCCGCCCTTGGTCTCGATGCCGAGGCTGAGGGGCGTGACGTCGATGAGCAGCACGTCCTTGCGCTCGCCCTTCAGAACGCCGGCCTGGAGGGCGGCGCCGACGGCGACCACCTCATCCGGGTTGACGCCCTTGTTGGGCTCCTGTCCGCCCGTGAGCTTCTTGACGAGCTCGGTGACGGCCGGCATGCGGGTCGAGCCGCCCACGAGCACGACGTGCGCGATGTCGGCGACCTTGATGCCCGCCTCCTTGATGACGTCGTCGAAGGGCTTCTTCGTGCGGTCGAGGAGGTCGGAGGTCATCTGCTCGAACTGGGCGCGGCTGAGCGTCTCGTCGAGGTTCGCGGGCCCGTTCTCGGTGAGCGAGAGGTAGGGCAGCTGGATGCTCGCCGACAGGCCCGAGGAGAGCTCCTTCTTCGCCTGCTCGGCGGCCTCCTTGAGGCGCTGCAGCGCGATCTTGTCGTTCGAGACGTCGACGCCCGTGGTGTCCTTGAACTTCTTGATGAGCCACTCGACGATCCGCTGGTCCCAGTCGTCGCCGCCGAGGCGGTTGTCGCCGGAGGTCGCGCGCACCTGGATCGTGGAGAAGTCGTCGTCCTTGCCCACCTCGAGCAGCGAGACGTCGAAGGTGCCGCCACCGAGGTCGAAGACGAGGATGAGCTCGTCCTCCTTGCCGCGGTCGAGGCCGTAGGCGAGGGCGGCCGCGGTGGGCTCGTTGATGATGCGCAGCACGTTGAGGCCCGCGATCTCGCCGGCCTCCTTGGTGGCCTGGCGCTCGGCGTCGTTGAAGTACGCGGGGACGGTGATGACCGCGTCGGTCACGTCCTCGCCGAGGTACTGCTCGGCGTCGCGCTTGAGCTTCTGGAGGATGCGCGCGGAGAGCTCCTGCGGCGTGTACTTCTTTCCGTCGATCTCCTTCTTCCAGTCGGTGCCCATGTGGCGCTTGACGGATGCGATGGTGCGGTCGACGTTCGTGACGGCCTGGCGCTTCGCGGTCTCGCCGACGAGCACCTCCCCGTCCTTCGTGAAGGCGACGATCGAGGGGGTCGTGCGGAATCCCTCGGCGTTGGCGATGACCGTGGGCTCGCCGCCCTCGAGGACGGCGACCACGGAGTTGGTGGTTCCGAGGTCGATTCCGACTGCTCGTGCCATGTTCTGTTTGCTCCTTGAAGACTGGTGGGATGCGCGGACTTGAGCCGCGCCGTATCAAGTTTGCATCCCCGTCGGGGGGATGTCAAGAAGCTTGAGTCGACGCGGCTCAAGGCACGCGCATCACACCGCGCAGACGGTGGCGAACCCCGTCGGCGCTGCCGCGAGCGCCGCCGCGAGGAGTACGACCACGACCACGCCGATGAGCGCGCCCGCGCGCGCCGCGGCCGTCACGACGCCTCGCGATCGCCGAGCGGCCGCACCGGGTGGTTGCCGCGGATGCGCCCCTGCGGGTCGTACGCCGTCTTGACGCGACGCAGGCGCGCGAGCCGGTCGCCGAAGAGCGCCTCGGCCGCCACGGGCCGCTCCGCGAAGTTGAGGTACACGGTGTCGGCGGTCCACGGCTCGAGCACGCCGGCGAGCGCGTCGAGCGCCCCCGTCACGAGCGCGGCGTGCTCGGGCGAGACCGTCATCCCTCCGGAGAAGACGATGAAGCCGCCGTCGAAGTCGGCGACGACGCCGCCCTCGCCGCGACCCGGCGCGAGCTCGGCGCCGAGCAGTCGGAACTCGATCGACATGAGGGGCGCCGCATCCGCCGACTCCGCGAACGCGACGAACGCGTCGATCGCGTCGGCCGGGAGGTCGCGCAGCATCATGCCGTCGCCCGCGGCGGGCACGGGGCCCTCCGGGTCGCCATGGATCTGCGAGAGGGCGGATGCGGGCATCGAGCCGAACATGTCGAGCTCCGGCGCGAGCGCGCGCAGCGGCGCCACGAGCCGCGCGGCCTCCTCGACGGTCTCCTGCGCGACGACCTCGACGACCGTGCACTCGCGCCCCGCGAGGTGCGGGGGAACGCCCGGGGCGTCGGGGATGCGCATGACGCGCGCGATCGTCGTGACCGAGGGCGGCAGCGTCTCGCACCACGTGCGCCAGGCGTGCAGCACGCGGCCCGCATCGGCGAGGGGCCACCAGAACGCGCCGCCCTCGACGGTCGCGAGCCGGTAGAGGCGGAACTCGAGCGCCGTCACGACGCCGAACGAGCCGCCGCCTCCACGCAGCGCCCAGAACAGCTCCGGCTCGTGCTGGTCGTCGACGCGGCGCAGCACGCCGTCGGCCGTGACGACCTCGATGGCGGTGACGCTGTTGGCGGCGAGGCCGTGCGAGCGGCCGAGCCAGCTGAGGCCGCCGCCGAGCGTGTACCCGACGACCCCCACATCCGCCGCCGTGCCCGCGAGACCGACGAGGCCGTGCGGCGCGGCCGCGGCGGTGACGTCGGCCCACCACGCGCCCGCCTCGACGCGCGCCGTCATGGCGACCGCGTCGATCTCGACGCCGCGCATGCGATCGGTGCGGATGAGGATGGTGCCGGCGAGCGAGCCGAGCGGCGCCGCGTTGTGGCCCGTGCCCTGCGCGGTCACGCCGAGGCCGAGCTCGGCCGCGGTGCGCACGATCGCCTGCACGTCGTCGGCGTCGACCGGATGCGCGACCGCCTCGGGGCGCTGGTCGACCGCGAGCGACCATGCGCGGCGCGCGTCGTCCCAGTCGTCGTCGCCCGGGAGGGCGAGGGTTCCCGTGAGCTTCGCGCGCAGCAGCGCCAGGCGGTCGGAACGGATGTCGTCCGCGCTCGGCGCGGTCGTGATGTCGAGGGTCATGAGGGTCTCCTGTTCGTCGGAAGGTCGGCGGCCACTCTCCCGAGCGCGGCCGGCCGCCGCCATCCCGCGGCTCGGGGGAATCGCGCGCCCGGGGGTAGGGGGCGAGGGCACCCAGGATTCTGGGGGTGTGCGGAGCGCGCGGGAGCGGCATGATGTCGCCTGTGACGGGATACCGGGCCGAGACCACGCGCCGCGCGCTCAGCGGGCTCGCGCGCGCCGGCCTCCGTCACGACGAGTTCCTCGTGGAGGTCATCGAGCTCGTGGGGCGCGCCGTGCCCTCCGACGCGATGTGCATCGCGACGACCGACCCCGCGACGGGCATGTTCACCGACTCGCGCAAGGTGGGCCTCGACGACGACGGCGGGCCGCGGTTCATGTACCACGAGTACGCCGTGCAGGACGTCGCCAAGTTCGCCGACCTCGCCCAGCGCCCGTACGGCATCGGCGTGCTGCGTGAGGAGACCCACGGCGACCCCGCGTCGAGCGCGCGCTTCACCGAGCTGCTGCGGCCCCTCTTCGGCGCCGAGCACGAGCTCCGCGGCGTCGCCCGCAGCGGCGGCCTCATGTGGGGCGCCTTCGCCCTGTACCGCGGCGCGGGCTCGCCCGCCTTCAACGAGGCCGAGGCCGACTTCCTCGCTCAGCTCGAGCCGACCATCGCCGACGGGCTGCGCGCCTCGATCCTCGCCTCCGCCGCAAGCGACGGCATCGGCGGCGTCGGCGGGCCCGCCGTGCTCGTCTTCGACGCCGACGGCCGCCTCCTGAGCGCGACGGCATCCGCCGAGGATCTCGCGCGCGACCTCGACTCCTCGGCAGGCGACGACCTGTGGGCGTTCACCCCGCTCGCGATCGACGGGCTCGTGCAGCGACTGCGGGTCGGCGACGGCGCGGTGCCCCGGGCCCGCGTGCGCGGCCGCAGCGGACGGTGGTACAGCCTCCACGCGGCGCCGTTCCGCGGCAAGGAGGGTGCGACGCGCCAGCTCGTCGTGACGATCGAGCCCGCGCGGCCGCCCGAGATCCTGCCCCTGCTCATGGCGGCGTACGGCCTCACGGAGCGCGAGACGGCGGTCGTGCAGGCGCTGCTGCGCGGCGAGTCCACGCACGCCATCGCGCAGGCGCTGCACCTGTCGCCCTACACCGTGCAGGACCACTTCAAGGCGATCTTCGAGAAGATCGGCGTCTCGAGCCGACGCGAGGTCGCGAGCCGCGTCTTCTACGGCCACTACCTCGAGGGCTATCAGGAGCAGCGCATCGGCGTCGACGGGTCCCCGCTGCGGGCCTGAGCACGCCGCGCGCGCGACCGCGTCGCGTCATCCGCTCGTCACGTGCGGGCGATAGCGTTTCCCCATGACCCACCCGAGCGGCGACGAGGCCGCGGCCACGCCATCCGTGCCCACCCCGCCCGCGGTCGCCGACACCGGCGCGATCGCCGCGATCGGACTCGAGCTGCAAGAGGGGCGCGTCATCCCCCGCAAGCAGATCGTCTCGTGGGCGCTGTGGGACTGGGCGACGCAGCCGTTCAACTCCGTGATCCTCACGTTCGTGTTCACGGCGCTCTACCTCACGACCGACGTCTTCCTCTCGCCCGAGCTGGCCGCCCTGCCCGACGGCGACCCCGCCAAGGAGCGCGGTCTCGCCGACCTCACGAGCGGCCTCGGTCTCGCCACCACGATCTCGGGCCTCGTCATCGCGCTCATCGCACCCGTGCTCGCGCAGCGCGCCGACGCGAGCGGCCGCCGCAAGTTCTGGCTGCTCGTCTACACGGGCGTGCTCATCGTCACGACCGGCTCGCTCTTCTTCGTGCAGGGTGCGCCGCAGTTCTTCGTGCTCGGCGTCTCGCTCATCGCGATCGGCACGGTCTTCAGCGAGCTCGCGGGAGTCAACTACAACGCGATGCTCGTGCAGGTCGCGACCCCGAAGACCGTCGGCCGCGTGAGCGGGCTCGGATGGGGCCTCGGCTACATCGGCGGCATCCTCGCGCTCGTCATCGTGGTCGTCGCGTACTCGATGGACTGGTTCGGCCTGCCGCAGGAGAACGGCCTGCCGTTCCGGATCGTCGCGCTCGGCTGCGCGCTGTGGACCACGGTGTTCGTCATCCCGTTCGTGCTCAACGTGCCCGAGCTCGAGCACGGCGAGCCGAAGAAGCGCGTCAACTTCTTCGCGAGCTACGTCGTGCTGTTCCGCGACATCGCCCGGCTGTTCCGCGAGTCGCGCCCGACCTTCTGGTTCCTGCTCGCGAGCGCGGTCTACCGCGACGGTCTCGGCGCCGTGTTCACCTTCGGCGCCGTGATCGCATCCGTGTCGTTCGGCTTCGGGTTCCTCGAAGTCGTCGCGTTCGGCATCGCCGCCAACCTCGTCGCGGGCGTGAGCACGATCATCGCGGGCCGCTTCGACGACATCTTCGGCGCGCGCGCCGTCATCGTCACGGCGCTCGTCGGCCTCGTCATCTCGGGCAGCCTCGTGTTCCTGCTGCACGACATGGGCAAGATCACCTTCTGGATCTTCGGCCTCGCGCTCTGCATCTTCGTAGGGCCGGCGCAGGCGTCGAGCCGCTCGCTCCTCGCGCGCGTGACGCCCGCGGGCCAGGAGGGCCAGGTGTTCGGCCTGTACGCGACCACGGGTCGCATCGCGAGCCCCATCTCCTCGTCGCTGTGGACGCTGTTCATCGTCGTCTTCAGTTCGACGGTGTTCGGCATCCTGGGCATCGTGCTCACGATCGCGGCGGGACTCGTGCTCATGCTGCTCGTGCGTCTGCCGAAGCACGTGCGCCTGAGCTGACACCCGCCGCGCGGGAATCCCCCGATCTGCCCCACCCCCGGCGGCGACCGGCTACCGTGGGGGCATGTCGACGCGGACACTCGCCTACTGGCTCGCGCTCGTCGACCGCCTCGTGGAGCGCGGCTTCGCCGGGGCGCTCGAGGAGCACGGCATCACCCGGATGCAATGGCGCATCCTGACCGTGCTGGGAGACGGGCCTGCGACGGCCGACCAGCTCGACGTCGCGCTCGCCGACATGCCGGCCTACGACGACGACGCGACGGCCGCCGAGCAGCTCGGTGAGCTCGTGGAGTCGGGATGGGTCGAGGCGGCCGACGCGTACCGGCTGACGGAGCGGGGGCGCACGGCGCACGGCCACATCCTCGACGCCGTCGCCGAGCTGCGCACGCGCGTGCTCGACGGCATCTCGGCCGAGGAGGAGCAGACGATGATCGCCCTCCTCGAGCGGATGGCGCGCAACCTGGGCTGGGAGTCCTGACCCCGTTCCGGAACCTCGCGGGAAGCGCCCGCTAGTCTGTGCCCATGTCGCCCGCTGACGCCACCGAGCTCGTCCTCCTCCTCGACGACGAGGGGAAGCCGGTCGGCACGGCGCCGAAGGCCACCGTGCACACGACCGACACCCCGCTGCACTTCGCGTTCTCGTGCCACGTGTTCAACCCCGCCGGACGGATGCTCGTGACGCGCCGCGCGCTCACGAAGGACACCTTCGCGGGCGTCTGGACGAACGCCTTCTGCGGCCACCCGGCTCCCGGCGAGAGCGCCCTCGACGCCGTCACCCGCCGCGCCGACGCCGAGCTCGGCGTGACCGTGCGCGACATCGAGCTCGTGCTCCCGCACTTCCGCTACCGCGCGGCCGACGCGAACGGCATCGTCGAGAACGAGATCTGCCCCGTGTTCCGCGCCATCGTCGACGTCGACCCGAAGCCGTCGAAGGACGAGGTCTCCGAGTGGGTGTGGGCAGACCCGAACTCGCTGCGGATGGCGGTGTCGGCCGCGCCGTTCGCCTTCAGCCCGTGGTTCTCGCTGCAGCTCGCGGCGTGGCCCGCCGGCCGGTAGCCGCTACTCCCCCGGCGCCCCGGCATCCGACGCCGTGACGTCGGTGCGATGGAAGTCGAGCCACGAGCGCGAGGCCGTCGGGCCGCGCTGCCCCTGGTAGCGGTTGGCGTAGGCGCCCGAACCGTAGGCGTTGTCGACGGGCGAGCTCGTGCGGAAGAAGCACAGCTGGCCGATCTTCATACCCGGCCACAGCTTGATGGGCAGCGTCGCGACGTTGCTCAACTCGAGCGTGACGTGCCCCGAGAACCCGGGGTCGACGAAGCCGGCCGTCGAGTGGGTGAGCAGCCCGAGACGGCCGAGCGAGCTCTTGCCCTCGAGGCGCGCCGCGACGTCGTCGGGAAGGCTCACGAGCTCGTAGGTCGACCCGAGCACGAACTCGCCCGGGTGCAGGATGAACGCCTCGCCCGGCTTCGTCTCGATGAGGCGCGTGAGCTCGGGCTGCTCCTCGGCCGGGTCGATGAAGGGGTACTTGTGGTTGTCGAACAGCCGGAAGTAGCGGTCGAGTCGCACGTCGATGCTCGACGGCTGGATCATCTCCCGGTCGAGCGGGGCGAGGCCGATGCGTCCGGCGTCGAGTTCGGCGGTGATGTCGCGGTCGCTCAGCAGCATGCGGCTCAGTCTATTGACGCGTCCGACGCTCGCGGGCAGCGAAAAGGGCACGGCCGCTGACGGCCGTGCCCCATCCGGATGCTGCTGACTGCTACGCGGCGACGTCCTTGCGACGACGCACGACGAGCAGCACGCCGCCGAGCACGAGCGCGACGCCCGCGAGCGCGAACGGCACCGCGTCGGTGCTGACGCCGGTCGCGGCGAGCGTCGACGCGATGCTGAACTGCACGCTGTTGACCTTGCCGCTCGACTGGCCGAGCGTCACGAGCGTGTGCGTGCCGGCACCGAGGGCGGCGAGGGTGCTCGCGGTAAGCGGCACCTGCACCTGGCCGCCCACGACCGCGAAGGTGCCGATGCGCACGGGCGCGGAGTAGGCGAAGACGTCGACGTACGAGTCGCCGGCGCCCACGAGGATCGTCGCCGTGTAACCCTTGGTCGGGTCGAGCTCGCCCGAGGGCAGGCCGGCATCGGCGGGGGTGTGGCTCGTCGCGTCCGGGCCGCGGCCGGCCAGGTAGGCGGCGAGGCCCGACGAGTCGGCGACGGGGGCGGCGGCGGGCGCGGCCTGGTCGGTGAAGACGACGTCGGCGAGGCCGGCGCTCTCCCATCCGTCCTCGAACCCGTCGACCTGGCCGATCACGGAGACGCCGACCCAGAGGCCGATGAGGTCGGAGGTGACGGTGTAGCTCGTGCCGGTCTCGCCGTCGATCGGGCCGCCGTAGTTGCCGCCGTTGAACGACCACTGGTACGAGAGGACCGCGTCGGGGTGCCACCCCGAGGTCGTGACGGTGAGCGTCTGGCCGACCTTGGGCGTGCCGGAGATGGTGACGGTGACCCCGCTGGTGTCGAGCGGCGGGTCGCCGGCCGCCGCCATGGCGGGCGCGGCGCCGGCGAGGCTGCCGCCCACGAGGAGTGCCGAGGCGAGCGCCGCGGTCAGCACGCGGTTGCGCAGGGTGGTTCGGGTCAAGCGAATGCTCCAGAGATGAGGTGGTGCCTGGCAAGGGAAGACGGGTGCTCGGCACCCTGCGAGGGTTCGGGTCTGTCCCCCGCGTCCGACTCTATGGGGGACGCTCACCTCCCCCCGGGGCCGCGCACCCCCAGTTCGCGGCTGGAACGGTCTGTCTCGCGGAGGCGGGCGACGATGAGGGCGGATCGCGGCGAGCCGCTAGTCTGTACAGGTGCGCTCGGCGCCACGGGGCTGTAGTTCAATGGCAGAACTTCTGCTTCCCAAGCAGATAGCGCGGGTTCGATTCCCGTCAGCCCCTCCGATGCCCTGACGGTGGCCCCCGGCAGCCGGCAGGGCATTCGTGTTCGCACGGCTCGGCAGCATCCGGTTTCTTGACCGCGAAACAAGTTTGAACCAGCCGCGTCACCAGCCCGCCTTCCGACCCTGACAACTTGGCTCCCGGTCAAGTAACAAAGGAGGGTCACATGGGTGACACTGTCGAGGTGAGCACGCTGCTGCTCCTGGTTTCGGCGGCGCTGGTGCTGCTGATGACGCCGGGGGTGGCGTTCTTCTACGGCGGGCTCGTCAAGGCGAAGTCCGTGGTCAGCATGATGATGCTGAGCCTCGGCACGATGGGGCTCGTCGGCGTGCTGTGGGTGCTGTTCGGCTACTCGATGGCGTTCGGCGAGCCGCTCATCCCGGGCTGGCTCGGCAACCCGTTCGCCGACTTCGGCCTGCAGTCGTTCCTAGGCATCGGCGCCGACGGCAGCCTCGATCCCGACATGGAGGGCCTCGCGTTCGTCGCGTTCCAGGCGGCCTTCGCGATCCTCGCGATCGCGCTCGTCTCGGGAGGCATCGCCGACCGCGCGAAGTTCGGCGGATGGATGCTGTTCGTCGGCGTCTTCGCCGTGCTCGTCTACTTCCCCGTCGCGTACTGGGTGTTCAACCTCTCCGACGGCTGGGACCCCGCGCTCGGCGTCAACGACTTCGCGGGCGGCACCGCCATCCACATCAACGCGGGAGCTGCGGCCCTCGCGCTCGCGCTCGTGCTCGGCCGCCGCATCGGCTTCGCCAAGGGAGCGCACAAGCCGCACAACGTGCCGCTCGTGCTGCTCGGCGCGACCCTGCTGTGGTTCGGCTGGTTCGGATTCAACGCGGGCTCCGAGGCGGCCGTCGACGGGATCGCCGTGCTCGCCTTCGTCAACACGATCGCCGCACCCGCGGCCGGCATCGTCGGCTGGATCGTCGTCGAGCGCTTCAAGGACGGCAAGCCGACCTCGGTGGGCGCCGCATCCGGAGCCATCGCGGGCCTCGTGGCCGTCACGCCCGGCTGCAACGTGCTCACCCCGATCTGGGCCCTCGTGCTCGGCCTCGTCGCGGGCGCCCTCTGCGCCTGGGCGGTCGAGCTCAAGTTCCGCTGGGGCTTCGACGACTCGCTCGACGTCGTCGGCATCCACCTCATCGGCGGTCTCTTCGGCACGCTCTACATCGGCATCTTCGGCCAGGGCATCGGGCTCATCGACACCGGCAGCTGGGCGCAGCTCGGCGTGCAGGCGCTCGCCTCGGTCGCCGTGCTCGTGTACTCCTTCGTCATGGCGTGGCTCATCGGCTGGGCCGTCGAGAAGACCGTCGGGTTCCGCGTGCGGAACGAGGACGAGATCGCCGGCGTCGATATCGCGCTGCACGGCGAAGAGGGCTACGTGCTCGAGGCCTGAGCGGACACGACGATGGCACACGGACGCGACCTCCTCCTCCTGCACGTCACGGCGCATCGACCGCGGGCGCCGCGCTACCAGCGGCAGCTCGACGAGCTGAACGCGGCCGCGACGGCCGCGATCGAGGAGGCGGGCTGGCGCCCCGAACTGCTCGCTACGGCGGGCGCCGACACGGATCACGTGCTGGCGCTCGCCCGCGCGGCGGATGCCGTCGTCGTGATGGGCGGCGAGGACGTCGACCCGCGACTCTACGGCGGCCCGGCCCGCTACCCCGGCGGCGGCACCCACGTACCGGACGCCGATCGGGTCCAGATCGCGACGATCCTGCAGGCGGTGCGCAGGGGGACGCCGCTGCTCGGCATCTGCCGCGGCCACCAGCTGCTCAACGTGGCGCTCGGCGGAACCCTCGTGCCGCATATGAAAGGCCACCGCTCCCCGGGCGACGACCCGTTCGTCCGCACGACCGTGCACTGCGCGCCGGGCGAGTCCCGCGCCTTCGCCGTCGGCGACGGGGCCCGCTGCACGCACCACCAGGCGATTCAGCACCTCGGCGACGGGCTCCGGATCGCGGCCCGGGCTTCCGACGGCACGATCGAGGCAGTCGCGCATCGCCGGGCGCCCGTCGTGGGCGTTCAGTGGCATCCCGAGCATCCGGATGCCGCGCGCACCCAGCTCGTGCCGCTGCTCGAGACGATCACCTCGCCGGCGGAGCGGGCGGCCTCCTGATGGTGCGCCCGAGCTCGCGCGAGCGGATCGTCGACGCGGCGCTCCGCGCGTTCGCCGCGGCCGAGGGCGATGTGACGGTCGACGCGGTCGCTCGGGTCGCGGGGGTGACCAAGCAGGGCGTGCTCTACCACTTCGCCGACAAGCGCGAGCTGCGTCTCGCGATGCTCGACGCCGTGCTGCGCCGGTGGGAGCGGCACATGGAGGCCGAGCTCGGCGCGCCGCTCGCCGACGTGGAGGTCGGCGCGCGCATCCGGGCCTACGCGCGTGTCTCCGCGCGCGGCGACGTCGTGCCGGGCGAGGCGGAGCTGTTCGCCCAGGTGCTCGCCCACGCCGACGAGGCGACCGTGTACGCGGCCTGGGTGGAGTCGACCTTCGCCGCATCCGACGATGCGCACCTCACGACGGCCTGGCTCGCCGCGAACAGCCTCTGGTCGACCCTCGCCACCGGCAAGCGGCGCCTGGGCCCCGCGGAGGTCGAGCGGGTGCTCGCCGTCATCGACGAGCTCACGCAGGCGGCCCGCTGACGAGAAGGCCGGCTCCCGGTTCCATCACCCCCGCGTGGAACCTGGGAGCCGGCCGGTCTGTGGAGCGGCGCGGCAGCCGCTCAGATGCGGCGCAGCACCTCGTCGACGAACGCGGTCGTGCTCGCCGATCCGCCGAGGTCGGGCGTGCTGACGCCGTCGGCGAGCGCGCCCTCGAACGCGGCCGTGAGCGTGCGCGCGCCATCCGTCTCGCCGAGGTGGTCGAGCATCATGGCGCCCGCCCACAGTTGGCCGACGGGGTTCGCGATGCCCTTGCCGACGATGTCGGGCGCGGTGCCGTGCACAGGCTCGAACATCGACGGCACCGAGCGGTCGGGGTTGACGTTCGCCGAGGGGGCGATGCCGATCGACCCGGCGACGGCTGCGGCGAGGTCAGAGAGGATGTCGCCGAAGAGGTTCGAGGCGACGATGACGTCGACGCTGTTCGGCGCGAGCACCATGCGCGCCGAGAGGGCGTCGATGAGCACGCTCTCGAGCTCGACACCCGGATGTGCGGCGACCGTCTCGGCGACCACCTCGTCCCAGAACGGCATCGAGTGGATGATGCCGTTCGACTTCGTGGCCGACACGAGCCGGCCGCTGCGGGTGGCCGCGAGCTTCGCGGCGTAGTCGGCGACGCGCGCCACGCCGCGGCGCGTGAAGAGCGCCTGCTGGAACGCCATCGCCTCGGGCGTGCCGTCGTAGGCGCGGCCTCCGACCTCCGAGTACTCACCCTCGACGTTCTCGCGCACGACGACGACGTCGATCTCGGCGTTGCGCGTGACGCGCGGCTGCACGCCGGGCAGCAGGCGGATTGGACGGATGTTGAGGTAGAGCTCGAACGCCCGGCGGATGGGGATGAGCAGCCCCCACAGCGTCACCGCGTCGTCGATGTCGGGATGCCCGACGGCCCCCAGGAACACGCCGTCGCCGTCGCGCAGCTGCTCGATGCCGTCGGCCGGCATCATGGCGCCCTCGGCGAGGTAGCGGTCCGAGCCCCAGTCGCGGTCGCGCCACGCGATCCGGAAGTCGTGCCGGGCGGCCACGGCGTCGATGCAGGCGACCGCGGCGGGCGCGACCTCCTTGCCGATGCCGTCGCCGGCGATGACGTCGATCGTGTACGTGCGCATGAGAGCTCCTGGGATGGGTGGGTGAACGCGGCCCGGGCGGGGACTGTGCCCGGGCCGCATCCGTCCGCTTACTTCGTGAGCAGCGGGTTCTCGAGGCCCGAGACGCCGGTCGTGTCGCGACCGCGTGCGCCCGGGGTGGTGTCGATCGGGTCGCCGTACCAGGTGAGGCCCTCGGGGAAGTCCTCGGGACGCCACTCGATGGCCTCCCAGTCCTCGTCGAAGATCTCGTAGCCCCCCGCGTACAGCTCGACACGGTGGTCGGAACCGGGGTCGTGAACGTAGAGGTACATGGCCTGGCCGATGCCGTGCTTGCCGGGACCCACGCCGAACGACACGTCGAGGTCGCGCAGGATGTCGGCGGCCGTGAGCGCGTCGCTCATGTTCTCGAGGTTGTAGGCGAGGTGGTGCAGCTGGCCCACCTTCTCCTGGCGGTTCGCGACGAACGCGATGTCGTGCATCTGCGAGGTGACCGAGGTCCACGACGCCATGAGGGTGCCGGGGTGGTCGGGCAGGTACGCGAACTCGCGGCGCTTGAGGCCGAGGTTCTCGCGCGCCCACTGCTCCGTCTGGTTGATGGTGGACGGCGAGGTCTGCACGTTGAAGTGGTCGAGTCGACGCACGCCGAGACCGCGACGGGTCGAGCTGTTGCTGGGGAGGCGCGAGCGGATGCCCTCCGGCGCCTCCGTCTTCTCCATGTCGAAGTACAGCTCGATCGGGTGCTGGCCGCCGGGGAGGAGGAAGCGCACGGCCGTGCCGCGCCCCTTCTCGGTGCCGGCCGGGATCTCGACGGACTCGATCTCCTGACGCTGGAAGTGCTCGTAGAACAGCTCCACGTCCTGGGGGCGGCGCGTGCGGAAGGAGAACGCGTTCACGACCGCCTCATCCTGCTGGCGCAGGACGAGCGAGTGGTGACGCAGCTCCTGGTAGGCGCGGAGGTACGCGACGTCGCCGTCGCGCTCCACCTCCTCCATGCCGAGGATGTCGCGGAAGAACCACAGGGACTTCTCGATGTCCTTCGTGCCGAGGCTGATGGATCCGGCGTGCGAGATGCCGGGACCCGGGTCGTACTGATCAGACAGCG
>JAEYVF010000061.1 GCA_023432005.1 Actinomycetes bacterium
CCACTGATCCGGAGGGAGCAAGCTCCCTCGTTCACCGTTCGACTTGCATGTGTTAAGCACGCCGCCAGCGTTCGTCCTGAGCCAGGATCAAACTCTCCGTAAAGGTTTGGTAGCACGGCACCGAAGTGCCGGCAGAACCGTTGCGTTCACCGCGGGGAAAACCGCGGATCCTGCGAGTTGATCTGACTGAAAGGATCGTCTACTGACAATCCGTCAATCCAAAGGAATCTCTCTGGTGACCGAGGTCACCAGTCGAGGTATTTGGCATTTGACATAGTGCACGCTGTTGAGTTCTCAAGGATCGGGCGCTCCCGTGGCTCACCGTCTCCGGCTCGCCCCCAGGGCAACTTCTCCATCCTAGCCATCTCGTTCCGTCTGTCAAATCGACGCGCCGGGAGCAGAGCTCCGGGCAGCGATCGACGACCGCGGTCTCCGAGAGGAGGACTCCCATCCTAGACCATGCGGTCACACGGATGCTGGATCCGATTCAGATGGGGTTCGTTCTCCGCTTGAGGGGGCGGGGCCTTGGCCTCTCCGCTCTTCCCTTTGGGGCGAACAGGTAAGACATTACGTGGGTTCCGGGGTTGTGCCAAATCAGGGCTGCATCCCGGGCGTGTCGCGCCGGGAACCCCCGAGATATCAGGTCAGCACGACCCCCGCGAGGGTCTTCTTGCCCCGGCGCAGCACGAGCCGGCCGCCGGCGAGAGCGGCGCCGGCGAGCGTCGTCGCGTCGTCCTCGACCTTCGCGTTGTTGAGGTAGACGCCGCCCTGGCCGATCGCGCGCCGCGCGTCCGACAGGCTCGAGCACAGGCCGGTGTCCACGAGCGCCTGCACGACGGTCGCGTCCTCCCCCAGCCGCGCGTGCGGGAGCTCCTCGATCGCCGCGGCGAGGGTCGCGGCGTCGAGCGACGCGAGGTCGCCCTGCCCGAAGAGCGCCTCGGATGCCGCGATCACGGCATCCGTCGCCTCGCGTCCGTGGACGAGCGCCGTCACCTCGCGGGCGAGAGTGCGCTGCGCCTCCCTGCGGAAGGGCTGGTCGCGGACCTCGTGCTCGAGCGCCTCGATCTCGGGGCGCGTGAGGAAGGTGAAGACCTTGATCCTGTCGATCACGTCGCCGTCGTCGGTGTTGAGCCAGAACTGGTAGAAGCGGTAGGGGCTGCACATCTCGGCGTCGAGCCAGATCGCGTTGCCCTCGCTCTTGCCGAACTTCGTGCCGTCGGAGTTCGTGATGAGGGGCGTGCCGATCGCGTGCACGCTCGTGCCCTCGACCCGATGGATGAGGTCGGTGCCGCTGGTGAGGTTGCCCCACTGGTCGCTGCCCCCCGTCTGCAGGACGCAGTCGTACTGGCGGTACAGCTCGAGGAAGTCCATGCCCTGCAGGATCTGGTAGCTGAACTCGGTGTAGCTGATGCCTGCGTCCGAGTTGAGCCTCGCGGCGACGGCGTCCTTCTTCAACATCGTGCCGACGCGGAAGTGCTTCCCGATCTCGCGCAGGAAGTCGATGGCCGACAGGGGCGCGGTCCAGTCGAGGTTGTTGACGATGCGCGCGGCGTTGTCCCCGTCGAACGAGAGGAAGCGCTCGATCTGCGCCTGGAGCCTCCCGACCCACTCGACGACCGTCTCCCGGTCGTTGAGCGTGCGCTCGGCACTCGGCCGGGGATCGCCGATGAGCCCCGTCGACCCGCCCACGAGCCCGAGCGGCCGGTGGCCGGCGAGCTGCAGGCGTCGCAGCACGAGCAGCTGCACGAGGTTGCCGAGGTGGAGGCTCGGCGCCGTGGGGTCGAAGCCGCAGTAGTAGACGATGGGGGGCCCCGAGAGCAGCGCCTTGAGGGCCTCGGGGTCGGTCGACACGTGGACCAGGCCGCGCCAGTTCAGCTCCTCCCAGATGTCGGGGAAGGACGGGTCGTTACGCTGCGCGCTGAGGATCTCGGATGCGGGCACCCGGCCAGGCTATCGCGTCGCCTGGCTAGGCTCGGGCCGTGCGCGACCACCACCGCCATCGTCTCGTCCGCCCCGTCGCGACCCGGGTCGCGGGGGCCGCCGTGCTGCTGCTCGCCGTTCTCGCCCCGACCGCATCCGCATCCGCCGCACCCACCGGCCGGGCGCCCGCGCCGGCCTCGGCGTGGGGTGCCGCGGGCGTCGACGACTTCGAGTTCGCGTCGTTCCACGCCGACTACACGCTGAGCCGTGACGCCGACGACCGCTCCCACCTCACCGCGACCGAGACGCTCGTGGCCGTGTTCCCCGACATCGACCAGAACCACGGCATCGAGCGGGCGATCCCGCGCAGCTATCAGCGCGTGAGCCTCGGCCTCGAGATCCGCTCGGTGCGCGACGCCGACGGGGTCCCTCTCCCCTACACGCTCATCGACGACGGCGACTTCCTCGTGGTGCGCATCGGCAGCGCCGACGCCTACGTGCACGGCGAGCAGAGCTACGTCATCGAGTACGCGATGCGCGATGTCGTGCGCTCCTTCTCCGACACGGGCCTCGACGAGCTGTACTGGGACATCAACGGGACGGGCAGCCCGCAGCCCTACGGCAGCGTCTCGGCCGAGCTCGCGCTCTCCCCCTCCCTTCGCGGCACCCCGACCGGAGACGGGGCGTGCTACGTCGGATCCGAGGGCGCCCGGACGAGCTGCGCCCTCGACGTGACGGCCGACGGCGCCGCCGTCGAGGTGCCGGGCGTCGGCCCGTTCGAGACGGTCACCTGGTCGATCGCCTTCCCGGCGGGCACCTTCCGCACGCCCGCGCTCCCCGCCGACTCGTGGATCGTGCGGATCGTGCCATGGGTGCTGCTCGCGGTCCTCGGCGCATGCCTGCTCGTCGTGCTGTGGCTGCGCATCCGGGTGTTCCGGAACGCGGCAGGACGCGGCGTCGTCGTGCCGCAGTACGAGCCGTTCCCGGAGCTCGGGATCATGGAGGCCGCGGTGCTGCTGCGCCGCGAGGCACGTGGGCTCCCCGCCCAGCTCGTGCAGCTCGTCGTGGTGCGCGCGGCGCGGCTCGTCGACCGCGGAGAGGAGGCGGGCGATCGACGACGGTACCGGCTCGAGCTGCTGGAGACCTCGACGCTCGAGCGGGACGACGCGATCGCCGTCGCGACGCTCTTCGGCCGCACCGGCAAGCGGACGGGGATCGACCTCGACACACACGATCGGCAGCTCGGCGACCGTATCGCGAGCCTGCGCGCGAAGGCGCGCGTCGAGGTCGGGAAGCGCTACCGCACGCGCATCCGCTCGCGCTGGACGCCGATCGTGCGCATCGCGCTCGCCGCCATCGCCGTGGCGGCGCTCGTCGTCGCCTTCTGGGCCGCCGAGACGGATGCCGGCAGCCCGCTCCTCGTGTGGCAGCTCCTCGCGGTCCTCGTCGGAGGCGTGCTCCTCGTGGGCTTCGCGGGGTCGCCCGATGTGCTCACCGCGGAGGGTGCGCTCGCGCGCGAGCACCTCGACGGCATCCGCGAGTACCTCGAGCTCGCGGAGGCCGACCGCATCCGCGTTCTGCAGGGCCCCGACACCGCCGAGCGCACACCCGTCGACGCGGGCGACCGGGAGGCCGTCGTGCGACTCTTCGAGCGCCTGCTGCCCTATGCGATGCTCGTCGGCATCGAGGACCGATGGCAGGAGGAGCTCGGAACGCTCTACGCGACGACGCCGACCGAGCTCTCGCCCGTGCTGGGGGCCACGCGGCTGTCGGGGTTCGCGTCGGGCTACGCGGCCGCGAGCTTCGCCACGACTCCCCCGCCCACGTCGTCCTCGGGTGCCGGCGGGAGCAGTTCGTTCGGCGGCTCGAGCGGAGGCGGTTTCGCGGGCGGGGGCGGCGGGGGCGGCGGCGCGCGCGGGTGGTGAGCCCGCAGGGTTGATGGGCCGCTGATCTACCTTCGGGGGTTGATCACGCGGTCATCACCCTTGTAGGCTTGACGCGGAGCCGCCATGTTCGCCATCACCGCAGACCAGATCGACAGCCGCCACCGCCCCGACCACGCGGAGGACGCCCTCGCGATCCTCGCCCACACCGCGGCCGGGCGACTCCTCCTCCCCGCCGACCGGACGGCGGGCGACGAGGTGCAGGCGCTCACCCAAGACCCCCGCACGGCCCTCGAGATCGTGCTCGCCCTCGCGCGCACCGGACTGTGGAGCGTCGGCCTCGGCATCGGCGGCGTGCGCACGCCCCTGCCCTCCGCGACCCGCGCCGTGACGGGCGACGCCCTCGTCGCGGCGCGCGAGGCGGTCGAGGCCGCGAAGCGCCGTCAGTGGCGTGCCGCCGTCGTCGGCGCGGGCACGCGACCGAGCGCGGGAACCCTGCAGGCGATGCTCGAGCTGCTCCTGCAGCTGCGAGAACGCCGCTCCCCCGAGGGATGGGAACTGTACGATCTCGTCGAGGCGGGGCTCACGCAGGCGCAGGCCGCGGAGCGTCTCGGCATCACCCCGCAGGCCGCGAGCAAGCGAGCCATCGCCGCGGCGGTGCGGCTCGACGCCGCGGCCCGCGAGGGGATCGTCGAGCTGCTCACCGCGGCAGACGGAGCGGATGCCGGGGCCGCGCCCCGAACGGAGGAGGACGCGTGATCGTCATCGGCTATCTGATCTGGGCGCTCTCCCTGCTCGTGATCGGCGGCGCCATCGCCGCGACCGTGCTCGCGAGCCGCCTCGGCCGTCCGAAGCTCGCGCTTCTCGCCCTCATCCCGGTGGCCGCGGGGCTGCTCGCGGCGGTGTTCGGCGTGCGCCTGCTGCCCGAGCCCTCCGCCTTCGCCGCGGTGCTCGGGCTCGGGATCGCGGCCATCGCCATCCTCGCGGGCAGCCCGCTCACAGTCGTCGTGCTCGACTTGGCGAGCCGCGGCGCCCCCGTGCGCCGCGGCGCCCACGGGGGCATCCTCATCCGCCGCGAGCGCACGGGCGAGGAGCAGGAGGTGCTGCGCGGCGGCACGACGATCGGGCTGCTCGAGCGCGCGGCGATCGTCGGCGCCATCGCCGTCGGCCACCCCGAGGTCATCGCCGCGCTCATCGCCATCAAGGGCCTCGGCCGCTTCAACGAGCTCGATTCGGCGGCCGCGCGCGAGAGGTTCATCATCGGCACCCTCGCGAGCATGCTGTGGGCCGGCGCGTGCGCCGTACTCATCAGCCTCACGGTCGCGTGACGCGCCTCCGGGGCGCCGCCGGGCGATAGGCCGACACCGTCGGGTCTCCCGGGATCCAGAAGCGCAACGGGAAGGACCCCGTGCCGCCCTCCCCGGAGACGCCGACCCGTGGACCGGTTGCGGCGAGCGGCGGATGGGATGCGGGCTCGAGCGCGAACGGTGCGGTATCGAGCGCCGCCGTGTCGTCCGCGAGCACGATGCCGAGCGCCTTCGTCAGTCGAGCGGGACCGCGCGCGAGCTCGGCGTCCGACCTCGCCGTGGTCCGTCGCTCACGGGCGAGCTCGAGACCGTCGACGACCTCGCCCGCGCGCAGCAGTACGGCGCTCGCGGTGCCGGCGGGTGAGCACACGATATTGGCGCACACGTGCATGCCGTAGCTGAAGTAGACGTAGAGGTGCCCCGGCTCGCCGAACATCGTGCGGGTGCGCGGCGTGACGCCGCGGAAAGCGTGCGAGCCGGGATCCGCCTCGCCGAGGTACGCCTCCACCTCGGTCAGCCGCACCGAGACGCCGCGCCCCGTCAGCACCGCGCCCAGCAGGAGAGGCGCGACCTCGTCGGCCGGTCGCCGGAGGAAGCCGAGGGAGGAGGTCAGGATCCGAGCCCGGTCACGATGGAGTAGGCGACGGCGACTCCGACCGCGACGATCGCGAGACCGACGAGCAGCCACAGCAACCACGGCCTGCGTCGGTCGAGGTCGCGGCGATGGTCCTTGGCCCGCTCGCGGCGAGCGCGCGGGTCCCCGTCTCCCGAGAGCGTCATCCGGCCACCTCCGCCGTGCGCGCGGCGAGGGCCGCGAGCTGCTCGGCGACGCGCGCGGGGGCCGTGCCGCCCGCGCCCGCCCGGCTCGCGATGGATCCCTCGACGGTGAGCACCCCGCGGACCGCGGGGGTGAGGCGTGCGTCGATCGCGGCGTACTGCTCGTCGCTCGGCTCGTCGAGCTCGAGGCCCTCCGCCTCGCAGAAGCGCACGAGCGCGCCCGAGATCTCGTGGGCCTCGCGGAACGGCACCCCCTGGCGCACGAGGTGGTCGGCGACGTCGGTCGCGAGCGAGAAGCCCTGGGGGGCGAGCTCCGCCATCCGCTCGGTGTCGAACTCGAGCGTCGCGATCATGCCCGCGAACGCCGGCAGGAGCACCTCGAGCGTGCGCACCGAGTCGAAGATCGGCTCCTTGTCCTCCTGGAGGTCGCGGTTGTAGGCGAGGGGCAGGCCCTTGAGCGTCACGAGCAGGCCCGTGAGGTTGCCGATGAGCCGGCCCGACTTGCCGCGCGCGAGCTCGGCGATGTCGGGGTTCTTCTTCTGGGGCATGATCGACGACCCCGTCGAGTAGCCGTCGTGCAGGCGCACGAAGCCGAACTCGCGCGTGTTCCAGATGATGACGTCCTCGGCGAGTCGGGAGAGGTCGACGCCGAGCTGCGCGGTGATGTAGGCGAACTCGGCGACCACGTCGCGGCTCGAGGTCGCGTCGAGCGAGTTGAGCATGGGATGCGCGAGCCCGAGTTCGTGCGCGATCGGCACGGGATCGAGACCGAGCGCTCCCCCGGCCACGGCGCCCGCGCCGTAGGGGGACTCGGTTGCGCGCACGCGCCAGTCGCGCAGGCGCTCGAGGTCGCGCACGAGCGGCCACGCGTGGGCGAGCAGGTGGTGCGCGAGCAGGATCGGCTGGGCGTGCTGGAGGTGCGTGCGGCCCGGCATGACGGCCGCGGGGTGCGCCTCGGCCTGAGCCGCGAGCGCGTCGACGAGCTGCACGACGAGGCGCCGGATGCGGGCCGCATGGTCGAGCAGATAGAGCCGCACGAGCGTCGCGATCTGGTCGTTGCGACTGCGTCCAGCCCGCAGCTTTCCGCCGAGCTCGGCGCCGACGACGGCGATGAGCTCGCGCTCGAGGGCGAAGTGCACATCCTCGTCCTCGGGGAGCGGGCGGATCACGCCGTCGCGGATGCCGGCGTCGAGCACGTCGATGCCCTCGAGCATGCGGGCGAGCTCCGCGTCGTCGAGGAAGCCGGCCGCCGCGAGCGCCCGCGCGTGCGCGCGCGAGCCCTGGAGGTCGTAGTGCGCGAGCTCCCAGTCGAAGTGGGTGGAGCGGCTCAGCTCCTGCAGCTCGGGCGAGGGACCGCTCGCGAAGCGGCCTCCCCAGAGGCTCGCGCCTCCCGCCCGAGGCTCGCCGGCGTTCGCTCCTGCCGTGTCCGAGCCGGACGGGGTGGGGCCTTGTGCCATCGGTTCTGGTCTCCTCGTGTCGTCGTGTCCAGTCTAGAAGCGGGGTACGGCCGTTAGGGTTGCGTCATGTCCGAGCCGAGCCAGCCGCCCGTCCCGCCTCCCGCGGGCCCCGTCCCGCCCGTCGAGCCCGCCGCATCCGCGCCCGTCCCCGCACCGCGCTACGGCGAGTTCGCCCCCGTGGACGCGGCCGCCCAGCCGGCCGCACCTGCCGCCTCGCAGCCGGCGACGCCGCTCGCGCCCGAGGCGCAGCAGGGCGTCCCCGCGGCACCGGGCCAGCCCGTCATGTACTCGGGAACGGCCGGGGCGCCGGCCCCGGCATACCCCTCGCAGCCCGGCTATCCCGCCCCCGGCTACCCGCAGCCCGGCTACCCCGCCCCCGGCTACGCCCAGCCCGCCTACGGTCAGCCCGTCTACGGCCAGCCCGGCTTCGCGGGCGCGCCGGCACCCCGACGCCGCACGTGGGACATCGTGCTCACCGTCGTGCTGCTCGTGCTGGGGCTCGTGGGGATGCTCCTCGGCGTGCTCTACGGCGTGCTGTTCAGCACGCCCGAGGCGCTCGACCAGGGCTTCCGCGACCAGGGGCTCGGCGGGTTCGACGGCGACGTCGGTGCGGCGCCCCTCGTGCTCATCGGAAGTCACGTCGTGCTCTACCTCATCGCCGTGGGCGTGTCGATCCTGCTGCTGGTGAAGAAGAAGGTCGCGTTCTACGTGCCGCTCATCGCGGGCGTGGTCGCGGCGATCATCTTCTGGTCGACGATCGTCGCGGTCATGCTGAGCGACCCCGACTTCGCGTCGACGACCGGGCTCTGACCCTCAGGCCCTCTCGAGGAGCCACACGAGCAGCGCCTTCTGGGCGTGCAGGCGGTTCTCCGCCTCGTCCCAGATGACGCTCTGCGGGCCGTCGATGACGCTCGAGGCGACCTCGTACCCGCGATCGGCCGGGAGGCAGTGCAGGAAGACCGCATCGGGGTCGGCGAGCCGCATGAGCTCGTCGGTCACCTGGTAGCCGCCGAAGGTGGCGACGCGGTGAGCCTTCTCCTCCTCCTTGCCCATCGACACCCAGGTATCGGTCACGACGACGTCGGCGCCGGCGACGGCCTCGAGCGGATCGGTGTAGATCGCGACCGAGCCGCCGGTCTCGCCGGCGCGGCGGTCGGCGTCGGCGACGACGGCATCCGCGGGACTGAACTCCTCGGGAGATGCGACCCGCACGTGCATGCCCGCCGTCGCGCCCGCGAGGAGGTAGCTGTGCGCCATGTTGCTCGCGCCGTCGCCGAGGAAGGTCACCGTGAGGCCCCTGAGCTCTCCCTTGTGCTCCCGGATGGTGAGCAGGTCGGCGAGCAGCTGACAGGGGTGGAAGTCGTCGGACAGCGCGTTGACGACCGGCACCCGCGTTCCCGCGGCCATCTCCTCGAGACCCGCCTGCGCGTAGGTGCGCCACACGATGGCCGACACCATGCGCTCGAGCACGCGCGCCGTGTCCGACGGCGTCTCCTTGCCGCCGAGCTGGCTGTTGGCCGTGGAGATGATGAGCGGGCTGCCGCCCAGGTCGGCGATGCCCACGGCGAAGCTCACGCGCGTGCGCGTCGAGGACTTGTCGAAGATGACGGCGACCGTCTGCGGGCCCGCGAGCGGCGTGCGGCCCCAGCGGTCGGCCTTGATCTGCTCGGCGAGGTCGAGGATCTCGGTCTGCTCGGCGGGGCTCAGGTCGTCGTCGCGCAGGAAGTGGCGGGTCATTCGTGATCTCCGGGGTCGGTGCGGGGGATGTCGATCGCCTCGGCGAAGAGGCGGGTGAACTCGTGCAGCTCGTCGTCGCCGATGATGAGCGGCGGGGCGAGCCGGATGCGGTTCTCATTCGCCGCGTTCACGATGAGTCCGCGGTCGAGGGCCCGGCTCGCGACGATGCCCGCGACCGGCTCGGCGAGGCCGATGCCGAGCAGGAGGCCGCGGCCCTGGATGTCGGTCACGAGCGGTGAGCCCATGAGCTCGACCCGGGCCCGCAGCTCGAGGCCGCGCGCGCGCGCGTTGTCGACGAGTCCCGCGCGCTCGATCTCGCCGAGCACGGCGTTCGCGGCGGCGGCGGCGAGCGGGTTGCCTCCGAACGTCGAGCCGTGATGCCCGATGCCGAAGAGCGTGGACGCCTCGCCGAACGTCACGAGGGCGCCGATCGGGAATCCGCCTCCGATGCCCTTCGCGAGCGCCACGGCGTCCGGGACGATGCCCTCGTGCTGGAAGGCGAACCAGTCGCCCGTGCGACCGGCGCCCGTCTGGATCTCATCGAGGATGAGCAGCGCGCCGTGTGCCTCCGTGAGCTCGCGGGCGGCCGCGAGGTAGCCCTCCGGAAGCTCGACCACGCCCGCCTCGCCCTTGATGGGCTCGACGACGAGGGCCGCGACGTCGCCCGCCGCGAGCGCCTCCTCGAGCGCCTCGACCGTCGACGGGATGTGGTCGACGCCGGGCACGAGCGGCTCGAACGGGCCGCGCAGGGCGGGCTTGCCCGTGAGGCTCAGGGCTCCCATCGTGCGGCCATGGAAGGCGTTCTCGAGAGCGAGGATCCTCGGCTTGCGCGTGAGACGCGCGAGCTTGACGGCCGCCTCGATCGCCTCGGCGCCCGAGTTGCACAGGAACACGCGGTCGCCGCCCGTGAGGCGGGTGAGCCGATCGGCGAGCTCGAGCTGCGGCCGGGTCGCGAAGTAGTTCGACACGTGCGCGAAGCGCGCAGCCTGGGCGGCCACCGCCTCGACGAACGCCGGATGCGCGTGGCCGAGGGAGTTGACCGCGATCCCCGCGAGGAAGTCGAGGTACTGCGTGCCCTCGACGTCCCACACGTGCGCGCCGCGACCGTGCGAGAGCACGGCGAGGGGCGCGGGCGCGGAGCGCATCATGACGCGCGAGAAGAGCTCCTGGTAGTACTCGGCGCCCTCCGGCGCTGCGTCCTCGACCGCGCTCATGCCGGCACCACCTCCGTGCCGATGCCGGCATCCGTGAAGATCTCGAGCAGGATCGAGTGCGGCCGGCGCCCGTCGATGATGGCGGCCTTCGGCACTCCCCCGTCGACGGCCTCGAGGCACGCCGCCATCTTGGGGATCATGCCCGACTCGAGGCTCGGCAGCAGCTCGGCGAGCTCGGCGCGCGTGATCTGCGAGACGAGCGAGTCGCGGTTCGGCCAGTCGCGGTAGAGGCCGGCGACATCCGTCAGCACGACGAGCTTCTCGGCCCCGAGCGCGACGGCGAGCGCCGCCGCCGCGGAGTCGGCGTTGACGTTGAGCGACTGCCCCGGCACCTCGATGTCGGGGGCGATCGAGGAGACGACGGGGATGCGGCCCGCCTCGATCTCGGCGAGCACGGCGGCCGGGTCGACCTCGACGACGTCGCCCACGAGCCCGATGTCGACGCTCTCCCCGTCGACCACGACCTCGCGCTTGCGGCCCTGGAACAGGCCCGCGTCCTCGCCGGAGATGGCCGAGGCGAGCGGACCGTGCCGGTTGATGAGCGTCACGAGCTCACGGCTCACCTGGCCCGTGAGCACCATGCGGACGACCTCCATGGCCTCGGGGGTCGTGACGCGGTAGCCGCCGCGGAACTCGCTCGGGATGCCGAGTCGATCGAGCATCGCCGAGATCTGCGGGCCGCCGCCGTGCACGACGACGGGCTTGAGTCCCACCGAGCGCAGGTAGACCATGTCCTCCGCGAAGGCGCGCTGCAGCGACTCGTCGACCATGGCGTTGCCGCCGAACTTGACGACGACGATGCGCCCCGCGAAGCGCCGCAGCCACGGGAGCGACTGGATGAGGGTGTCGGCCTTGACCGCCGCGTCGCGCGTGCGGGCGTCGAGGTCGTCGAGGGGGTTCGCGTTCGTCATGAGGAGTAGGCGCTGTTCTCGTGGACGTAGTCGTGGGTCAGGTCGTTGGTGAGGATGATCGCCCCGAAGTGGCCCGCGTTGAGCTCGAGCTGCAGGAGCAGCCGACGCGGACGCAGGTCGACCTCGGTGCGCGGGCGGTCGGGTCCGCCCTTCGTGCACACGCGCACGCCGTTCATGGAGACGTCGACGTCGTAGGGATCGAACTCGGCCTGCGTCGTGCCGATCGCGGCCAGCACGCGGCCCCAGTTGGGGTCGTTGCCGAACACGGCGGCCTTGAACAGGTTGTTGCGCGCGATCGCGCGACCGACCTCGACGGCGTCATCCTCGGACGCGGCGCCCATGACCTCGATGACGATGTCGTGGCTCGCGCCCTCCGCATCCGCCTGCAGCTGGAACGCGAGGTCCATGCACACCTCGGCGAGCCCCGCCGCGAAGAGGTCGAGGTCGGGCTCGATGCCGGATGCGCCGCTCGCCATGAGCGTGACCTGGTCGTTGGTCGACATGCAGCCGTCGGAGTCGAGACGGTCGAAGCTCACGCGCGTCGCGCGCCGCAGGGCGTCGTCGAGCTGTGCGGGCAGGAGCACGGCGTCGGTTGTGAGGACCACGAGCATCGTCGCGAGGCCCGGCGCGAGCATCCCGGCACCCTTGGCCATGCCGCCGATCGTCCAGCCGTCGCGGCGCACGACCACGGTCTTGGGCTTCGAGTCGGTCGTCATGATGGCGCGTGCCGCGTCGGGGCCCCCGCCCTCCGAGCGCTCGACGGCCGCGCGCTGCGCCCCCGCGATGACCTTGTCTCGCGGCAGCTGCTCCCCGATGAGGCCCGTCGAGCACACGAGCACGTCGCCCGCCGAGATGCCGAGCGCCTCGGCGACCGCCTCAGCCGTGGCGTGGGTCGTCTGGAAGCCCTCGGCGCCGGTGAAGCAGTTGGCCCCGCCCGAGTTGAGCACGATCGCGCTCGCCGTGCCGTCGGCGATGACCTGCTGCGACCAGATGATCGGGTTGGCCTTCGCGCGATTGCTCGTGAACACGGCGGCGGCGCTGCGCAACGGCCCCTCGTTGACGACGAGGGCGAGGTCGAGCTTGTCGAAGCCCTTGAGACCCGCTGCGACGCCCGCGGCGGTGAATCCGGATGCGGCGGTGACGGTCACGGGGCGACTCCGTTCACGGGGAGACCCGCGGTCTCGGGCAGTCCGAGCGCGAGGTTGGCGGACTGGATGGCGGCACCCGCGGTGCCCTTGACGAGGTTGTCGATCGCCGAGACGACGACGACCCGGCCGGCCGCCTCGTCGACGGCGACGCCCATGAGCGCCGTGTTGGCGCCCGTCGTGTCGCCCGACCGGGGGAACGAGCCCTGCGGCAGCACGCGCACGAAGGTCTCGCCCGCGTACGCACCCTCCCACGCCTCGCGCACATCCGCGGCGGTGACGCCCGGGGCCAGCCGCGCCGTGGAGGTCGCGAGGATGCCGCGCGACATCGGCACGAGCACCGGGGTGAACGAGATGCTGACGCCCTCCCCGCCCGCCGCCGTGAGGTTCTGGACGATCTCGGGCGTGTGCCGGTGCACGCCACCCACCGCGTAGGCCGAGGCGGAGCCCATGATCTCGCTCGCGAGGAGGTCGGCACGCAGGGACTTGCCCGCCCCCGAGGTGCCGACCGCGAGCACCGACACGAGGTCGTGCGCCTCGACGACGCCCGCGGCGACGCCCGGCGCGAGGCCGAGCGTGATGGCCGAGACGTTGCACCCGGGGACCGCGATGCGCATCGCGCCCGCGAGGTTGTCGCGCTGCTTCGACGCGCCGCCCTCGAGCAGGAGCTCGGGCATCCCGTAGGTCCAGGCGCCGTGGTACTCCCCTCCGTAGAAGGCGTCCCACGCGTCCTTCGAGGTGAGGCGATGGTCGGCACCGCAGTCGACGGCGACGACGTCTCCGGGGAGGGCGTCGGTGATCGCGCCGGACGCGCCGTGCGGGAGTGCGAGGAAGACGAGGTCGGCCTCGGCGAGCACGGATGCCTCGGTGGGCTGGAGCTCGAGCTCGGCGAGGCTCACGAGGTGCGGGTGCACGGCGCCGAGGCGCTGCCCCGCGTTCTGGTGGGCGGTGACGACGCGGACCTCGAACTCGGGGTGGTCGGCGAGGAGCCGCAGCAGCTCGCCGCCCGCGTATCCGCTGGCGCCTGCGACGGCGACGGAGATGGGCATGACGTCAACCTTATTGTCGTGTGGACGGGGCCGGATCCGGCGACGTCACGCGACGGGCTGAGACGGGTCAGCGGCGCGACGTCGCCGAGATTCGGCGCACGCGGCGGACGCGACGGAGCTGCACGCTCTCGAACGACGTCGGCTGACCCATGCGTCGAGGCTAGCAGAGCGTCGGGAACCGTCCGTCATGCGCGGCCTGCGCGAAGGAGGCGTGGTCCGACTCCGCCTGGTCGGCGTACGCGACACCCCATCGGGCGACCGCCCGATCGAAGGCGTCGGACCGCCCGAGGTAGCCGGCGATGAACGGCACGGCGGGGCTCTGCGCGTGTCCGCGGGCGAGCACCCACGCGCACGCCATGGCGTACCAGCGGAACGCGTCCTCGTCGAGCGCCTCCACCTCGACGGAGGAGTTGCCGTCACGGAACTGACGCACGTAGAAGGCGCGCCCGTCGTTCTCGAGGTAGCCGAGGAACGGATCGGAGACCGCCTGGAGCACGCGCTGCCCGCTCACGACGCGGTAGCCGTGCTCGGCGATCGCGCGCTCTTCGCGCATGCCCGGGAGCTGCTCGCCGGGCATCTCGCCGAAGCGGTAGGCGACCGCCTGGCCCGCCTCCTTGACCTGCATGACGAGCGGCTCACCGTCCGGGCCGGAGAGGGCGATGATGTAGCACCGCGTGCCGACGCTGCCGACGCCGACGACCCGGCGTACGAGGTCGTCGACGCGGTAGTGCGTGAAGAGCAGGGCGACGTCGGCCCGCACGGTGAGCAGGTACTGCTGGAAGAGCTCCTCGACGACCGCACGCAGCTCGTCGGCGACGTGGGTCGTGACGGGCGGATCCTCGACGAAGCGGCGGCGGCCGTCATCGCCGATCACCGTCGTGCGGGCGATGACGCGCGACGAGGTGCGCCGCTCGGCGGCCTTGCGCGCGGCGCGCACGACGGAGCGCAGGCTCCCCGGCACCCGGCCGCCCGCGTCGAGGTCGATGCGCCGGTAGTAGCGCTCGAGGGCGGGCAGGGCGTCGAAGTCGCGCAGGGTCGTGCGGTACGCGGTCGTGGTGAGCACGGCCGCCTCCTCCGCCTCGGATGCGGATGCGCCGCGGGCCCGCGCCGCGACGACGACGCTCGCGACGAGCCGCTTGACGTCCCACTCCCACGGGGCCACGGCGGCCTCGTCGAAATCGTTCACGTCGAACACGAGCGTGCGCTGCGGCGAGCGGTAGAAGCCGAAGTTGGCGAGGTGCGCGTCGCCGCAGACGACGACGTGCGCTCCCGTGACGGGCTCGGCGGCGAGGTCGGCGGCCTGGACCGCCGCCGTGCCGCGGTAGAAGGCGAAGGGGCTCTCCCGCATCCGGTCCGTGCGCAGCCCCAGGAGCTCGGGCAGACGCTCGGCGTTCTGCTGCTCCACGATGCCGAGCGGATCGCGGCCCGGTGCCGCGCGGTACTCGGCGTGAGCCGAGCGCGGCACCTGGGCGCGACGGGCGCGCCCGGCCGCACGGAGCTCCGCGGCCGACGCCATGTCGACGCCCTCGAGCTCGGTGAGGCTCATGGCCGCGACTCTAGCGGCGCGGAGCCTACTCCCGCAGGGTCGCGCCGAACCGCTCGGCCGCTCGCGCGAGGCCCGCGAGCTTCGCCTCGGTCGCCTCGGCCGCCGTGAGCGTGCGGTCGGCGGCGCGGAAGCGCAGCGCGAAGGTGAGCGACTTGCCGCCCTCCGCGACGCCCGGACCCCGGTAGTCGTCGACGAGCCGGATGTGCTCGAGCAGCTCACCTGCACCCTCTGCCACGGCATCCTGCACCTCGCCTGCCGGCACCGAGGCGTCGACGACGAGCGAGAGGTCCTGGGTGGCAGCGGGCAGCGTGCCGATCGGCGTGGCCTGGCGGTCGCGGTCGCTCAGCTCGATGAGGGCATCGAGGTCGAGCTCGTACACCGCGACGACGCGCGGCAGGTCCGCCTCGAGCGCGACCGCCGGGAGCAGCTCGCCCGCGACGCCCACGACCCTCTCGCCCACGCGCAGCTCGGCCGTGCGGCCGGGGTGCAGCGCCGGATGGGTGCCCTGCGAGATGCGGATGTCGAGTCCGAGCGCGAGACCGACCTGGCGCACCGCGTCGAGCGCGTCGGGAAGACCCGCGGCCTCCGCGGCCCGACCCGGCTGCTTGGGCAGCGCATCGCCGAGGAACAGACCGCCCACGTGGCGCGCCTGCGGCGGGATGCCCGCCGCGAGACGCGCGAGGGTGTCGTCGCCCGGCCGCTCCGCCCCCAGCGGGATGAAGTCGGTGCCGTACACGACGCCCCGCTCGGGCAGGAAGACCGCGCCGATCTCGAAGAGCGAGAGGTCGGTGAGACCGCGCGAGAGGTTGCGGTGCGCGATCTCCACGAGGCCCGGCAACAGGCTGCGCCGCAGGAGCGACACCTGCTGATCGAGCGCGTTCGCGAGGCGCACGGATGCCGCTCCCGGCTCGTAGCGCTCGGCCACGGCGTCCGACACGAACGGGTACGCGAGTACCTCGGTCGAGCCCGCGGCCGCGAGCGTCTGGGCGACGCGACGGCGGGCGACCTGGGCGCGCGTGAGACCCCGGCCCGCGGGGGCGATGGGGAGCTCGGCGGGGATGCGGTCGTAGCCCGTGATGCGCGCGATCTCCTCGATGAGCGAGACGTCGTCGACGAGGTCGGGGCGCCAGCTCGGCGGCGTGACCGTCGCGACGTCGCCGCTGACCTCGACGCTCGCGCCGATGAGCTCGAGCGTGCCGACGACCTCGTCGCGCGAGTACGCCACACCCACGATCGCGGCGGGGCGGTCGAGCGGCAGGCGCACCGCGGGAAGCGGCTCCGACGCGTCGAAGAGGGCGCCGAGCTCGTCGAGCGTGCCGCCCGCGAGCTCCACGAGCAGCTGGGCGACGCGCGCCGTGGCGAGCTCCGCCATCCGCGGGTCGACGCCGCGCTCGTTGCGCTTCGCGGCCTCGCTCGGGAGCTTGTGACGGCGCACGCTGCGGGCGATCGTGATGGGGTCCCAGATCGCAGCCTCGATGAGCACGTCGCTCGTGTCGTCGGAGAGCTCGCTGTAGGCGCCGCCCATGACGCCCGCGATGCCAAGCGCGCGCTGCGCATCGGCGACCAGGAGGTCGGCGGGGTCGAGCGTGCGCACCTTGCCGTCGAGCGTCTCGAGCTGCTCCCCGGGCGTCGCCCGACGTACGACGAGGCCTCCCGCGTCGACCTTCGCGAGGTCGTAGGCGTGGTTCGGCATCCCGAGCTCGAGCATGACGTAGTTCGAGATGTCGACGGCGAGCGAGATCGACCGGATGCCCGCGAGCCGCAGACGCGAGGCCATCCACGGCGGCGTGGGGCGGGTCGGGTCGATGCCGCGCACGACGCGCACCGAGAACACCGAGCAGCCCTGGCGGCCCCGGATGGGGGCGTCGTCGGTGATCGTGAGGCGGTAGCCGGATGCCGGCGGCGTCTCGATCGCCGCGGCGGGGTCGCGGAACGCCGCGCCCGTCGAATGCGAGTACTCGCGTGCGATGCCGCGGATCGAGAACGCGTACCCGCGGTCGGGCGTGACGTTGACCTCGACGGCCGCGTCGTCGAGGCCGAGGAGCGAGATCGCATCCGAGCCCACCTCGGGGTCGAGCCCCAGCTCGGCGAGCCGCAGGATGCCGTCGTGCTCGTCGCCCATACCGAGCTCGCGCGCGGAGGCGATCATGCCGTCGGAGACGTGACCGTAGGTCTTGCGCGCCGCGATGGGGAAGGGCCCGGGCAGCACAGCACCCGGCAGCGTCACGACGACCTTGTCGCCGGGGCCGAAGTTGTGCGCGCCGCACACGATGCCGCGAGGCTCGGCCTCGCCCACGTCGACCTGGCACCAGTTGATCGTCTTGCCGTTGGACTGGGGCTCGGGCTCGACCGACAGCACCCGGCCGACGACGATCGGGCCCGTGAGCGCGAAGCCGTGGGTGTCCTCCTCCTCGAGGCCCACCTTCACGAGCGCCGCGTGCAGGTGCTCGAGGGTCACGTCCTCCGGAAGATCGGTCCACTCCCCCAGCCAGCTGATCGGGACGCGCATCACACCACCATCCCGAACTGCTGCGAGAAGCGCACATCGCCCTCGACCATGTCGCGCATGTCGTTCATGTCGTTGCGGAACTGCAGGGTGCGCTCGATGCCCATGCCGAACGCGAAGCCCTGGTACTCCTCGGGGTCGATGCCCGCCGAGCGCAGCACGTTGGGGTTCACCATGCCGCATCCGCCCCACTCGACCCAGCGCGCGCCGCCCTTGGCGTGGGGCTGCCACACATCCATCTCCGCCGAGGGCTCGGTGAACGGGAAGTAGTTGGGGCGAAGGCGGATCTGCGCGCCCTCGCCGAACATCGCGCGCGCGAGGTGCTCGAGGGTGCCGCGCAGGTGCGCCATCGTGAGGCCCTTGTCGATCGCGATGCCCTCGATCTGGTGGAAGACGGGGGTGTGCGTCGCGTCGAGCTCGTCGGTGCGGTACGTACGGCCCACCGCGGCGACGTACACGGGGAGCGGGCGCGACAGCAGCGAGCGGATCTGCACGGGGCTCGTGTGCGTGCGCATCACGAGGTGCCGATCCGCGGGCTCGACGAAGAAGGTGTCCTGCATCGCGCGGGCCGGGTGATCCTCGTCGAAGTTGAGGGCGTCGAAGTTGAACCACTCGTGCTCGAGCTCGGGCCCCTCGCCGACCTCCCAGCCCATGCCGACGAAGAGGTCGCTCATCTCCTCCATGAGGAGGGACAGCGGATGCCGGGCGCCGCGGTTCCAGCGCGAGGGCACGGCGGTCACGTCGACGGCCTCGGCCGCCAGCCGGGCCTCCTCCTCGGCCGCGAGCACGCGCTCCTCGGCCTCCGCGAGCGCCTGGTTGACCCGCGCGCGGGCCTGGCCCACGAGCTTGCCGGCGGCGGCCTTCAGGTCGCCGGGGAGGTCGCGGATGGCGGCGTTCAGCTGGGCGAGGGGCGAGGACTCGCCGGCGTGCGCGGATCGCGCGGCCTTGAGGCTCGCCGAGTCGCCTGCCGCGCCGATCGCGGCGAGCGCCGCGTCGACGGCAGCGGTGACCGCGGAATCGGTGATGGGGTTCGACACGAGGATCGAGTCTATCGGCGCGCGGCCGGGGGCCGGTTCAGGCGTCCGACCCTCCGCCCGCGTCGAGACGCGCGCCCGCGGTCTCCGCGCGGCGCGTGGCCGCCCGCTTCTCCGCCCGGCGCGAGAACGGCGTCGTGCCCTTCGGCATCCGTCCCGCATCCACGCGGCGTGCCACGATGCGCGCGATCCACGACAGGAGGAGGTTCATCGCGAGGTAGATCGCGAAGGTCACGAAGAACAGCGTGAAGAGATAGCGACTGCCGTAGTAGTTGGCGAGCTGGTTGGTCGTCGTGCGCAGGAGCTCGTTGTAGCCGATGACGTAGGCGAGCGAGGTGTCCTTCAGGAGCACCACGAGCTGCGCGATGATGATCGGCAGCATCTGCCGGAACGCCTGCGGGAACTCGATCGACAGCCGCGTGCGCACGGGGCCGAGGCCGATCGCGAAACCCGCCTCGCGCTGCCCGCGCGGAAGCGAGGCGATCCCCGCCCGCAGGGCCTCGCCGATGATCGCGCCGTTGTAGAGCACGAGCGCGATGACGCCCGCCCAGTACGCACCCGTCGAGAAGATGAGCAGCACGAAGAGCATCATCAGCAGCACGGGCATGCCGCGCAGGAACTCGAGCACGACGACCATCGGGTAGCGGATCCAGCCGCTGCGGGCCGTGCGCAGGAACGAGACGAGCACGCCGAACACCACGGCGCCGACCGCACCGGCGCCCGCCATCTGCAGGGTGTTGAGCACGCCGACGCCGATGCGGCGCCAGACCGCGCGGTCGCCCAGGATGTCCCAGCGGCTCGGGTCGAACATGCCGGGGAGCTCGGCGCCGGTCGCGGTGATGCGGGGTGCCGCGAGCGCCCAGATGAGGGCGGCGAGCCCCACGGCGATCGCGAGGATGCCGATGACGGAGATGATGCGCGAGCGGCGCCGCGCCTTCGGGCCCGGCACGTCGTAGAGCACGTTGGTCATCGCAGCACCGCCACCCGGCGCTCGACGACGGCCGCGACGCGGCCGAGCGTGACCGTGATCACGAGGTAGAAGACGGCGACCGCGATGAGGATCGCGAACACCTCGTCACCGCGGATGTTGATGACGTCCTGTGCGGACGCGAAGAGCTCCTTGACGAAGAACGCGCCGG
Organism: Actinomycetes bacterium; assembly: GCA_023432005.1. Lineage (GTDB taxonomy): Bacteria > Actinomycetota > Actinomycetes > Actinomycetales > Microbacteriaceae > Homoserinibacter. The sequence goes on from JAEYVF010000061.1 coordinate 19,626, forward strand.
CGACCGAGGTGTTCTTGGTGAGCGCGATGAGCACGTTGATGAGCGGCGGGATCACCATCCGGATCGCCTGCGGCAGCACCACGATCCCGAGGGTCTGGCCGAACCCGAGCCCGATCGATCGCGCGGCCTCCGCCTGGCCGACCGGCACGCCGTTGACGCCCGAGCGCACGGCCTCCGCGACGAACGGCGAGGTGTAGGCCGTCAGGCCGATGGCGGCGAGGATGAAGAAGTCGATGCGCACCCCGAGGTAGGGGAGGATGAACGCGCAGAAGAACAGCACGAGCGTGAGCGGGGTGTTCCGCAGGATCTCCGTATACACGGTCGCGAATCCGCGCAGCGACGCGACGGGCGAGATGCGCATCGCGGCCACGAACGTGCCGATGACGAGCGCACCCGCGCCCGCGATGCCGAGCAGCGCGAGCGTCGTGCCGAAGCCGCGCAGGAACGTCGGCAGGTTCTCGAGGACGGCGTCCACTCTCCTCCTTCCGGGTCTCAGGGCGGATGCGGCGCCCGCGCGAGGCGGGCGCCGCATCCTGAGGTCAGGACCGCGTGTAGCGATCCACCGTCGGGGGCTCCGGCGTGTCGAGCACGACGCCCGCCGTCTTCTCCCACGCGGCCGCCCACGTGCCGTCGTCGAACGACTCCTCGAGCACGTCGTTGATCCAGTCACGGAAGGTGTCGTCCTCGAGCGCGAGGCCGATGCCGTAGGGCTCGGAGGTGAACGGGTTGCCCACGACCTCGAACTCGCCCTCGTTCTGAGCCGCGAGGCCCGCGAGGATGACGTTGTCGGTCGAGACCGCGACGACCGCGCCGTTGCGCAGCGGCTCGAGGCACTCGCTGTAGCCCGCGGCCGGGAGCACGTTGACGCCCGCGGCCTGCAGGTTCTTCTCCGACGTCGACCCGGAGACCGAGCACACCGTCTTGCCGGCGAGGTCGTCGATGCTCTCGATGCCCTCCGGGTTGCCGGCGGCCACGAGGATGTCCTGGCCGGCCGTGTAGTACGGGCCCGCGAAGGAGACGACCTTCTTGCGCTCGTCGTTGATCGTGTAGGTCGCGATGACGATGTCGACCTCGCCCGCCTGGATGAAGGGCTCGCGGTTCTTCGAGACCGTCTCGGTCCAGGTGATGTCCTCGGGCGCGATGCCGAGCTTGCCCGCGATGATCTTGCCGATCTCGACGTCGAAGCCCTCGGGCGTGCCGTCGGGTCCGGCGAGGCCGAACAGGGGCTGGTCGAACTTGGTGCCGATCGTGATGGTGCCCGCGTCGGCGAGCTTCGCCATCGTGGTGCCCGCCTCGAACTCCGGGGTCTCCTCGACGGTGGGCTGTTCGCCCGGCGCCTCGGAGTCCGCACATCCCGCCAGCGCGAGCACGCTCGCGACGGCCAGGGCTGCGATGCTGAACGACTTCGTGAGTCTCATCTCTGCCTCTTTCTCTCGGTGCGTCCCGGGTATGACGCGGTTGTGGGTAAGCGGTCCGGGGCCCGACTCAGTGCGTGAGCACCTTGGCGAGGAAGTCCTTGGCGCGATCCGTCTGCGGGTTCGTGAAGAACTCCTCGGGGGTGCCCTCCTCGACGATCGCGCCGTCGGCCATGAAGAGCACGCGATCCGCGACCTTGCGGGCGAAGCCCATCTCGTGGGTGACGACGATCATCGTCATGCCGGAGCGGGCGAGGCCCGTCATGACGTCGAGCACCTCGTTGATCATCTCGGGGTCGAGAGCCGAGGTCGGCTCGTCGAAGAGCATGAGCTTGGGCTCCATCGCGAGAGCGCGGGCGATCGCGACGCGCTGCTGCTGGCCGCCCGAGAGCTGGGCCGGGAGCTTCGCCGCCTGATTGGCGACGCCGACGCGCTCGAGCAGCTCCATGGCGCGTCGCTCCGCCTCCGCGCGCGAGAGACCGCGCACCTTGATGGGCCCGAGCGTCACGTTCTGCAGCACTGTCTTGTGCGCGAAGAGGTTGAACGACTGGAAGACCATGCCGACATCGGCGCGCAGCCGTGCGAGATCGCGACCCTCGGCGGGGAGCGGGACCCCGTCGATCCGGATCTCGCCCGAGTCGATCGTCTCGAGCCGGTTGATGGTGCGACAAAGGGTCGACTTGCCCGAGCCCGACGGGCCGATGACGATCACGACCTCGCCGCGCCCCACGGACGTGGTGATGTCCTTGAGAACGTGAAGCTCACCGAAATGCTTGTCGACATGATCGATCTCGACGAGGGCGTCCATGTTGTCACCCTCTCATCCGCTCGGAGGAGGGTCAAACGTGCGGAGGCAACCGTGACCGCACTGCGACCCTCGGGAGCACGCGTCAGGAGCGCTGGGCGAAGGCCGACTGGTAGAGGCAGACGGATGCCGCGGTCGCGAGGTTCATCGACTCGGCGTGCCCGTAGATGGGCACCTTGACGGCGTGGTCGGCGGAGGCCAGGTTCTCGTCGGTGAGGCCGTGGGCCTCGTTGCCGAACAACCACGCCGTGGGCTCGGAGAGGCGCTCGCGCAGCGTCGGCAGCTCCTCGCCCGAGATATCGGCCGCGAGCACCTGCATCCCCGCTGCGCGCACGAGGTGCAGAGCGTGCTCGAGCGTGCCGCCCTGCGCGAGCGGGAGATGGAAGAGCGACCCCGTCGTCGAGCGGACGACCTTGGGGTTGTACGCGTCGACGCTCTTCCCGGTGAGGATCACGCCGTCGGCACCCGCGGCATCCGCTGCCCGGATGATCGTGCCCGCGTTGCCGGGGTCGCGCACCTCCTCGAGGATCGCGATGAGCTTCGAGCCGCGCGCGAGCAGGTCCTTGATGGTCACGGGGAACTGCCGTGCGACGGCCACGACGCCCTGCGGCGTGACGGTGTCGGCCATCGCCTCGAGCACGGCCTCCGACACCGCCTCCGGTTCGATGCCCGCGGCGCTCAGGCCGCGGCCGAGCTCCGGGTGGCGATCGAAGACCCCGCGCACCGCGAAGACCTCGACGAGCAGCTCCGGGTGGAACGCGAGCGCCTCGCGCAGCGCCTGAGGGCCTTCGACGAGGAAGAGCCCCGTCTCCTCGCGGGCGGCGCGCCGGGCGAGCTTCGCCACGGCGCGGACGCGCGGGGAGCGAGGGTTGTCGATCACATCCCGATCGTAGAAAACGAAGACGGTGCACGCCCGGAGGCGCGCACCGTCTTGTTCGTAATGACGGGTGAACCCGTGCTTACGCGGCGCTCTTGGGAGCGTTGACGTCCTTCGGGAGGGCGGCCTTGGCCGCCTCCACGAGACCCGTGAACGTCGCCGGCTCGTTGACCGCGAGGTCGGCGAGGATGCGACGGTCCACCTCGATGCCCGCGAGGCCGAGGCCCTGGATCAGGCGGTTGTAGGTGATGCCGTTCGCGCGGGCAGCCGCGTTGATGCGCTGGATCCACAGGCGACGGAACTCGCCCTTCTTCGCGTGGCGGTCGCGGTAGGCGTAGACGAGCGAGTGGGTGACCTGCTCCTTCGCCTTGCGGTAGAGGCGCGACCGCTGTCCGCGGTAGCCCTCGGCGCGCTCGAGCGTGGTGCGGCGCTTCTTGGCGGCGTTGACCGCCCTCTTGACACGTGCCATTTCTCTGAAGTCCTTCTAACTCGTCCGGGCTTACTTGCCCAGGAGGCCCTTGATGACCTTGGCGTCCTGCGGGGCCAGGATGACGTCCTGGTTGAGGCGACGCGTCACGCGCGACGACTTGTGCTCGAAGTTGTGGCGCATACCCGCGCCCTGCTTCTTGACCTTGCCGCTCCCGGTGATCTTGAAGCGCTTCTTCGCACCGGAGTGCGTCTTCTGCTTGGGCATTACTCTTCCTCTGTCTTGTCGGCAGCTGCCGCGTTGTCGGACGATCCGTCGGGACCCTCCGGGCTCTGGGAGCGCGCCTTGTTCGCCGCGCGCTTGGCGTTCTGCTCGGCCTTCGCATCCACCTTGCTCTTGAGCGGGGCGATGATCATGACCATGTTGCGACCGTCGATCGTGGGGGTGGACTCGACCGTGCCCCACTCCGCGACGTCCTCCGCGAAGCGCTGGAGAAGGCGGACGCCCTGCTCCGGACGGGACTGCTCGCGACCGCGGAACAGGATCATGGCCTTGACCTTGTCCCCGGCCTGGAGGAAGCCCTCCGCGCG
>JAEYVF010000170.1 GCA_023432005.1 Actinomycetes bacterium
CAGGAGGACGGGGACGAGTGCGAGGGGCGCGATGCGCGAGGCCATGATCAACTCCGGGTATGCGGGCAGGGGCATAGAAGGGGAGTCGGACCTCATGGCGGGAACGACGAGCCGGGCCATCGCCAGCCCGGTACCCATAGCTTAGGACCGCGGCGACGTCGCGACGCACGCGGCCGCGCAGGCCCGCAGGCGCGCACACCGAAGCGGGCGGCGATCACCGCACACGGCGGGAGCAAGTTCTCCCGCCGGGTGAATCGATCGCCGCCCGCAGGCGAGGGTTCTCCCGCCGATGGAGCGGATGCAGGGGTGCACCGCGGACGGCTACGGCGCGAGGAGGGCGATCCAGATGAGCAGGAGCGTCACGACGAAGCCCGCGAGGTAGTTGACCCAGAGGAAGTGGCGCCAGCCGCGGTTGGCCCGGCCGGAGTCGGCATCGGAGACCGAGCGGAAGGGCCAGGCGAGCACGAGGTAGGGGACGGCGAGCACCGCGGCGAGCATCCCGGGGAAGGGCACGAGGAGCATGAGCGCCCCCGCGAGCGCCCACGCGCCGAGCGCGAGCCGCACCGTCGCGCGGGCGCCGAACGCCGTCGCGACCGACGAGATGCCGGCGGCACGGTCGGGCACGACGTCCTGCACGGCCCCGAAGGCGTGGCTCGCCATGCCCCACAGCAGGAAGGCCACGAGCACGAGCACCGTCGTGACGTCCCACGAGGCATCCGCGAGCACGAGCCCGTAGACCGCGGGGCCCGTGAAGTGGATGCTCGAGCTCAGCGAGTCGAGCACGGGCACCTCCTTCCAGCGCAGCGGCGGCATCGAGTAGGCGATGACGTCGAACAGCAGCACGGCGAGCACGACCCACGACCAGGGACCGCCGAGCACGGCGAGCGCGACGACGAAGGGGATGGTGAGCCCGAACGCGAGCCCCAGCACGAGCCGGTGCGTGCGCGGCGGCAGCAGCGCCCCCTCGGCGCCGCCCTTGCGCGGATTGGCGGCATCCGAGGCGTAGTCGAACACGTCGTTCACGCCGTACATGAGCAGGTTGTACGGCACGAGGAAGAACAGGGTGCCGATCACGAGGCGCGCGTCGACGCCCGTGCCCGCGAGCAGCATCGCGGCCGCGAACGGGTAGGCGGTGTTGACCCAGCTCAGCGGGCGGGATGCCAGCAGCAGCCGCGTCGCGGTCGAGGGCTCGCGCTCAGTCACGGTCGCCCCCGAGCACGTGCCAGACGGCGGGCAGGAGCGCGGCGGTCGCGATGGGGTAGGAGAGATCCTCGATCGGCACGAGTCCGATCCTCACCCCGAGCAGCTCCTCATCGGGATAGCCGTAGAGCCCCACCCCGATCATGAGGTTGTCGAACACGAGGGTGAGCACGATGAGCACGGCGCCCGTCACGAGGCTGGGGAGGACGGGAAGCGGCCGCCCGCGGCGTCGTGCGACGTCGTCCAGGATGAGGCGCAGGGCGACGGCGACGACGACGAGCACGGCGGCGAGGATCGGGTAGGCGGGCATCCGTCACCCCTCCCGCTCGTCGCGGAGGCGACGGGCGCGGACGCGCTGCACGAGCTCGTGCACGACCATCGTGATGAGGCACAGGAAGACGAGGAACAGGGGCTCCTCGAGCGGCAGGTGCGGCGCGAGCATGACGCCCGACAGCAGCGGCGAGTCGCCCACCCGGAACACCCCGAGCGCGATCGCGGTGAGATCGGCGGCGAGCAGGAGCGCCACCCCGATCGCGAGCGTGAGCGCGGCGCGGGCCGGCGATCGCCACAGGAACAGCCGGTAGCGCGCGTCGAGTGCGAGCATGCCCGCGATCGACACGAGCAGCGCCGCGAGGTAGCCGAGACTCACGCGACCTCCAGGGGGGCGGCGGTGCGGTCGCCCCGCACGCGCTTGAGCACGAGCTCCGCACTGATGAGGCACATGGGCACGCCGATGCCGGGGATCGTGCCCGACCCCGCGAAGTACAGCCCCTCGACCCGCCGCGAGCGGTTGCCGGCCCGGAACAGCGCGCTCTGCCGCAGTGTGTGGGCGGGGCCCAGCATGCTGCCCTTCCACGCCCCGAGCTCGGCCGCGAGGTCGCCCGAGGTGCGGGTGCGCCGCACCACGACGCGGTCGGCGAGGTCGGATGCGCCCGTCCAGCGGGCGACCTGGTCGATGATGCCGTCGACGTAGCGCTCGATGCGCGCGTCGCCCGTGCCGGCGACGCCTCCGCGCGCCATCGACGCACGCGCGGGCGAGGGCACGAGCACGAAGAGGTTCTCGTGGCCGGGCGGCGCGACCGTCGGATCGCTCGCGCTCGGCTTGCCGAGGTAGACGGATGTCTCGGGCGGCAGGGTCTCGCCGCTCAGCCGCGCGAACCCCCCGTCCCAGTCGTCGGCGAACAGCAGCGTGTGGTGGGCGAGCTCGGGCAGCTCGCCGCGCACGCCGAGCATCGCCGTGACCGCCCCGAAGCCCATGTCGATCTTGCTCCACCAGCGCTCGCTGTGGTCGCGTGCCTCCGGCGGCAGCAGCTCGGTCTCGACGCGGTGCAGGTCGGCCGCGCCGACCACGACGTCCGCGCTGTGCCTCGTGACGGCGCCGTCGGCGCCGCGCACCTCGACACCCGCGGCCCGCCCGCGGTCGACGAGAATACGCGCGACGGGCGCATCCGCCACCAGGTCTGCGCCCGTCGCGCGCGCCAGCTCGACCAGGGTCTCGACCACGCGCGCGAAGCCGCCGCGCGGGTAGAGCACGCCCTGCTCGACATCGAGGTGGCTCATGAGGTGGAAGAGCGACGGAACGCCCATCGGGGTGCCGCCGAGGAAGACCGCGGGGTAGCCGAGCAGCCGTCGCAGGCGCGCGTCGGTCGTCGTGCGGCGGATCTCGTCGTCGAGGCTGCGGGTGAGCATGCGGCCGAGCCGCGGCAGCTCGCGCACGAGCTCGCGGTCGACGAAGGGCTTCGCGCTGTCGAACGAGCCGTAGAGGAAGCGCTCCGTCGCCATGCGGTACGCCGACGACGCCGAGTCGAGGTAGGCCGCGATGCGGTCGGCCGAGGCGGGGTCGAGGGATGCGAGCGCTGCCCGGGCCGCGTCGCGACCGGCCGGCAGGTCGAACGGCGACGGGTCGCCCTCGACGTACACGCGGTAGCCGGGGTCGAGTGTCGTGAGCTCGAGTTGCGCCGCGGCGCTCGTGCCGAGCAGCCGGTAGAAGTGGTCGAAGACCTCGGGCATGAGGTACCACGAGGGGCCGGTGTCGAAGCGGAAGCCGTCCTGCTCCCAGCTCCCGGCGCGGCCGCCGAACGACGAGGTCGCCTCGAAGAGGGTCACGCGGTGGCCGTCCGCGGCGAGCAGCGCGGCGGTCGCGAGCCCGCCCACGCCGCCGCCCACGATCGCGACGTCGTGCCGCGTCATGCGCGCCCCCGCGCGAGGCGCACGCGCTCGCGGGCGAGCAGCGCGAGCTTTCGGGACGTGGGCACCGAGACTCGCGTGTCGGTGAGGCGCTCGGCGGGGAGCCGCTCGATGCGGTCGAGCAGCTCGCCGAAGACGGCGGTCGCGGTCGCGACGGCGAGCCTGCAGTCGGCGGGGAGCAGCGGGATGCCGGACCGCGCCTGCCGCAGCTCGTCGCGGATCTCGGCCACGACCTCCGCCTTCGCCGCCTCGGCGGGGAGCCGCCGGAAGGCGGGCAGGTAGTCGCGCGCGAGGCGGTCGCGGTCGTCGGCGAGGTCGCGCAGGAAGTTGACCTTCTGGAACGCCGACCCGAGGGCGCGCGCGGCGTCGTCGAGACGCGGGTCGCGCGCGCCGCCGGCATCCGCGGTGAACACGCGCAGGCACATGAGCCCCACGACCTCGGCCGAGCCGTGCACGTACTCGCGCAGCGAGTCCTCGTCGAAGGCGACGGGCTCGAGGTCGCGCCGCATGGACGAAAAGAACGGTCGGCTGAGCTCGGGGCCGAATCCCGCCTCGCGCGCGACGTCGGCGTAGGCCTGCACGACGAGGTTCGCCGAGAACCCGGATGCCATGGCCCGCTCGGTGTCGGCCTCGAGCTCGTCGAGCACGCGGCGCTGGGTGGCGGCGTCGAGCCCCGCCTCGCCCGCGGTGCCGTCGACGATCTCGTCGGCGACGCGCACGAGGGCGTAGATGGCGGCGATGCGAGTGCGGCAACGGCGGGGGAAGAGGGTGCTCGCGAGCCCGAACGAGCTCGAGTAGCGACGGATCACGGGGCCGCTCGCCTCGCGGGCGGTCGAACGGTACAGCGCGAGGCCCGTCACCGGCGGGCGAGGGCTCACGCCTCGCGCTCCATCCCGGTGCGCACGGCGTGACGCAGCTCTGCGGCGAGGGCGCTCGGCAGTCGGGCGGCGCCGACGAGGGAGAGCACCTCGGCGGCCTCGCGCTCGATCTCCCTCTCGAGGCGGCGGCGCGCACCGCTCACGACGAGGGCCTCGCGCAGCAGCTCGACGTCCTCGTCGTCGAGCTCGGGGCGACCGAAGAGCGGGGCGACGGCCTCCCATGCGGGTTCGTTGCGCGCGAACGCGATGAGCATCGTGACCTTGCCCTCGCGCAGGTCGCTCGAGGCGCTCTTGCCGGTCACCTCGGGGGAGCCGAAGGCGCCGAGCAGGTCGTCGCGCAGCTGGAAGAGGATGCCGAGCCCGCGGCCGATCTCGCCGAGCCGGTGCACGAGCGGCTCGGGCGCCTCCGCGAGCGTCGCGCCCATGCGCAGCGGCGTCTCGAAGGTATAGCAGGCGGTCTTGCGGTGCATCATGGCGCGGATCGCCTCCGCGTCGGGGTGCTCCAGTCCGATGCCGTACGCGACGTCGGCCTGCTCTCCGGATGCGGCGAGGTAGACCGCCTCGTCGAGCACCGAGAGCACGCGGTCGCGCACGGGGGCGGGCGCGTCGATGCGCGCCACCTCGCGCACGGCGGCGGTCAGCAGCAGGTCGCCCGCGAGGAGGGCCATGGTCTCACCCCACGACCGTGCACGCTCCTGCCCGAGCCCGCGCTCGCGGGCGTCTGCGGCGAAGCTCGCGGTGATGTTGGGCGCTCCACGCCGCTCGAGGTCGCCGTCGATGATGTCGTCGTGGATGACGAGGGCGGTGTGCAGCAGCTCGACCCCGACGGCGGCGCGGAGGGCGTCGTCCCGGCGGGTGCCGCCGAGGCCGTCGTGCGCCGTCAGCAGCATGAGGGGCCGGACGCGCTTGCCCCCCTGCGAGAGAGCGCGCAGCCGATTCCACAGCTCGCGGAAGCGCTCGTCGTGCAGGGTGGCGCGCACTCCCTGCTCGGCGAAGAACGCGTCGAGGCGAGCATCGAACTGCTCCCTCAGCCGATTCGTGCGCGTCTCGGTCATCGTCATCACGGCGCCTCCCGCAAGCAACCCATCGCCTCACCCTACAAATATGAAACTCGCATAGCAATAAACCTAGTAAAATTCTTCCCGGGGTCGTAGCATGCGTGTGTGACGAGCGGCCATCAGTCGCGCGAGGAGGACTCCGAGCGCATGCACGACCCGCGCGTCATCGACATCCGCGGCCGCATGCTCGACGTCTCGCACATGGACGACGCCGACATCTCCCACGTCGTGCGCGTGCTCGACGCCCTGCGCGACTGGCGCACGGCGGAGGAGCGGCTGAGCGAGGCATCCCGACGCTTCATGCGGCTCGGCGACAACGACATGCGGGCGCTGCGCTACATCATCGTCGTGACCGACCGCGGCGACGTCGCGACCGCGCGCGGCATCGCCGACCACCTCGGCATCTCGAGCGCCGCCACCACGAAGCTCGTCGACCGGCTCGAGCGCGGCGCCCACATCAGCCGGATGCCGCACCCCCACGACAGGCGCTCCTCGTCGATCGTGATCTCGCCCGAGACGCGCACGGCCGCGCAGGCCACAGTGGGCCGCGAGCACGCGCGTCGCTTCCGCGTGGCCGCCGCACTCGCTCCCGAGGAGCGTGACGTGGTCATCCGCTTCCTGGGCGAGCTGAGTCGCACGACCGAGGGCGACTGGGAGCGCTAGCTCGCGTTCTGCGCCACCGCGAGCGCCGCCCCGACCGTCTCCACCTCATCGCGCAGCGTGCCGACCGTGACGCGCACGTGCGGCTCCTGGTCGCCGAGCTGGAAGGGCTCGCCCGCCGCGACGCGGATGCCGACGGCCGCGAGCTGCACGACGGCCGCGCGCTCGTCGGCGACGCGCATCCACACGTTGATGCCGTCGCCCGCCGCGAGCCACCCGCCCGCGGCCTGCACGGCCGCCGCGAGGGCCCGCTGCCGCTCGGCGTAGGCGATGCGCGCGGCCTCGATCTGCGCGGTGGACTCCGGATGCGTGAGCAGCTCGTGCAGGATCGCCTGCATCATGCGCGAGGTCCAGCCGGGGCCGAGCAGTCGGCGTGCCACGACACGATCGACGAGCGGGCGCGGTCCGCCGATGGCGCCGATACGCAGGTCGGGGCCGTGCGACTTCGAGAAGCTGCGCACGTGGAGCACGCGCTCGGGGATCCACTCCGCGAGGGTCACATCGGGCGAGGAGCTGATGGCGCCCGAGTGGTCGTCCTCGATGACGATCGCGTCCTGGGCGGTGCGGCTGCGGCTGAGGATGCCGGCGAGCTGCTGGGCCCGCTCCGGGGTCATCGAGATGCCCGTGGGATTGTGCGCCCGCGGCTGCAGCAGCACGATCGCCGGCGCCGTGCCGAGCGCGGCCGCGAAGGCCTCGGGCCGCATGCCCTCGGCGTCGAGGTCGACGCCGACCGCCTGGAGTCCGTAGTGGTCGAGCAGGTCGATGAAGGGCGGGAAGGTGGGGTTCTCCACGAGCACGCGGTCGCCGAAGCGCACGAGAGCCGCGAGGGCGCGATCGATCGCGTCGAGGGCGCCGTTGAGCACCGTGATCGACTCGACGGGCGCGGGCCACGTGTCGCGCAGCAGGTCGTGGAGCTCGGGGATGTCGGGCTTGGCCTGGTAGCTCGTCGTGTCGGCGCGCGCTCCCACGCGGGCGAGCGCGGGGCCCAGCGAGGGCAGCAGCTCGGGGTCGGGCGTTCCCCGCGAGAGGTCGAGGCGCGCATCCAGCGATCCGTCGAGACCGCGGTAGCGGCGGGGGAGCCACTCGCGCGGCTCCGCGCGCACGAAGCTCCCGCTTCGCCCGCGGCTCGTGATGAGGCCGGCCGCCGAGAGGGTCTGCCAGGCGTGCGAGACGGTCGCGGGCGACACACCGAGCTCGGCCGCGAGCTCCCGGACGGTGGGCAGGCGGTCGCCAGGGGCGAGGTCGCCCGTCGTGATGAGACGCGCGATCCCCGTCGCGATCCCGTGCGGGGATCGCTCTTCGATCGAAAGGGCTACCGACTTCACTCAAACCGCCGTAGTTTTACGCCTACGTCATCGTACGTAACGTCAGAGAAATGTTTACGTCGAATGATAACAAAACGCAACACCCGAGGAGACATCGAATGACGATCGTGCGCGCCGCTATCAGCCAGACCACCTGGACGGGCGACAAGGAATCCATGCTCGACAAGCACGAGGGCTTCCTCCGTGATGCGGCAGCCCAGGGAGCTCAGGTCATGAGCTTCCAGGAGCTGTTCTACGGCCCCTACTTCGGCATCACGCAGGACAAGAAGTACTACCGCTACGCCGAGCAGGCCGACGGCCCCATCGTGCAGCGCTTCGCATCCGTCGCCAAGGAGCTCGGCGTCGTGACCGTGCTCCCCATCTACGAGGAGGCCGAGACGGGCGTGTACTACAACACGACCGTCGTCGTCGACGCCGACGGCACCATCCTCGGCAAGTACCGCAAGCACCACCTCCCGCACCTCGACCGCTTCTGGGAGAAGTTCTACTTCCGCCCGGGCAACCTCGGCTACCCGGTGTTCGAGACCGCTGTGGGCCGCGTCGGCACCTACATCTGCTACGACCGTCACTTCCCCGAGGGATGGCGGGAGCTCGGCCTGAACGACGCCCACATGGTCTTCAACCCGAACGCCACCAAGCCCGGCCTGTCGAACCGCCTGTGGGA
>JAEYVF010000172.1 GCA_023432005.1 Actinomycetes bacterium
TTCGGCAAGTGGCTCGCGAACGCGCGCGACTGGTCGGTGAGCCGCAACCGCTACTGGGGCAGCCCCATCCCCGTGTGGAAGTCCGACGACCCGGACTACCCGCGCGTCGACGTGTACGGCTCGCTCGAGGAGCTCGATCGCGACTTCGGCATCCTGCCGCGCGACGAGAACGGCGAGGTCAACCTGCACCGGCCCTACATCGACGAGCTCACGCGGCCGAACCCCGACGACCCGACGGGCAGGTCGGTCATGCGCCGCATCGAGGACGTGCTCGACGTGTGGTTCGACTCGGGCTCGATGCCGTTCGCGCAGGTGCACTACCCGTTCGAGAACCGCGAGTGGTTCGACAGCCACAACCCCGCCGACTTCATCGTCGAGTACATCGGCCAGACGCGCGGCTGGTTCTACGTCATGCACGTGCTCGCGACGGCGCTCTTCGACCGCCCGGCCTACAAGAACGTGCTGAGCCACGGCATCGTGCTGGGCTCCGACGGCCAGAAGATGTCGAAGTCGCTGCGCAACTACCCCGACGTCTCGGAGGTCTTCGACCGCGACGGCGCGGATGCCATGCGCTGGTTCCTGCTGTCGGGTTCCGTCATCCGCGGCGGCAATCTCGTCGTCACGGAGGAGGGCATCCGCCAGGGTGTGCGCGAGGTCATGCTGCCGCTGTGGTCGAGCTACTACTTCTTCACCCTCTACGCCAACAGCGCGGGCGTCGAGGCGCGTCGCCGCACCGACTCGGCGCATCCGCTCGACCGCTACCTGCTCGCGAAGACGCGCGACGCCATCCACGAGGTCACGACGAGGCTCGAGGAGTTCGACACCCCGCTCGCCGCGGAGGCGCTGCGCGAGTTCGCCGAGGTGCTCACCAACTGGTACGTGCGGCGCAGCCGCGACCGCTTCTGGGCGGGCGACGACCGCGACGCGTTCGACACCCTCTTCACGGTGCTCGAGACGTTCACGCGCCTCTGCGCCCCGCTGCTCCCGCTCGTGAGCGAGGAGATCTGGCGGGGGCTCACGGGCGGCCGCAGCGTGCACCTCGAGGACTGGCCCGACGCATCCGAGTTCCCCGTCGACACCGAGCTCGTGCGCACGATGGATCGCGTGCGCGAGGTGGCCTCGTCGGGTCTCGCCCTGCGCAAGGCGCGCCGGCTGCGCGTGCGGCTGCCGCTCGCGAGGCTCACGGTCGTGGCGCCGGATGCCGAGGCGCTCGGCGGGTTCGCCGACATCATCCGCGACGAGCTCAACGTCAAGGACCTCGCGCTCGCGCCCCTCGTCGAGTCGAGCCTCGCCGACTACGGCATCACGCGTCGCCTGAGCGTCAACGCGCGCGCCCTCGGTCCCCGCATCGGACGTGACGTGCAGCGCGTCATCCAGGCAGCCAAGGCGGGCGACTGGTCCGCCGACGGCGACGCGGTCGTCGCGGGCGGCGTGGCGCTCGTGCCGGGGGAGTACGAGCTCGAGCTCACGGTGGCCGACGAGGCGAGCGCGATCGCGTTCCTGCCGTCGGGCGGCTTCGTCGTGCTCGACGCGCACGTGAGCCCCGAGCTCGCCGCCGAGGGGCTCGCACGCGACGTCGTGCGCGCCGTGCAGCAGGCGCGCAAGGACGCCGGACTCGAGGTGACCGACCGCATCCGCCTGGCCCTCACGGGAGACGCGGATGCCGTGGCCGCGATCGAGGCGCACCGCGCGCTCATCGCGGGGGAGACGCTTGCGACCGACCTCATCGTCGGTGAGGCTGAAGGGGGAGACACGCCGGTCGGCGACGCCTCCGCCGTGACGATCGAGGTGAACCGCGCATGACGGACGATCCGGAAGCCGACTTCGAAGCGGCCGAGCACCGCCTGGCCGCCGACGCCGCCTACGAGCAGCTGCTCGCGCGCGTGGGGGAGGGCGCGCCCCAGCCGCGCCTCGAGCCCACGCGCCGCGCCGTCGAGCTGCTCGGCGACGTGCACCGGGCGGCTCCCGTCGTGCACATCACGGGCACGAACGGCAAGACCTCGACGAGCCGGATGATCGAGTCGCTCCTGCGCGCGACCGGCCTCCGCACGGGTCTGCTCACGAGCCCGCACCTCGAGCGCGTCACCGAGCGCATCATGATCGACGGCGAACCGATCTCCGACGAGGCGTTCGCGCGCAACTGGGACGACATCCAGCCCTACCTGCTCATGGTCGACGCCGAGCTCACCGCGAACGGCGAGGAGACCCTGACGTTCTTCGAGGCGCTCACGGTGCTCGCGTTCGCGAGTTTCGCCGACGCGCCCGTCGACGTCGTGATCCTCGAGGTCGGGATGGGCGGCGAGTGGGACTCCACGAACGTCGCCGATGGACAGGTCGCGGTGTTCACCCCCATCGCGCTCGACCACACGAAACGGCTCGGAGACACCGTCGCCGAGATCGCGCGCACCAAGGCCGGCATCATCAAGCCCGCCGCGTCCGTCGTCACGGCGATCCAGTCGATCGACGCCCTCGACGAGCTGCGCGAGGCGGCCGCTCGCGACGAGGCGCACGTCTCGATCGAGCGCGTCGACTTCGCCCTCGAGTCGACCACCGTCGCCGTCGGCGGCCAGCTCGTCGACATCCGCGGCCGCGTGGGCCGCTACCGCGACGTGTTCCTGCCGCTCTACGGCGACCACCAGGCGCAGAACGCCGCCGTCGCGGTCGCGGCCGTCGAGTCGTTCCTGGGCGACGGCACGGTCGCGCTCGACCAGGATGTCGTGGCCGAGGGCCTCGGCCAGGTCACCTCGCCCGGTCGACTGCAGCTCGTCGGCATCGAGCCGACGGTGCTCGTCGATGCCGCCCACAACCCGCACGGCGCGGCCGCGCTCGCCGCGGCGCTGCGCGAGTACTTCGACTTCGACGAGTTCGCGTTCGTGCTCGGCGTGCTGACCGACAAGGACGCGCAGGGCATCGTGCGCGAGCTCGCCGCGCTCGCGACGCGCGTCGACGTGACGCAGTCCGACTCGGATCGCGCGATCCCGGCCGATGAACTCGCCGACATCGTGCGCGAGGACGTCGAGCCGGATGCCGTGCTCGTGCACGAGGTCGCCGCCGAGGCCATGGACGCGGCGCGCGTGTGGGCCTCGCAGGGGCCGCGGCGCGCCGTCGTCGTGACGGGCTCGATCACGCTCGTCGGCGAGGTCATCGAGCTCGCCGAGGCGGAGGGCTGGAAGTAGATGGCCCGCACGCGCACGCGTCGTGAGCGCTCGCTCACCGAGACGCTGCTCTCGATCACGCTCGGCCTCGAGGCGGCGATGATGTTCTTCGCCTCGCTCGTCGTGTTCGGGCTCGACCGCTTCGACCCCGACTGGCTCGCGCTCGTCTACGGCGCGGGCTTCATCCTCGTGCTCGCGCTCGTCGCGGGTGCGCAGCGCTGGCGGTGGGGCGTCTGGACGGGGGCCGTGCTGCAGCTCGCGATCCTCGCGACGGGCTTCATCGAGCCCATGATGTTCCTCGTCGGCACCGCGTTCGCGGCTCTCTGGGCGTACTGCTTCGTGCGCGGGCGTCAGATCGACACGGCGAAGGCCGCGTGGCTCGCCGAGCGCGCCGCATCCGAGCCCGCCGCATCCGAGCCCGCCGCCGCAGACGCCGCCGCACCGACCACCGAAACCGCAACCGAAGGAGACGCACCGTGACCGCTGTCGAAGAGACCCTCGTGATCGTGAAGCCCGACGGCGTGGCCCGGGGCCTCACGGGGGAGATCCTGCGGCGCATCGAGGCGAAGGGCTACTCGCTCGTCGACATCCGGATGCTGCAGGCCGATCGCGAGCTGCTCGCCGCCCACTACGAGGAGCACGAGGGCAAGCCCTTCTACGAGCCGCTCGTCGAGTTCATGCAGTCGGGCCCCGTCGTCGCGATGCGCGTCGCGGGCAACCGCGTCATCGAGGGCTTCCGTGCCCTCGCCGGCACGACCGATCCCACGAGCGCGGCGCCCGGCACCATCCGCGGCGACCTCGGGCGCGACTGGGGTCTCAAGGTGCAGCAGAACCTCGTGCACGGCTCCGACTCGCCCGAGTCGGCCGAGCGCGAGCTGGCCCTCTGGTTCCCCGCCTCCTGATGCCCGAGCTCTCGGCGCCGGGCGAGGCGATCCTCCTCGCGACGCTGCCGAACCTGCGCGACGCGGGCGGCTGGCCGACCGCCGACGGCCGACGCGTCCGCACGGGCGTGCTCTTCCGCTCGACGGCGCTCGATCGCCTCGACGACGCGGATGCCGGCACGCTCGGCGCGCTCGGCATCCGCTGCGTCGTGGACTTCCGCACCCGCGTCGAGCGCGAGAGCCGGCCGGACCGCGTGCTCGAGGGGGTGCGCACGCTGCTCGAGGACGTGCTCGCCGACTCGGCGATCGCCGTGCCCGCCCAGATGGAGGCGTTCTTCCGCTCGCCCGCTCAGGCGCTCCAGTTCCTCGAGAGCGGGCGGGGTCACGACGCCATGCGCGGCGCGTACCGCGAGTTCATCACCCTGCCGAGCGCCCGGCGCGGCCTGTCGTCGTTCTACCGGCTCCTGCTCGAGGAGGACGACCTCCCCGTGCTCTACCACTGCACGACGGGCAAGGACCGCACGGGCTGGGCGACCGCGGCGCTCCTCACGCTGCTCGGCGTCTCGGAGGAGCACGTGTACCGCGAGTACCTGCTCACCAACGAGCAGCTGCTGCCCGCTCTCGAGCCGCTCTTCACCCGCTTCGAGGCGCACGGCGCGCCCCGCGAGCTCCTCGTCCCTGTGCTGGGGGTCGACCGCAGCTACCTCGACGAGTCGTTCCGCGCCCTGCGCGAGGCGTTCGGCACGATCGAGGCGTACTTCTCCGACGGCCTCGGCATCACGCCCTCCGAGCAGGAGCTCCTCCGCGAGCGGCTGCTCACCGACGACTGACGCGAGAACCCCCGCCATCCGGAGGACGGCGGGGGTTCTGCGAGGGTGTCGCGCTCAGCTCTCGAGCTTCGCGGCCTCCGCGGCGACGAAGTCCTCGAAGTTCTGGCTCGCGTTGTCCCACTTCGTGCCGTTGATGAGCACCGTGGGCGTGCCCGTCACGCCGTTCTGGCTGGAGCGCTGCGTCGCGGCGGTCACCCACGGGCTGAAGCTCGAGTTGAGCACGCACTCGTCCACATCCGCGTCGTCGACGCCCGCACCCTTGACGATGTCGAGGATCGCGGAGTTGCCGAGGCCCGGGCCGCCCTCGCTGGGCTGCTGCGCGTACATCGCCGACATGACGTCGAGGAAGCTCTCGGGCGCGTAGTTCGCGACGCACGCGGCGGCGTTGTTGGCGCGGGTCGAGAAGTCGGTCGTGTAGCCGCGGTAGTCGAGGATCGCGATGGGACGCACCTCGAGGGTCGCCTCGCCGTCGGCGACCATCTGCTGGATGCTCTCCGAGTACGCGGCCTCGAAGTTCTTGCACACGGGGCACGTGAAGTCGACGTAGGTGACGAAGTTGAGCAGCCCCTCGCGCGGCTCGGTCTCGACCGGGTCGCCGCCCTTCGGGATCGCCTTGGTCGGCACGTACTGGAGTCCGCCGTCGCCGTCGGCCTCGAAGACGATGCCGTCGCTGATCATGTTCGCGGGGCCGGCCTCCTTCTTGGGCGGCGGCTGGAGGGCGACGACCGCCCACACGACGCCGCCGACGATCGCGAGGATCGCGATCGAGGAGATGGTCGGGATGAGCCACTTGAGTGTCTTCTGGCGCTTGAGCTGCTTCTCGCGCGCGAGGCGAGCGGCTTCGCGGGCCTCTTCACGGC
>JAEYVF010000175.1 GCA_023432005.1 Actinomycetes bacterium
CTCGGGTCGCGTCGTCGCGGCCGTGCCGCGCACGCGGGCGCGCGTCGACTCGGGCGTCGCGATCGCGGGGCGCACGGTGCGGGATGCCGAGCTCGAGGAGACCGCGGCGGCCGTCGCCCGCGCGATCGGGCTCGTGGGGGTCGCCAACGTTCAGCTGCGCCGCGACCGCGCCGGCCGCGCCGCGCTGCTCGAGGTCAACCCGCGCTTCCCCGGGGCGTTGCCCTTGACGATCGCGGCGGGCGTCGACATCCCGTCCCTCGTCGTCGACCTCTTCACGGGTCGCGCTCTGCCGGAGCGGATCGGGTTCCGCGAGATCGCGTCGGTGCGCTTCCTCGAGGACATCGTGATCGACCCCGCCGAGGTGCTGCACTCCGAGCACGCCGCGCACCAGGACGAGAGCTGACGATGGACGAGCTCCGCGGCGATCATCACGTGCACTCCACGTTCTCCGACGACGCGGTCTCGACGCTCGCCGAGAACGTCGCCGCGGCCCACGCGGCGGGCCTCACCGAGCTGCGCCTCGTCGACCATGTGCGCGCCGACACGACGTGGGTGCCCGAGTTCCTCGCCGCGGTCGCGACGCTCGAGGTGCCGGAGGGGCTCACGGTGCACACGGGCGTCGAGACCAAGATCCTCGACGCGTCGGGAGCCCTCGACCTCCCCGGCGGCGTCGACGCGGTCGACCGCATCCTCATCGCCGACCATCAGTTCCCCGGCGACGACGGCCCCTGGTCGCCCTCCGCGACGATCGAGCGCCTCGCCCGGGGCCTCGCGGTCGACGACGCGCTCGACCTGCTCATCGGCGGGCTCGTCGGCGCGATGCGGCGCCACCCCGGCAACCAGCTCGCCCACTGCTTCTCGATCCTGCCGAAGGTCGGGCTCGACGAGGGGCAGCTCGGTGTCGAGCGCCTCGAGGCGTGGGCGCACACGGCCGCCGCGACCGACACCCTCGTCGAGGTCAACGAGAAGTGGGCCTGCCCCGGGCCGGCCGCGATCGCCGCGGCCCGCGCAGCGGGCGTGCGGCTCGTCGCGTCGACCGACGCGCACGTCGCATCCGACGTGGGCCGCTACGACCGCGTCGTCGCGCTTCTCGGCGGAGAGGCGCCCTCATGACGGGCGAGATCGTGGGCGAGGTGCTCTACAACGTGCTCGTGGGCGTGCTCATCGCATTCGTCGCGACGGGCGCCGTGCCCGTCGTGACGGCGGCCTTCCACTTCCTCATGGTGCCGTTGCACGCCGTGATCAACCACTACCGCCGCGCAGACGCGTACTTCCCCCGCGTCGCCGTCATCATCCCCGCGTGGAACGAGGGCCTCGTGATCCGCGCGACGATCGAGCGGATGCTGCAGCTCGCCTACCCCGAGGACCGACTGCGCATCTACGTCGTCGACGACGCCTCGACCGACGACACCCCCGACGTCATGGCCGAGCTGCAGGCCGCGCACGCCGGGCGGGTGTTCCACCTGCGCCGCGAGCACGGCGGCCAGGGCAAAGCGCACACCCTCAACCACGGGCTCGACGTCATCCTCGGCGACGACTGGGCCGAGGCCGTGCTCATCACCGACGCCGACGTGATCTTCCTGCCCGAGACGCTCGAGAAGATGACGCGCCACCTCGCCGACCCGCGAGTGGGCGCGGTATCGGCGTACATCGCCGAGGGCAGCCGCGACCGCAACTACATGACGCGGTTCATCGCGATCGAGTACGTGCTCTCGCAACTCGCGGCGCGCCGCGCGCAGAACGTGCTCGGGGCGCAGGCGTGCCTCGCGGGCGGGGCCCAGCTGCACTCGCGCGCCAACCTCGAGGCGATCGGCGGGCGCATCCCCACGGGCACGCTCGCGGAGGACACCGTGGCGACCTTCGAGTCGCAGCTGCACGGCCGCCGCATGATCTTCGAGCCCCGAGCCGTCGTGCTCGCCGAGGAGCCGCGCACGATCGACGCCCTGTGGAAGCAGCGGCTGCGGTGGGCGCGCGGCAACGTGCAGGTCTCGTGGATCTACCGCAGGGTGTGGTTCCGCCCGCAGCGCGGCAACCACCTCGGCAACGTGGCGTTCGGCCTGTCGTGGTTCAGCATCTTCCTGCTGCCGTTCTTCATGATCCTCTCGTCCATCGGCCTCGTCGGCCTCTTCATGCTGCAGAGCGACCTCGCGCAGACGGTCTTCCGTGCGCTCTGGGTCACGGCGTCCGTGTGCTTCCTGTTCTCGATGCTCGTCGGCATCCAGCTCGACGCGCGTGTCGGCCGTCAGGCATGGCGGGAGGCGTTCCTGTTCCCCGGGCTCATCTCGTTCGTGGTCATGCTGGCAGCCCTCTTCCCGGGGCTCATCGAGGTGTGGCTCCCGGGTCTCTTCGGGCTGCAGCTCACGTCCGTCGGCGAGACGCTCCTCACTCTCTTCGTCTACGTGTGGATCTCGGCTGCGATGCTCGCGGCGTGGCTCGCGCGCGCCATCGAGCACACCCGCGTCGGGCGGTGGCTCTCGCCCTTGCTCATCTACCTCGTCGGCTACGGCCCCATGCTGTGCGCGATCACCGTCGACTCGTACATCAAGGAGTGGCGCAAGGCCGACGCCGCATGGATCAAGACCGAGAAGGTCGGAAGGGTGCTCTGATGAACGAACCGACCCGCATCGAGACGGGCGCCGCTCGCCGCGACCTGGAACAGGACGCCAGACGCGAGCTGTGGCTCATCCCCCAGGCCGTGCTCGCGCTCGCGATCGTCGTCGCGATCGTCTGGGTGCGAGAGGCGTTCTTCGTATGAGCACCGGCCCCCTCGCTCTCGTCGTCGACGACAGCGACGACCAGGCGCAGCTCCTGCGTCGCTATCTCGAACGTGCCGGATGCCGCGTCCTGGTCGCCTCGACGGCCGAGCAGGCGCTCGACGCGCTCGACCACATCCGCCCCGACCTCGCGGTGATCGACCTGCTGCTTCCCGGCATGTCGGGCGAGGAGCTCGCGGCGAGCGTGCGGCGCACCCACCCCGAGTGCCTGATCGCGATCACCTCGGTGCTCGACGCCTCGAGGTACCCCGAGGCGGACGCCGTGCTGCCGAAACCCTTCACGGGCGCGCAGGTCGCGGCGATCGCAGGGCGGGCCGGAGCGGCATGAGCCGACGCCCCTCGCCCGGGCTGTGGGCGCGTTGGTACGCGATGCTCGATGACCCGAGCCCTCTCGTCAAGCAGGCGCCCACGGCGATCGCCGTCGCGATCGCTCTCGCGCTCTCGCTCGCGGTGCCGCAGCTGCCCTTCGGCCCGCCGGTCACGGCGTGGACCGGCGTCGCGGTCGTCGCCGTGGCCACGCTGTTCGCGGCCTATCTCACCCGGCAGCGCGAGCTCGACGGCTTCGCGGTGGCGCTCGTGCCGATCGCCGACCTCATCGGGCTGGGCCTCTTCCGGGCCGGCACGGGGGGCGCCACGTCGCTCTTCAGCGTGATCATCCTGCTGCCCATCGTGTGGCTCGCGTCGCTTCCGGGCCTGCGCAACGTCGTGATCGTGGGCGCGCTCGCGTCGATCGCGATCGCGATCCCCTATGTGACGGATCCCCCGGTCGACGGCGCCTCATGGCTGCGCGTCGTCGTCGTGCCCGTCGTCTACGTCATCACGGCCGCGATCGTCAACGAGCTCAGCCGCATCGCGCGCAATCGCGCGGCCGACGCCGAGCGCCTCGCGTCGGAGCGCGCCGCGGCGCTCGAGGAGAACCTGCGGGTCGTCGTGCAGCTGCAGGAGAGCCAGACGCGCTACCTCGAGCTCGTGGAGCTCTTCCGGAGCGTCTGGAACGCGACGATCGGGCAGGCCGTCATCGGCACCGACCGCGACGGCCTCGTCGTCGCGTGGAACCCCGGCGCGACCGAGCTGCTCGGCCCCGAGGACATCGATACCGAGTTCTCGGCTCGCGTCGCCGCCTACTTCCCCGACGAGGCGCTCGCCGCCATCGACCCGGATGCCGTGGCGGTGCCGGGCGACCCCGTGCCGCCCGGCCTGCGGTCGCTCTTCGATCGCGCGGATCGCGGCGAGGCCGTCACGCGCGACCTCCACATGCTCCGGGACGACGGCCGCATGGTCCCGGTGCGCGTGACCGTGACGAGCCGGCGCGACGGCGCGGGCGAGCAGGTCGGCTACCTGCTCGTCGCGACCGACGAGACGCGCGCGATCGAGGCGGCACGCATGAAGGACGAGTTCGTGGGCATGATCTCCCACGAGCTGCGCACGCCGCTCAGCTCGATCCTCGGCTACCTCGAGCTGCTGCGCGACGACCCGCAGCATCCGCTGAGCGACGAGCAGCTGCAGTTCCTCGAGGTCGCCGAGCGCAACGCCCGCCGGCTCCTGCGGCTCGTCGGCGACCTGCTGTTCACGGCGCAGGTGGAGTCGGGGCAGTTCCCGCTCGACGTGCACGAGATCGACCTCACCCCGATCGTGCGCGCGGCGGTCGAGTCGGCGCGTCCCGCTGCCGAGTCGGGCGGCGTCGAGCTCGTCGAGTTGGTTCCGGATGCCGAGGTGCGTGTGCTCGTCGACCCCGTGCGCATCGCGCAGGCCGTCGACAACCTCGTCTCGAACGCACTCAAGTTCACGCCGCGCGGCGGCGCCGTCACGGTCGGCCTCGCGGCCGATCAGAGCGCTGTCACGATCTCGGTGCGCGACACCGGCATGGGCATCCCGCCCGACGAGGTCGATCGCCTCTTCACGCGCTTCTTCCGCGCGAGCACCGCGACGCGCAACGCCGTGCCGGGGGTCGGCCTCGGCCTCAACATCACGAAGGCGATCGTGACGGCTCACGGTGGATGGATGGACGTCGCGAGCGAGGAGGGCGTCGGCACCGAGTTCCAGATCGTGCTGCCCCGCACCCCCGGCCCGCGTTAGTCGGTGGGCGGCCCGGGAGGCGCGCCGAGCGCGTCGAGCGCCGCCCAGAACTCCACGTCGACCACCGCGCGCTCATGCTTCTCGAGCTCGGCGAGACGCTCGACCGAGTTCACACCCACGACCGTCGTGTGGATGCGCGGCTCCCGCAGCGAGAAGTGCAGCGCGGCCGTGGCCGGCTCCACACCCCACTCCGCGCACAGCGCGCGGAACCGGTCGACGTGCGCGAGGAACTCGGGGCTCGGCTCCGAGTAGCCGTAAGTGCGGCCGCGGAAGTTCTCGCCCGCGAGGATGCCCGCGCCGAACGGCGCCGCGTTGAACACCGTCATGCCGCGCTCGGTCGCGAGCTCGAGGATGCGCTCCGCCGAGCGGTCGACGACCGTGTAGCGGTTGTGCGTCAGCACCACGTCGAACACGTCGGTCTTGACATACTCCTCGACGAGCTCGCGGCGGCCCGCGGCGATGCCGATCGCGCCGATCCGCCCCTGGTCGCGCAGCCGGATGAGCACGTCGACCGCGCCGCCCGGCGCCATCGCCTCGGCGACCGAGATCGTGTACGGATCATGCAGCTGGTAGAGCGGCAGCGTCTCGAGGCCGAGCCGCTCGGTCGACTCTTCGAAGCTGCGCCGCATCCGGTCGCCCGAGAAGGCGCCCGTCACCGGGTCCTGGTCGCCCTTCGAGAACACGTACCGGTTCTCGGGCAGACCCCCGAGCTCGCGGATGGCGGCGCCTAGCAGGCGCTCGCTCTCGCCGTCCGCGTAGTTGTTGGAGGTGTCGGCCTGGTGGAACGGCGACGTCAGGATCGCCTTCGCGAGGTCGAGATCGGCCCCGGGGCGCTTGCCCAGGCCGGACGTGCCGACGGTGATGGGTTCGAGCGGGAGATCGAGCATGCCTCCCATGCTCTCAGGTGCCGCCGCTATTCGCCCGGCGAGAAAGCCGGTTCGACCCCCTCGGCCGCCTCCCACGCCTCCGCGATGAGCTCGGAGCCGAGCGGGGTCGGATGCACGCCGTCGGCCGCGATCTCGGCGGCGCCGTGGTGCGCGGCGGCCACCGTGAGGATACGGTGCAGCGGCACGAACGCCGCGTGGAACTCCGTCGCGAGGGAGGCCACCGCATCCCGCTTGCCGGCGAGGTCGTCGAGCCACTCCTGCTGCGACTCGTCGACGGGCACCACGAACGGCTCGACGAGGATGATGCGCGGGTTGACCGCCGCCCGCGCCTCCTCGAGCAGGCCGCGGTAGACCGCCTCGAAGTGCGCGGCGCTCGTGGGTTGTCCGCTGTCGAAGCGTCGCCACGTGTCGTTGACCCCCACGTAGACCGTCAGAACGCTCGGCGCGACGTCGATGACGTCCTGCCGCCAGCGAGCGGCCAGGTCGCCGATGCGGTCGCCGCCGATGCCGCGGTTCACGATCGTGCGACGGTCGCCACGGCGCGCGAGCCCCTCGGCGACGAGGCGCACGTAGCCGTGGCCGAGGCCCTCGGGGTCGTCGCGGCGGCCCGCGTCGGTGATGGAGTCGCCGATGAAGAGCACGGGGCCGGTCATGCAGGCAGAGTAGGCCACACCGGGTCATGATGGGGTGATGGCCGAGCTCCACGTGATCGTGCTGCCGGGCGGCGGATACCGCCGGCACGTGCCGCACGAGGGCGAGCCGGTGGCCGCGTGGCTGCGCGGGCTCGGCCACGCCGCGAGCGTCTTCGCCTACCCGGTGCTCGCGCGGCATCCGGCTCCCCTCGACGCCGTGCGCGCCGAGGTGGCGCGCGTGCGGGCCGCGGGGGCGCAGCGCGTCGCACTGCTCGGGTTCTCGGCCGGCGGGCACGCCGCCGGGATGGCGGCGTATGCGCCCGGAGCCGACGCCCGGGAGCGCGTCGACGCCGTCGTGCTCGGCTACGCGGTCGCGTCGATGCTGCTGCCGACGCACAAGGGCTCACGCGTGAACCTGCTCGGCGAGAAGGCGTCGTGGGGCGCGCGTCGCGCCGCATCGCTCGACCAGCTCGTGACCCCGGGGGCGCCCCCGTCGTTCGTGTGGCACACCGCCGAGGACCCGGTCGTGCCCGTGCAGCACAGCTACCTGCTCGGCATGGCGCTCGCGGGCGCGGGCGTGCCCCACGAGCTGCACGTGCTGCCGGGCGCGGTGCACGGCGTCGGCCTCGCGGAGGGGACCCCCGCCGCCGCGTGGACGGATGCGTGCGCCGCCTGGCTGCGGCGCCTCCCCTAGAGCGGCCCCAGCAGCTGCTGCGCCACCGTCGCGTGCACCGACTCCGTGTCGGACGGGTGGTAGATGCCGGCGAGCACGTCGCGCTGCAGCCGCGCGAGCTCGCTCGAGCTGCGGTAGCCGCCTCCGCCCGCCACCCGCATCGCCTGGTCGACGACGTAGCGCGCGGTCTCGGTCGAGCGGTGCTTGACCCCGGTGAGATCGCGGAACCAGCGCGCGCCGCGGTCCACCCGCGCGTCGACGTCGTGCGCGATGCCCTCGAGCTGCGGGGCGAGCGCGTCGAGGGCGAGCGCGGCATCCGCGATGCGCCAGCGGATGTCGGGGTCGGCTGCGTACGCCGCACCGCCGTTCTTGAGACTCGTGCGCGTGCGCGCGGCCTCGACGGCGAGCTCGAGCGCGCGGTCGGCGATGCCCGCGTAGACGGCGGCGATGAGGGTCAGGAAGTTCGCGAAGAGGGCGAAGATGAACGGATCCGCGTTCGGGCCGACCGGCAGGAACCGCACGATGCGCTCGTCGGGCACCACGGCGTGGTCGAGCTTCGTCGTGCGCGACTGGGTGGCGCGCATGCCGAGGGTGTCCCAATCGTCGAGGGTCGTGACGCCCGCGTCGTCGCGGGTCAGGATGCCGTGCACGAGCCGCGGGGCGCCCTCGCCGTCCGTCTGCTTGCCGAAGACGATGAGGCGCGTCCATGCCGGGGCGAGCGAGGTGAAGATCTTGGTGCCCGTGAACGCGTAACCGGCCATGGGGGTTTCGACCCGCTCGGCGGTCGTCAGCGAGTCCCACATGACGAGGTCGTTGCCGGGCTCCGAGTTGCCGAACGCGAAGAGCTCCCCCGCCTCCGCATCCGCGAGCACCCAGGCGAGCGAGTCGTCGCCGCGCTCGGCGAGCGTGCGGGCGATGCCGACCACGACGAGGTGCATGTTGACGGCGAGCGCCGTCGCGGGCGCATAGGCGGCGAGCAGCCGCTGGTCGCGCACGGCATCCGCGAGACCGCGGGGGTTCAGGTAACCGGCCTCGCGCAGCTCGGCGAGGTCCTCGTCGAAGAAGCGGTTGTCGCGGTCGTAGTCGGCGGCGCGCGAGCGGATGCGCTCGAGCAACTCGGGGCTCAGCACGGTCACGCCCCCACGCTACGCGCGCACGCGCGGCCGCGCAGGATCAGGCGGCGCCGAGCTGCCGGCGCGCCTCGTCGATCGACGCGAGGATGTCGAGGGTCGTGTCGAGCGGATGCTCGGGGGCCTCGAGCAGCCCGGCCGCGACGTGCGCCGCCACGGCCGTCGCCTGGTAGCAGAGGCCGTCGCGCCACCGCATCCCGGTCTCGTCCTCCCAGTAGGCGTTGCCGCCCTCGATGCGCCCGAGGCGGAAGCCGCCCGGGCCGACGAACGGCTCGACCTCGAGCTTCAGCCCGTTCGATCCCGCGACCATCGCGGTGATCGGCAGGTCGACCGTCATGCTCGTGAACGAGCTCGCCGAGACCTCATCGCCCCAGCCGAGCACGACGCGCGCGTCGGCGTCGACTCCGGTGGGGGCGAGCTCGCCCGTCGCCGAGACGGAGTCCGGCCGGCCGAGGCAGAAGTGCGCCCACCAGAGGGTGTACACGCCGAGGTCGAGCAGACTCCCGCCGCCGAGTGCGGGATCGAACGCGCGGCTGTGCGGGTCGTACTCGAAGCGTCCCGCGAAGGTCGCCGCGGCACCCGCGAGATCGCCGAGCACGCCGTCGTCGATGAGCCGCCGGATGATCGTCGTCTGCGGCAGGAACCGCGACCACATGGCCTCCATCGCGAAGACCCCCGCCATCCGCGCCGCCGCGACGATCTCCGCGGCGTCGGCGGCCGAGACGCCCATGGGCTTCTCCACGAGCACGTGCTTCCCGGCGTCGATCGCGAGCAGGGCGAGGCGGCGGTGCTCGGTGTGCGGCGCCGCGATGTAGACGACGTCGACATCCGGGTCGGCGACGAGCTGCTCGTAGGAACCGTAGGAGCGCGGGATGCCGTGGCGGCCGGCGAAGGCCTCCGCCTTCTCGGCCGAGCGCGACGCGACCGCGACGACCCGCTGATCCGTGAAGCGATGCACGGCCCCGACCCAGTCGTCGGCGATCGCACCGGGCGCGAGCACGCCCCAGCGCACGGCGGGCCCGCCGCGGAGGGGCACGTGCGTCGACTCGGGGAACACGAAGCTCACCCCCGCACGCTACCGGCTCGAGGTGTCACTTTCCGTCGCGCGCACCCGCGTCGAGCCGACCGAAAGTGACACCTCGGAGCCCCCGCCGGACGGATGCGCAAGTGAGGTGTCACTTTCCGTCGCGTGAGCGCGCGGGCCGGCGACCGAAAGTGACACCTCGGGCTCAGCGGAGGTCGGCGAGCACGGCCTCGAGCTGGTCCACTGCCCAGTCGAGCTCGGCGGCCTCGACGACGATCGGAGGCGCGAGACGGATGGTGGAGCCGTGCGTGTCCTTCGCGAGCACGCCGCGTTCCGCGAGCAGCTCCGCGACGCGGCGACCCGTCGCGAGCGCGGGGTCGATGTCGACGCCCGCCCACAGGCCCGCCGACCGCACCTCGACGACGCCGTGCCCGATGAGCGCGTCGAGCCGCGCCCGCAGGTGCGCACCGAGGTCCGCCGCACGCCGCTGGTAGTCACCCGTCTCGAGCAATCCCACGACCGCGAGCCCCACGGCCGCCGCGAGCGGGTTGCCGCCGAACGTCGAGCCGTGCTCGCCCGGACGCAGCACGCCGAGCACGGATGCGTCGCCCACGACCGCGCTGACCGGCACGATGCCGCCGCCGAGCGCCTTGCCGAGCAGGTAGAGGTCGGGGATGACGCCCTCGTTCTCGCACTGGAACGTCGCGCCCGTGCGCCCGAGGCCCGACTGGATCTCGTCGGCGATGAAGAGCACACCGGCATCCCGGGTGAGGCGGCGCACCTCGGCGAGGTAACCGCGGGGGGGCACGACGATGCCCGCCTCACCCTGGATGGGCTCGAGAAGCACGGCGACGGTGTCGTCGTCGATCGCGGCCGCGAGGGCCGCCGCGTCGCCGTAGGGCACCGTCACGAAACCGGGCGTGTACGGGCCGAAGTCGTTCCGCGCATCCGGGTCGTCCGAGAAGCTGATGATCGTCGTCGTGCGTCCGTGGAAGTTGCCGGCCGCGACGATGATCTTCGCGCGGTCGTGCTCGACGCCCTTCACGCGGTAGCCCCACGCCCGGGCGATCTTGATCGCCGACTCGACGGCCTCGGCTCCCGTGTTCATCGGCAGCACCATGTCCTTGCCGGCGAGCTTGGCAAGGCCCTCGAGGAACGGCCCGAGCCGGTCGTTGTGGAACGCGCGGCTCGTCAGGGTGAGCCTGTCGAGCTGCGCCTTCGCGGCATCGACGAGCACGGGATGTCCGTGCCCGAAGTTGAGCGCCGAGTAGGCGGCGAGGCAGTCGAGGTAGCGCTTGCCGTCGACATCCGTCACCCACGCGCCGAAGGCCTCCGCCACGACGATCGGCAGCGGGTGGTAGTTGTGCGCTCCGAACTCGTCGGCTTGCGCGAGGTAGCGCTGCGTCTCGGAGGCGCGGGTGGCGGAGGCGAGGTGCGCGGTCATCGGCGCAGCTCCAGGGTGCAGCACTTCACGCCGCCGCCGCCGAGCAGCAGCTCCGAGAGGTCGACGCCGTGCGGCACGTAGCCGCGCTCGCGCAGCTGGCGCTCGAAGTCGAGGGCGCGCGACGCGATCACGACGTTGCGCCCGTCGCTGAAGGAGTTGAGGCCGAGCACCGCGGCGTCCTCGTCGTTCACGTGGATCGCCTCGGAGAAGCGCTCCTCGAGGATCGCGCGGCTCGCGTCGTCGAACGCCTTCGGCAGGTAGGCCACGGATGCCGGGCCGCCCGCCGAGTCGAGCACCGCGAACGCGGTGTCGAGGTGGTAGAACGCCGGATCGACGAGCCGGAGCGTGACGACCTCACGGCCGTAGATGCGGCGCAGCTCGTCGTGACTCGCGGCGTCGGAGCGGAAGCCCGTGCCGGCGTAGATGGTGTCGCCCACGAGCAGGAAGTCGCCCTCGCCCTCGTTGGTGGAGACGGGCTCGCGCACCTCGAAGCCGTTGGCGGCGAACCAGTCCATGTAGGCGGGTCCCTCGGGTCCGCGTTCGGGGTACTGGAAGCGCGCGCCGTAGGCGATGCCGTCGAGCACGAAGCCGCCGTTGGCCGCGTAGACCATGTCGGGCAGCCCCTCGACGGGGTCGATGAGGTGCACCTCGTAGCCGAGCAGGAGGTAGAGCTCGTACAGCTTCTGCCACTGCTCGAGGGCGGTTGCGGTGTCGGTCGGCTCTTCGGGGTGCATCCAGGGGTTGATGCGGTAGCTGACGGTGAAGAACTCGGGTCGGCACATGAGCACGGTGCGCGTCGTCGCGCGGCGCTCCATCACGTGGGGGGCCTGGTCGGTCAAGGTCATGTCTGCCAGTGTCGCACGCAGGCATCCGGAGCCACCTGGCGTCTCGTGCACTTTTTCTGCGCGCCGAGGCATGCCCGTGCAACGAATCGTCGTAGGCTCGGCTCGTGGACAACATCGACTACGGCATCCTCGACCTGCTCCGGCAGAACGCCCGCGCCGGCTACGGCGACATCGGAGACCGCGTGGGCCTCTCCGCCTCCGCCGTGAAGCGGCGCGTCGACCGGCTCGTCGCCGACGGCGTCATCCGCGCGTTCACGATCCAGGTCGACCCCGCCGTCGACGGGATGGCGACCGAGGCCTACGTCGAGCTGTTCTGCCGCGGCACGGTCGCCCCCGAGGAGCTGCGCCGCATCCTGTCGCAGGTGCCGGAGGTGGTCGACGCCGCGACCGTCACGGGATCGGCGGATGCGGTCGTGCACATCCGCTCGCGCGACATCCCCTCGCTCGAGGACGCGCTCGAGCGCGTCCGCATCGCCCCGAGCGTCGATCACACGCGCAGCGCGATCGTGCTGAGCCGCCTCATCCACCGCAGCTACGACTGATGGCCGGCGACGCACCCTACGAGCAGCTGCGAGCGCGCCTGCTCGCCGAGATGCAGCACGGCACGCGCCCCGCCGGGTCGCGCCTCCCGACCGTGCGGGGCCTCGCCGAGGAGCTCGGGCTCGCACCCGGCACGGTGGCGCGCGCCTACAAGGAGCTCGAGGCGATCGGCGCGATCGAGACCCACGGCCGGGCCGGCACCTTCGTCGCGTGGAGCTCGGATGCCGCGGAGCGTCGCGTCGAGGAGCTCGCCGCCCAGCTCGCCGCCGCGGCGCGCGAAGGCGGTGTGCCCCGCGAACGCGTGCGCGACATCGTGGACGCCGCGCTCGACGCGGGGCGCGCCGGCTGAGTCCTCGGCCGGTGCGGGCTCCGCCCTAGTGCCCCGACACGTTCGAGTCGACGCCCGCATCCGGTCCCTGGGAGAGGGTCGCGAGCGTCGCCATGTCGGCGGACGAGAGCTCGAAGTCGAAGATCGCGAGGTTCTCGCGCATGCGCTCGGGGCTCGCCGACTTCGGGATCACCACGAGCCCCTGCTGCACGTGCCAGCGCAGCACGACCTGGGCGGGCGTGCGAGCGACGCGCTGCGCGACCTCGGCCACGACGGGCTCGCGCAGCACGCTCGCGCCCTGACCGCCGAGGGGGCTCCACGACTCCGTGACGATGCCGCGCGCCGCACCGTACTCCCGCTGCGCGGGCCGCGTGACGTGCGGGTTGAGCTGGATCTGGTTCACTGCGGGCACGACATCCGTCGCGGCGAGGAGCGTCTCGAGGTGCTCGGTGCGGAAGTTGGAGACGCCGATGGCCCGCGCCCGGCCGTCGGCGTGCAGCTTCTCGAAGGTGCGCCAGGTGTCGACGTAGAGGCCGCGCTGCGGCAGCGGCCAGTGCATGAGCAGCAGGTCGACGTAGTCCAGGCGCATCCGGTCGAGTGCCGCCTCGAGCCCGCCGATCGCCCTGTCGCCGCCCTGGAACGCGCCGTCGAGCTTCGTCGTCACGAAGAACTGCTCGCGCGGGAGACCCGTTCGGCGGATGCCCTCGCCCACGCCGGCCTCGTTCCCGTAGCGGGTCGCGGTGTCGATGTGGCGGTACCCGAGCGAGGCCGCCGCCTCCACCGCGTCGGCGACCTCGGCGTCGTCGAGCGGCCACGTGCCGAGTCCCAGCTGCGGGATGCCGGCGCCGGTGTTGAGCGTGAGGGTGGGGACGGTCATGGGTCAACGCTAGACCGGGCCTACACGCGCAGCGCGATCATCCCTCGATCGGGCGTGCCGAAGCGGTGCGCCGTGATGGAGACCGACTGCTCGCGCAGGAACGGCAGCAGCTCGATGCGCCCCGCAGCCGTCACGGGAGCGGCGTAGACCGTCACCTCGGGCATACCGGCGAGCTGGGCGGCGAGGGCTCGCGCGTCGCCGCCGACGAGCCGGATGCGCTCGGGCGCCTCGCGCGCGACGCGGGCCGCGAAGGCCGCGTCGGGCTCGACGACCGCGCTCCACCCGAGCTCGCCGAACGTCCGGGCCATACGCAAGGGCGAGGCCGAGCTGATCGAGAGCGGCGCGCCCGCGAGCGCCGCCGCCGCGAGCACGCGCACGAGGTC
>JAEYVF010000009.1 GCA_023432005.1 Actinomycetes bacterium
ACCCGTAGTAGTCCCACACGGTGTCCGGTGTCGAGTAGTTGTATTCGGGCAGGTACTTGGTGCCCTTCCCGGCCGCCACCACGTCGAAACCGACAGTCCGACACCAGTCGACGAGCTCGCAGATGAGCGCCGGCTGGTCGCCGTACGCCATCGAGTACACGACGCCCGCAGCCTCGGCGCGGCGTTGCAGCAGGGGGCCCACCATGCAGTCGGCCTCGACGTTGACCATGATCACGTGCTTGCCGTGGTCGATGGCGGCCACGGCGTGGGCGGTGCCGACGATGGGGTTGCCCGTGATCTCGAGGACGACCTCGACCTCGGGGTGCGCGATGAGCGCGTCCGCGCTCTCGATGACGGCAGTGCCGCCCGTCCGCACGGCCTCGTCGAGCGAGCTCGCGGAGTACCGCTCGGCGGGCCAGCCGGTGCGATGGAGCGCAGTGCGGGCCTTCACCGGATCGATGTCGGCCACACCGACGACGTGGAGGTGCGGGCTCCCCACGGCTTGCGTGAGGAACATCGACGCGAACTTCCCGGCGCCGATGACCCCGACCCGGATGGGGCCGCCCGTTGCGGTCCTGCGCTCCAGCAGTCGATGCAGGTTCATCGGGCGACTCCTCGTTGTGTCGGTTTGTTGGATGGTCTGACCATCACACGAAGCATGCTGCCACGGTGCGGCATACCTATGCAAATCTGATTGAAACTTCGCACCGCGGGCGCGAACAGGTGGCGGTCCCCCTCGCGCGTCTGCGCGCTCGAGGCGGGACGCCGTCTCGTCTCCGTCGGCCAGACGAGCGGCACGGTGCGCGCCGCCGCCCTCGCGATCGCGGCGGGCTTATGGCGTGCTCGCGTCATCCGGCGCTCAGGCCGCCCCGCGTCACCGCCGACTGAACGACCCGATGCGAAAGGCCCGGCAGCGTTCGCTGCCGGGCCTTTCGCGTGGGTGGCGAGTGAGGGATTCGAACCCCCGAAGGCTACGCCGGCTGATTTACAGTCAGATCCCTTTGGCCGCTTGGGTAACTCGCCAGGTGCGCGCTCGACTCGTGTGTTCACCAACCGCTCGCGCCAGACAAGGATACAAGGTCGCGAAGGCCCCCGAGACCACGGGGGGTCGCCGATAGGATGCGGGGAGTCATCACCCCGCAGGAGGACGCGTGCCCGGCATCCACGAAGTCGCCCGGGTCGCCGGCGTCTCCGCGGCGACCGTCTCCCGCGCGCTCTCCGGGCGCGGCTCCGTCTCGCCCGCGACGCGCGCGAAGGTGCAGGCCGCCGCGAACGAGCTCGGCTACGTCGTCTCGTCGAGCGCCTCCGGCCTCGCGACCGGGCGCACGCGGAACGTCGGCGTCGTCATCCCGTTCCTCAACCGCTGGTTCTACGGCGCGGTCATCGAGGGCGCCGAGTCGGCGCTGCTCGAGCAGGGCTATGACCTGACGCTCTACAACCTCGGCGGCAGCGACGAGGAGCGGCGGCTCGTGTTCGAGCACTTCCTGCTGCGCAAGCGCGTGGATGCCGTGATCGCTGTCTCGCTCGAGCTCACCCCCGACGAGGTGACGCGCCTCATCGACCTCGACAAGCCCATCGTCGGCGTCGGCGGCCCGCTCCCCGGCGTGCGCACGCTGAGCCTCGACGACGTCGAGCTCGGCCGCCTCGCCACCGAGCACCTCATCGCCCTCGGCCACACTCGCATCGCGCACATCGGCGGCGACGCCCTCGAGATGGACTTCCACCTGCCCACCAACCGCCGCCACGGCTACGAGGACGCGATGCGCGCCGCGGGCCTCGAGACGCCCGAGCACTTCTTCCACGCCGCCGACTTCACGATGGAGGGCGGCTACCGTGCGGCGAAGCAGCTGCTCGGCAACCCGGCCGGGCGTCCCACGGCGATCTTCGCGGCATCCGACGAGATGGCCATCGGCGCGATCCTCGCCGCGAAGGACCTCGGCATGCACGTGCCGGCCGACGTGTCGATCATGGGCATCGACGACCACGAGCTCGCCGAGTTCTTCGGGCTCACGACGATCGCCCAGTTCCCCGACATGCAGGGACGGATGGCGGTCGAGGTGCTCATGGACGAGCTGCACCCCGGCGTGCGCTCGGCCGAGGAGCTCAACATCGACCTGCCGTACGAGCTCGTCGTGCGCTCGTCGACGGCGCGCCACCACTGAGCGGAGGCGCCCGGCGGTGATCTCGAGACGCGTCGCGCTGCGCGCGGCGCTCGTCGATCACCTGCCGTTCACGGCCTCCGCGTACGCGATCGCGTGCTTCGCCACCGTGCCGAGGTAGCGCTCGGGCGAGTTGTACGCGCCGATGCCGGCGCGCCAGCCCTCCTCCGTGTCGAACGCGGTGCTCGCGCGGCAGAGGTAGTTGGCGGCGGCGAGCACGGCGTCGTCGATGTTCTGCGGGTCCTCGACGCCGTCGCCACCGCCGTCGACGTGCCAGTTGCGCCACGCCTCGGGGATGAGCTGCATCGGGCCGACCGCGCGATCCGACTCCGCGTCGCCGTCGATCTCGCCGCCGTCGCTGTCGGGGATGAGCGCGACACCGTCGCCGTCGAGCGCCACCCCGAAGATGCCGGGCGTCGCCGTGCCGTTCGCGTCGAGGCGCGAGCCGCCGTGCCGACCGTGCCCCGACTCGGTGGCGCCCAACCCGGCGAGCGTCGCCCAGCTGAGCCCGCATCCGGGCATCGCCTCCGCCTTCACGAGGGCCGCGCCCGCGTAGGCGGCGAGCGCGCGCTGCGGGATGCCGGTGGCCGCGGCGGTCGCGGCGAGCCAGGCGGGGTCGGCG
>JAEYVF010000013.1 GCA_023432005.1 Actinomycetes bacterium
ACACTTAGCCCACGGATCCTTCCATGCTCATCTCGATGAGCTTGTTGAGTTCGAGCGCGTACTCCATCGGCAGCTCGCGCGCGATCGGCTCGATGAAGCCGCGCACGATCATCGCCATCGCCTCGTCTTCGGGCATGCCGCGGGACTGCAGGTAGAAGAGCTGCTCCTCGGAGACGCGCGAGACGGTGGCCTCATGGCCGAGCTGCACGTCGTCGACGCGGATGTCGATGGCCGGGTAGGTGTCCGAGCGCGAGATCGTGTCGACGAGCAGGGCGTCGCAGCGCACGGTGTTCGCCGAGTGGTGGGCGTTCGCCTCCACGCGCACCTCGCCGCGATAGCCGGCTCGCCCTCCGCCGCGCGCGATCGACTTCGACACGATCGAGCTCGTCGTGTACGGCGCCATGTGGATCATCTTCGCGCCGGCGTCCTGGTGCTGGCCGGGGCCCGCGAACGCGACCGAGAGGGTCTCGCCCTTGGCGTGCTCGCCCACGAGGAAGATCGAGGGGTACTTCATGGTGACCTTGGAGCCGATGTTGCCGTCGATCCACTCCATCGTCGCGCCCTCCTCGGCGCGAGCGCGCTTCGTGACGAGGTTGTAGACGTTGTTCGACCAGTTCTGGATCGTCGTGTAGCGCACGCGGGCGTTCTTCTTGACGATGATCTCGACGACCGCCGAGTGCAGCGAGTCGGACTTGTAGATCGGGGCCGTGCAGCCTTCGATGTAGTGAACGTACGAGCCCTCGTCGGCGATGATGAGCGTGCGCTCGAACTGCCCCATGTTCTCGGTGTTGATGCGGAAGTAGGCCTGCAGCGGGATCTCCACGTGCACGCCCTTCGGCACGTAGACGAACGAGCCGCCCGACCAGACGGCCGAGTTGAGCGCCGCGAACTTGTTGTCGCCCGAGGGGATGACGGTGCCGAAGTACTCCTGGAAGATCTCCGGGTGCTCCTTGAGCGCCGTGTCGGTGTCGAGGAAGATCACGCCCTGCGCCTCGAGGTCCTCGCGGATCTGGTGGTAGACGACCTCGGATTCGTACTGGGCGGCGACACCCGCGACGAGACGCTGACGCTCCGCCTCGGGGATGCCGAGCTTCTCGTAGGTGTTCTTGATGTCCTCGGGGAGCTCTTCCCAGCTGCCCGCCTGCTTCTCGGTCGAGCGCACGAAGTACTTGATGTTGTCGAAGTCGATGCCGCTGAGGTCGGCTCCCCACGTGGGCATGGGCTTCATCTCGAAGAGCTTGAGCGCCTTGAGACGGTTCTTGAGCATCCACTCGGGCTCGTTCTTGAGCCGCGAGATGTCGGTGACGACCTCTTCGGAGAGCCCGCGACGCGCGGAGGCGCCTGCCGCATCCGAGTCGGCCCAGCCGAACTCGTACTGACCGAGGCTGGCGAGCTCAGGACGGTCGATGAGCACGTCTGACATGGGGCTACCTCTCTTCCGCCGAAGCGAACCATTCCGCTCGTGTCGGCATTCCGGGTCGGATCGCACGATCGCGGTGACGCATCCGCGGCCCCATCGACGCGGTGCTCGCGACCTCGCGATCCAACCTCTCGAGTCTACAGGGTGGACCTGCTCAGAGGCTGGCGGTCGCGGGCTCCGCCGGGCGGATGTCGTCGAGTTGGTGCTCGCGCACGGCCCACAGCCGCGGATCGGTGTCGAGGAGCACGCGCAGGGCGCCCACCCACACGAGCGCGGCGAACACGACGTGACCCACGACGAGCAACTCGGGGAGGCCGATGAGCGACTGCACGATGCCGAGCGCCAGCTGGGCGAGCAGCACGAGCAGGAAGATGCCGACGCGGCCGAGGGCGAGGCGACCGCCGTCCTCCGTGCGGAGACGGAAGGCGAGAGCGGCCGCGAGTGCGAGCACGACGACGGCGAGCGTGCCGTGGACGATCGTGACCGTCGTCCAGTCGAAGCCCATGCGCGGTACGTCGCTCGAGTCGCCCGCGTGCGGGCCGGATCCGGTGACGAGCGTGCCGACGAGCACGAGGGCCGCCGTCGCGGCGACGAGCGCCCACGCGAGTCCGCGCGACGCGGGGCCGGGACGCGGTCCGTCTCCTCCGCGCCAGCGTGCGCGGTGCCACGTGAAGGTCGCGCACGCGAGGAGGCTCATGGCGAGCACGAAGTGGGTCGCCACCATCCACGGGTTGAGCTCGAACCACACGGTGAAGCCCCCCGCGACGGCGTTCGCGACGACGAGCCAGAACATCGACCATGCGAGGCGCGTGAGCGTGCGATCACGCGGCTTCTGCAGGCGCGCGGCGACGATCGCCCAGCCGACCGCGACGATCAGCAGGCCCGTCACGAGCCGGTTGCCGAACTCGATGGCTCCGTGGATGCCGAGCTCGGGAGTCGCGATGAGCGAGTCCTCCGTGCACGTCGGCCACGTCGGGCAGCCGAGTCCCGAGCCCGTCACACGTACGGTCACGCCCCCGAGCACGATGAGCACGGCGGTCACGAGCGCCGCGGTGGTCCCCCAACGCAGCGCGCGGGTGCCGAGCGTCCAGCGTGACGCCGCCCAGCCGAGGGGGGTCCGCAGGCTCACGGGAGCAGGGCGGGGAACGGGATGAACACGAGCGGGTCGACGCCGACCGCGATGAAGACGAGCGTCAGATAGGTGATGCTCGCGTGGAACACGCGCATGGGCTTGACCTCGCCCGGGCGGATGGCGGCGGCGTACAGGCGGTGCGACTCGATGAGGAACCACGCGCCAGCGAGTACCGCGATGACGGTGTAGACGACGCCCATCGGGGCGAGCGGGATGAGCAGCAGCGAGCACACGACCGTCGCCCACGCGTAGAGCACGACCTGCAGCCCCACGGCGGTGCGCCCGCGCACGACGGCGAGCATCGGCACCTCGGCCGCCGCGTAGTCGTCCTTGTAGCGCATCGAGAGCGGCCAGTAGTGCGGCGGTGTCCAGAGGAAGACGATGCCGAAGAGGATGACGGGCGCCCAGTCGAGCGTGCCTGTGACGGCCGCCCATCCGATGAGCACGGGCATGCATCCCGCGATGCCGCCCCACACGATGTTCTGCGGCGTGCGCCGCTTGAGGATGAGCGTGTAGATGAGCACGTAGAACGCGATGGCGACGGCGGAGAGCACCGCCGCGAGCCACGTGGTGAACACCCACAGCACGGCGATCGACACGATCCCCGTGACCCACGAGAACACGAGCGCCTCGCGCGGGCTGAGCTCGCCCGTCACGAGCGGGCGGCTCTGCGTGCGCTTCATGACGCGGTCGATGTCGCGGTCGATGTAGCAGTTGAACGCGTTCGCGCTTCCGGCCGAGAGCGCCCCGCCGACGAGCGTCGCGACGAGCAGGCCGACGAACCCCCAGTCGAGGTGGCCTTGCGCGGCCAGCACCATGACCGGCGCGGTCGTGACGAGCAGCAGCTCGATGACGCGCGGTTTCGTGAGCGCGACGTACGCGAGCGCCTTGCGGCGGAAGCCGATGCGACCGAGCGAGGGGACCTCGGATGTCGCGATGTCGGGCGATGCCGGCGCGGGCGCGCTCGGGGCGGACTGCTGCATGGCTCCTCGGATCGGATCGGCTGCCCTCCAGTCTACGGGAGCGTCGCGCGCCGCCGGGCACCCGCGCTTCGGGCCTTTCGACCCTTGCCGTAGCCTTCCGGCGCGGGAATGGGCTTCTCGCTATGCTGGCCTTGCTCGCCGACCGCGCGCGCCCTCCCCATCCTCTCCCCCGGACGATGTGCGGTGCGCACGGTGCGCCGTCGAAGTCCGATTCGGCGAGCGGACACCACCCCGGGGCGCGTCAACGCTGCCCCGCCTGCGAAAGGTCGACATTCACGTGGCAGCACTCTCCTGGGACGAGCTCGACAAGAAGGCGGTCGACACGGCGCGCATCCTCGCCGCGGACGCCGTGGAGAAGGTGGGCAACGGCCACCCGGGAACGGCGATGAGCCTCGCGCCCGCCGCCTACCTCCTCTTCCAGAAGGTCATGCGTCACGACCCGGCAGACACGCACTGGGTCGGCCGAGACCGCTTCATCCTCTCGGCGGGCCACAGCTCGCTCACGCAGTACGTGCAGCTCTACCTCGGCGGATACGGACTCGAGCTCGACGACCTGAAGGCCCTCCGCACGTGGGGTTCCAAGACCCCCGGTCACCCCGAGTACGGCCACACCGACGGCGTCGAGATCACGACCGGCCCGCTCGGCCAGGGCATCTCCTCCGCCGTGGGCTTCGCCTACGCGCAGCGCTTCGAGCGCGGTCTCTTCGACCCCGACGCCGCCGACGGCACGAGCCCCTTCGACCACTACACCTACGTCATCGCGGGCGACGGCGACCTCCAGGAGGGCGTGAGCGCCGAGGCATCGTCGCTCGCCGGCCACCAGCAGCTCGGCAACCTCATCGCGATCTACGACTCGAACCAGATCTCCATCGAGGACGACACCAACGTCGCCTTCACCGAGGACGTCGCGAAGCGCTACGAGGCCTACGGCTGGCAGGTGCAGACCGTCGACTGGAAGAAGACGGGCGAGTACGTCGAAGACGTCCAGGCCCTCTACGACGCGATCATCGCCGCGCAGGGCGAGCGCGACAAGCCGAGCCTCATCATCCTCAAGACGATCATCGGCTGGCCGAGCCCGAAGAAGCAGAACACCGGCAAGATCCACGGATCGGCGCTCGGCGCCGAGGAGCTCGCAGCCGTCAAGGAGGTGCTCGGCTTCGACCCCGCCGAGACCTTCGTCGTGGCCGACGAGGTCATCGCCCACACGCGGAAGGCGATCGAGCGCGGAGAGGCCGCGAAGGCCGAGTGGCAGAAGGGCTTCGACGCCTGGGCCGCCGCCCACCCCGAGAAGAAGGCGCTCTTCGACCGCATCCAGTCGGGCGAGCTGCCCGAGGGCATCGAGGACGCGCTCCCGGTGTTCGAGGCGGGCAAGGACCTGTCGACGCGCGCCGCGAGCGGCAAGGTGCTCGGCGCGCTCGGCGCGGTCATCCCGGAGCTGTGGGGCGGGTCGGCCGACCTCGCGGAGTCGAACCTCACGACGATCGAGGGCGCGAAGTCGTTCATCCCGGCGCAGTGGTCGACCCACGAGTGGTCGGGCGACCCCTACGGCCGCGTGCTGCACTTCGGCATCCGCGAGCACGCGATGGCGGCGATCCTCAACGGGATCGTGCTGCACGGCAACACCCGCGCCTTCGGCGGCACGTTCCTGATCTTCAGCGACTACATGCGCCCCGCGGTGCGCCTCGCGGCCCTCATGAAGGTGCCGTCGATCTTCGTGTGGACGCACGACTCGGTCGCGCTCGGCGAGGACGGCCCCACGCACCAGCCGATCGAGCAGCTCACGACGCTGCGCGCCATCCCCGGCCTCGACATCGTCCGCCCCGCGGACGCCAACGAGGTCGCGTGGGCGTGGAAGACCATCCTCGAGCGCCGCGGCGGCCCGGCCGGCATCGCGCTGAGCCGTCAGAACCTGCCCGTGTTCGAGCGCGGCGACGGCGCGGCCGAGGGTGACGTGCTCGCGTCGGCCTCGAACGTCTCGCGCGGCGCGTACGTGCTCGCGGAGGCCCCCGGCGGCGCCCCCGACGTCATCCTGCTCGCGACGGGCTCGGAGGTGCAGTTCGCACTCGAAGCCCGCGAGCAGCTGAAGGGCGAGGGCGTGAAGGCCCGCGTCGTGAGCGTGCCGAGCCAGGAGTGGTTCGCCGAGCAGGACGAGGCGTACCGCGAGTCGGTGCTCCCCGCATCCGTCACGGCACGCGTCTCGGTGGAGGCGGGCCTCGCCCTCACCTGGGCGCCGTTCCTCGGCGTGAACGGACGCGCGGTGTCGATCGAGCACTTCGGCGCCTCTGCCGACTACAAGACCCTCTACCGCGAGTTCGGCATCACGACGGAGCACGTCGTGGCGGCCGCCAAGGACTCCCTCGCCGCGGCGAGCAACTGACCCGAACCCCTCCACGGAAGAAGATCCACACATGTCCGAGAACACCAAGACCGCCGAGCTGTCCGCACTCGGCGTGAGCATCTGGCTCGACGACCTCTCGCGTGAGCGCATCGCCTCGGGCGGGCTCGAGAAGCTCATCGCCGAGCGCGATGTCGTCGGCGTCACGACCAACCCGACCATCTTCGCCGCCGCCCTCGCCAAGGGCCAGGCCTACGACGAGCAGGTCGCCGCCCTCGCGACGTCCGGCGCGAGCGTCACCGAGGCCGTCTTCGAGATCACGACGGATGACGTGGCCACCGCGTCCGACATCTTCCGTCCCATCTATGACGCCACGAAGGGCGTCGACGGCCGCGTGTCGATCGAGGTCGAGCCGGGTCTCGCCCACGACGCCGCGGGCACGATCGCCCAGGCCGAGCAGCTGTGGGCCAAGGTCGACCGCCCGAACGCGATGATCAAGATCCCCGCGACGATCGAGGGCCTCGAGGCCATCACCGAGACGATCGCGAAGGGCATCAGCGTCAACGTGACGCTCATCTTCAGCCTCGAGCGTCACCGCCAGGTCATCGAGGCCTACCTCGCGGGCCTCGAGAAAGCGCAGGCGGCCGGCCACGATCTCTCGACGATCCACTCCGTCGCCTCGTTCTTCGTGTCGCGTG
The DNA here is from genome assembly GCA_023432005.1 of Actinomycetes bacterium. Lineage (GTDB taxonomy): Bacteria > Actinomycetota > Actinomycetes > Actinomycetales > Microbacteriaceae > Homoserinibacter. The sequence goes on from JAEYVF010000013.1 coordinate 6,569, forward strand.
TCGACACCGAGATCGACAAGCGACTCGAGGCCATCGGAACGGATGAGGCGCTCGCGCTCAAGAGCAAGGCCGGCATCGCGAACGCGCAGCTGGCCTACCAGCTCTTCGAGAAGGAGTTCGCGAGCGAGCGCGCACAGGCGCTGCTCGCAGCGGGTGCGAACCTGCAGCGGCCGCTGTGGGCCTCGACCGGCGTCAAGGACCCGGCTCTCCCCGACACCCTCTACGTGACCGAGCTCGCGGTCGCCGGCGTCGTCAACACGATGCCCGAGAAGACGCTCGAGGCGACCTTCGACCACGCTCCCCTGCACGGCGACGCCGTCACGGGCTCGTACGCCGAGGCGCAGAAGGTGCTCGACGACCTCGCCTCCGTCGGCGTCGACTACGACGACGTGACCGCGACCCTCGAGCGCGAGGGCGTGGAGAAGTTCATCGTCTCGTGGAACGAGCTCCTCGACACGGTCACTGCTGCGCTGGAGGCGGCGAAGTGACCGTGACGGTCGCCGTCACGGGAGCGGCGGCCGAGGCCGTCGAGCGACACGTCCCGCAGCTCGTCGCGGACGGTGTCGCCGGCCGCATCACGACGCAGGACGAGACCCTCTGGGGCCCCGCCGCCGAGGACGAGGCGTCCAAGCGCCTCGGCTGGACGGAGGCGGTGGCGGTCTCCGAGGGTCTCGTGGACGACATCCTGGCCCTGCGCGACGACCTGCGCGCCAAGGGCGTCAGCCACATCGTGCTCGGTGGGATGGGCGGCTCGTCGCTCGCCCCCGAGGTCATCGCGAACACCTACGGCGTCGCCCTCACCGTGCTCGACTCGACCGACCCCGCGCAGGTGCGCTCGGCTCTCGAGGACCGCCTCGCGGCGACCGCCGTCGTCATCTCCTCGAAGTCGGGATCGACGGTCGAGACCGACAGCCAGAAGCGCGTCTACGAGAAGGCGTTCCGGGATGCGGGCATCGACCCCACCGAGCGCATCGTCGTGGTGACCGACCCGGGCTCGCCGCTGGATCAGTCGGCCCGCGCCGACGGCTACCGTGTGTTCAACGCCGACCCGAACGTGGGAGGCCGCTACTCGGCGCTCACGGCCTTCGGCCTCGTGCCCACGGGCCTCGCGGGCGTCGACATCGCGGAGCTCCTCGACGAGGCGCAGGCCGTGACGCTCGAGCTCGCGATCGACAGCGAGCGGAACCCGGGACTCGTGCTCGGCGCTGCGATCGCGGGCACCGCTCCCCTGCGCGACAAGCTCGGCATCGTCTCCGACGGCACCCACATCGTGGGCTTCGGCGACTGGGTCGAGCAGCTCATCGCCGAATCCACCGGCAAGGACGCCAAGGGCATCCTGCCCGTCGTGCTCGACGTGGACTCCTTCGAGGTGACCGCGGGTCTGCCCGACGTCCAGATCGTGCGCCTCGTGGCCAACGAGCGCGAGACGCGCGTCGTGCGCGACGGCGAGATCGAGGTGTCGGGATCGCTCGGCGGCCAGCTCCTCGTGTGGGAGTACGCGACGGCCGTGGCCGGCCGACTGCTCGGCATCAACCCCTTCGACCAGCCCGATGTGGAGTCCGCGAAGATCGCCGCGCGCGGTCTGCTCGACGCCCGCCCGGAGCCGACGCCCGCGCTCTTCACGAGCGACGGCGTCGAGGTGCGCACCGCCGGGGGCCTCGAGATCGCCGACCGGACACTCGATGGCGCGATCGACGCCCTCCTCGCCGCCCTCCCCGACAACGGATACGTCTCGGTGCAGGCATACCTCGACCGTCCCGCCTTCCCCGGGTTGCCCGCCATCCGCGAGGCGCTCGCGCGTCGCGCCGGCCGCCCCGTGACCTTCGGATGGGGTCCGCGCTTCCTGCACTCCACGGGCCAGTACCACAAGGGCGGTCCCGCGGTCGGGGTCTTCCTGCAGATCGTGGGTGCCGGGGGCAGCGACCTCGAGATCCCCGAGCGCCCGTTCACCTTCGGCCAGCTCATCCAGGCCCAGGCCGCGGGCGACGCGAGCGTGCTCGCCGAGCACGGCCGCCCCGTGCTGACCCTCACGCTCCCGGACGTCGTCGACGGTGTCGCGACGCTGCGCGAGCGGATCGGCTGAGACATGCCGGCGGAGATCACGCGGGACCACAATCCGCTCCGGATCGCCTCCGATCGTCGACTCAACCGCATCGCGGGGCCGTCGAGCCTCATCATCTTCGGTGTGACGGGCGACCTGTCGCGCAAGAAGCTGATGCCGGCCGTATACGACCTCGCGAACCGCGGACTGCTGCCGCCGGGCTTCGGTCTCGTGGGCTTCGCACGGCGCGACTGGGCCGACCAGGACTTCGAGAAGGTCGTGCACGACGCCGTCAAGCAGTACGCGCGGACGCCCTTCGACGAGGACGTGTGGCGCCAGCTCAAGCAGGGCATCCGCTTCGTGCAGGGCGAGTTCGACGACGACAGCGCGTTCGACCGCCTGAAGGAGACCCTCGCCGACCTCGACGAGAAGCGCGGCACGATGGGCAACCACGCCTTCTACCTCTCGATTCCCCCGAAGTCGTTCCCCGTCGTCACGGAGCAGCTGCGTCGCTCGGGCCTCGCGGAGCAGGTGCCCGGACAGTGGCGCCGCGTCGTCATCGAGAAGCCGTTCGGGCACGACCTGCAGTCGGCGCGCGAGCTCAACGACGTCGTCGAGTCGGTCTTCCCGGCCGACAGCGTCTTCCGCATCGACCACTACCTCGGCAAGGAGACGGTCCAGAACATCCTGGCCCTGCGCTTCGCCAACCAGCTCTACGAGCCCATCTGGAACGCCAACTACGTCGACCACGTGCAGATCACGATGGCCGAGGACATCGGCGTGGGCGGCCGTGCCGGCTACTACGACGGCATCGGTGCCGCGCGCGACGTCATCCAGAACCACCTGCTGCAGCTGCTCGCCCTCACGGCCATGGAGGAGCCGGTGTCGTTCGACGCCGCCGACCTCCGCGCCGAGAAGGAGAAGGTGCTCTCGGCCGTGCACCTGCCGAAGGACCTCTCGACGGCCACGGCGCGCGGTCAGTACGCGGGCGGCTGGCAGGGCGGCGAGAAGGTGCCCGGCTTCCTCGACGAGGACGGCATGAACCCGCAGTCGGTTACCGAGACCTACGCGGCGCTCAAGCTCGAGATCAACACGCGCCGGTGGGCCGGGGTGCCGTTCTACCTGCGCGCGGGCAAGCGTCTCGGGCGCCGCGTGACCGAGATCGCGGTCGTCTTCAAGCGCGCACCGCAGTATCTCTTCGCGGAGTCGCAGACCTCGGCGCTCGGCTCGAACGCGCTCGTCATCCGCGTGCAGCCCGACGAGGGCGTCACGATCCGCTTCGGGTCGAAGGTGCCGGGCGCGGGCATGCAGGTGCGCGACGTGACGATGGACTTCGGATACGGCCACGCCTTCACCGAGGCGAGCCCGGAGGCCTACGAGCGGCTCATCCTCGACGTGCTGCTCGGCGACCCGCCCCTCTTCCCGCGCCACGAGGAGGTCGAGCTCAGCTGGAAGATCCTCGACCCGATCGAGAGCTACTGGGAGTCGCTCGGCGGGCCCCTCGAGCAGTACAAGCCCGGCACCTGGGGTCCCGCATCCGCCGACGAGCTCCTCGCTCGCGACGGCCGCACCTGGCGTCGTCCCTGATCCGGAGAGAACCATGATCGTCGACCTTCCCGACACCACGACGAGCGCCATCTCGAAGGCGCTCGTGAAGATCCGCGAGGAGGGCGGTGCGGTGGCCCTCGGCCGCGTGCTGACCCTCGTGATCGCCACGACGCTCGGCGACGAGGAGGAGGCCATCGAGGCCGCCAACGACGCGTCGCGCGAGCACCCGATGCGCGTCATCGTGCTGTCGCGCCGTGCCGAGCACTCCGACGAGGACGCGCGCATCGACGGGCAGATCCGTGTGGGCGGTGACGCCGGCGCGAGCGAGGTCGTCGTGCTCCGCGCCTACGGCGCGGCGGCATCCGACGAGGAGGGGCTCGTCATGAGCCTCCTGCTGCCGGACGCGCCCGTCGTCGTGTGGTGGCCCCGTCAGGCGCCCGAGGATCCGAGCGCATCGGCGCTCGGCCGCATCGCGCAGCGTCGCATCACAGACGCCGCGGAGCACCCGGATCCCGTCGAGGCCCTCGCATCCATCGGTCGCACCTACCGGCCGGGCGACACCGACTTCGCCTGGACGCGCCTCACCCTGTGGCGCGCGCAGCTCGCCGCCGTGCTCGACCAGCCGCCGTACGAGCCCGTCGAGCGCATCGCGGTGAGCGGCTCCTCCGACTCCCCCTCGACCGAGCTCCTCGCGGCGTGGCTGCGCCTGCAGCTCGATGCGCCCGTCGACCTCGAGACGACCGACGCGCGTGGCTCGACCGGCATCCACGGTGTGACGCTCACGCGGGCCTCGGGCGACATCCGGCTCGAGCGCGAGCAGCCGGGCATCGCGACGCTCGTGCAGCCCAACCAGCCGACGCACGACATCTCCCTCGCCCGCCGCAGCCTGCGCGACTGCCTTGCCGAGGAATTGCGTAGGCTCGACCCCGACGATCTCTTCGGCGAGGTCGTCCAGAAGGGACTCGCGCTGCTCGAGGCACCCGCCGCGGGAGCCGGGTCCGGAGGGAAGCGACCGTGAGCGATCGACGTGTGCGGGTCTACGACAGCAAGTCGAGCCTCTCGGCCGCCGTCGCGGCCCGCTTCCTCAAGCGCATGCGCGAGATCCTCGACGAGAAGGACGAGGCGCACGTCGTGCTCACGGGCGGCACGATGGGCGAGGCGGTGCTCGCCGCCATCGCCGCGTCGAAGAACCGCGACAAGGTCGACTGGTCGCGGGTGACCTTCTGGTGGGGAGACGAGCGCTACCTCCCGAAGGGCGACCCCGAGCGCAACGAGACCCAGTCGCGTCGCGCCCTGCTCGACGCCCTCGAGCTCCGTCCCGAGCAGATCAAGGCCTTCCCCGCCGTCGGCGAGCACGCGACGATCGAGGATGCAGCGGAGGCCTACGCGGCCGAACTGGCCGCGGCCGCGCCCGCCGGAGCCGAGCACCCCGTGTTCGATCTCACCTTCCTCGGGGTCGGCCCGGACGGTCACGTCGCGTCGCTCTTCCCCGACCACGACGCCGTGCGCGACCGCCACCACGTCGTGCTGTCCGAGACGAACTCCCCCAAGCCGCCGCCCGAGCGCCTGACGCTCACGCTGCCGGTCATCAACGCATCCGAGCGCATCTGGCTCGTGATGGCCGGCTCCGACAAGGCGGGGGCACTGGGCCTGGCCCTCGCGGACGCGAACCCCTCCGACGTGCCGGTCGCGGGCGTGCGCGGCAAGCGGCGCACCGTCTTCTTCGTCGACGTCGACGCGGCGGCCGAGGTTCCGGAGAACCTGCTCACGCGCGAGCGATTCTGGACCGCGGCGCACGAGATCCCGCAGTCGTGAGCCGCTGAGTCCGCAGCGAGCGACGGCGGATGCGGGCGCGCCGTCCGCAGCGCGTCAGGAGGCGGGAGCGGTGGTGCCGCGGCGCTCGCGCAGCTGCCGGAGGGCGTCGTCGAGGATCTGCTGCGCCTCCTCCTCCGTGCGGCGCTCCTTCACGTACGCGAGGTGCGTCTTGTAGGGCTCCGTCTTCTGCACGGCGGGAGGGTTGTCCTTGTCACGGCCCGCCGGCAGGCCCGTCGTGGGGCTGTCGATCGTCTCGGGGATCTCCTCGTCGGGGAGGTTCGCCGCGAAGTAACGGACCGTCTCGTTGCCGAGTGCGTCCCAGTACGAGACCGCGACGCGGTCGGCGTGGTAACCGCGATCCTGCTCCCCCATGGGGCCGGATCCGACGCGGGAACCGCGGATGGCGCTGCCGCCCGATGCCATAGCTCTCTCCTCGGGTGTGGTGGTCGCGGCGCGGCTAGACGCCGACGCCGAACTTGGTGAGAAGGCCCAGCACGACGATGGAGAAGAACCATGTGATGCCGAGCGCGACCGTGATGCGGTTGAGGTTGCGCTCCGCGACGCCCGAGGCGCCCAGGTTGCTCGTCACGCCGCCGCCGAACATGTCGGACAGACCGCCGCCGCGCCCCTTGTGCAGGAGGATCAGGAGGGTCAGCAGAAGGCTCGTGATGCCGAGCAGGATCTGGAAGGCGACCTGCACGATCGACCAGAGAACGTCCATGACGAGTGTCTTCCTGACTTTCGGGCTTACGGGTCGGCCGGAGGGCCGACGTTCAGTATAAGCGAGGGGCCCGCTCAGAGCGTGCCGACGTGGCTCTTGAAGCGCACGATGCTCGCGAACTCCTCGAGCTGGAGGCTCGCCCCGCCCACGAGGGCGCCGTCGACATCCGGCTCCTTGAGGAAGCCGGCGATGTTCGCCGCCTTCACCGAGCCGCCGTACAGGATGCGCGTGGCCGCGGCGGCCTCGGCGCCCTGGACCTCGGCGAGGAGGGCGCGCAGCGCCTCGCAGACCTGCTGCGCTTGCGCGCTCGTCGCGGCCTGGCCGGAGCCGATCGCCCAGACGGGCTCGTAGGCGACGACGATCTCCTTGCCGGCCGTAGCGCCCTCGAGCGCTGCGCGGAGCTGGGCGACGGGCACCGCGCTCGGGCCGTGCTGCTCGAGGTCGTCGGCGGTCTCCCCCACGCAGATCACAGGCACGATGCCGTGGCGGTGCGCGGCCGCGACCTTCGCCGCGACGATCTCGTCCGACTCGCCGTGGTACTGACGGCGCTCGGAGTGGCCGATGATGACGTACGCGGCGTCGAGCGCCGACAGGAACGCCCCCGAGATCTCGCCCGTGTAGGCGCCCGAATCGTGCTGCGAGACGTCCTGTGCGCCGAACTTCAGCTCGAGCTTGTCGCCCTCGATGAGCGTCTGCACCGAGCGCAGGTCGGTGAACGGCGGGAAGACCGCGACCTCGACGTCGGAGAAGTCGTGGTTCTTGTCCTTGAGCGTCCACGCGAGCTTCTGCACGAAGGCGATCGCCTGCAGGTGGTCGAGGTTCATCTTCCAGTTGCCGGCGATGAACGGTGTGCGGGTGGCCATCAGCTCTCCCATCCGAGGACCTCGAGGCCCGGAAGCTTCTTCCCCTCGAGGAACTCGAGGCTCGCGCCGCCGCCCGTCGAGACGTGACCGAACTGCTCGTCGGCGAAACCGAGCTGGCGGATCGCCGCGGCGGAGTCGCCTCCCCCGACGACGCCGAGGCCGTCGACGTGGGTGAGCGCCTCGGCGACGGCGCGCGTGCCCGCGGCGAAGGCCGGGAACTCGAACACGCCCATGGGCCCGTTCCAGAAGACGGTCTTCGAGCCGCGCACACGCTCGGCGAACGCGGCGGCCGTGGCGGGGCCGATGTCGAGCCCGATCCCGGAGGCGCCGAAGGCCGTCTGCTCGATGCCGTCTGCCGGGGCCACGACGTGCTCGGCGTCGGCCGAGAAGCCGGAGGCGACCACGACATCCGTGGGGAGCACGAGTTCGACGCCGCGCTCCTCGGCCTCGGCGAGGTAGCCGCGCACCGTGTCGAGCTGATCCTGCTCGAGGAGGCTCGACGCGACCTGGTGACCCTGGGCCGCGAGGAAGGTGAAGAGCATGCCGCCGCCGATGAGCAGCGCATCCACTCGGGGCAGCAGGTGCCCGATCACGCCGAGCTTGTCGGAGACCTTCGAACCGCCGAGCACGACCGTGTAGGGGCGCTCCGGGGTCTCGGTGAGCTTGTCGAGCACCTCGAGCTCGGAGACGATGAGCAGGCCCGCCGCGCTCGGGAGCGCCTTCGCGAGCTCGTAGACGCTCGCCTGCTTGCGATGCACGACGCCGAAGCCGTCGGACACGACGACATCACCGAGGCTCGCGAGCTCGGCAGCGAAGGCCTCGCGCGCGGCGGCGTCCTTGGATGCCTCTCCGGCGTTGAAGCGGAGGTTCTCGAGAAGCACGACGCCGGGAGCGGGGGCCGCGGCGATGACGCCCGCGGCCGACTCCCCCACCGTCTCGGGCGAGAACGCGACGTCGACGCCGAGCAGCTCGCCCAGGCGCACCGCGACGGGGGCGAGCGAGTACTTCGGGTCGGGTGCGCCCTCCGGACGACCGAGGTGGCTCATCACGACGACCTTCGCGCCCTTCTCGAGGAGGAGGCGGATGGTCGGAACGGATGCGCGCACCCGGCCGTCGTCGGTGATGACACCGTCCTTGAGAGGAACGTTGAGGTCGCAGCGCAGGAGCACGACCTTGCCGGACAGCCCGGCACCGTCCAACTGATCGGGCAGGCTGTCGATCGTCCGGAGGGTCATCGCTTAGAGGCGCTCGGCGACGTACTCGGTGAGGTCGACCAGACGGTTCGAGTAGCCCCACTCGTTGTCGTACCAGGACGACACCTTCACGAGGTTGCCGGACACGTTGGTCTGACCCGCGTCGAAGACCGAGGAGTGCGGGTCGAGCTGGATGTCGCTCGACACGATGGCGTCCTCGTTGTACTTGAGGTAGCCGACGAGCTCGCCCTCGGCCGCGGCCTTCTTGTAGGCGGCGTTGATGACGTCGGCGGTGAGACCCTCGGTGGGAGTGATGATCGTGAGGTCGACGATCGACCCGGTGGGGACCGGGACACGGTACGACGAGCCGCTCAGCTTGCCGTTGAGCTCCGGCAGCACGAGGCCGATCGCCTTCGCGGCGCCGGTCGAGGCGGGCACGATGTTGATGGCGGCCGCGCGGGCGCGGTGCAGGTCGCCGTGCGGGCCGTCCTGCAGGTTCTGGTCGGCCGTGTACGCGTGGGCCGTCATCATGAAGCCGCGCTCGATGCCGAAGTTGTCGTTGAACACCTTCGCGAGCGGCGCGAGGCAGTTCGTGGTGCACGAGGCGTTCGAGATCACGTGCATCGTCGCAGGGTCGTAGGTGCCCTCGTTGACACCCATCACGAAGGTGCCGTCGACGTCGGTGCCCGGCGCCGAGATGATGACCTTCTTGGCGCCGCCGGCGATGTGCTTCTGCGCGTCGACGGCCTTCGTGAAGCGACCGGTCGACTCGATGACGATGTCGACGCCGAGCTCGCCCCACGGGAGGTTCGCGGGGTCGCGCTCCTCGAAGACCTTGATGGAGGTGCCGTTGACGGTGATCGAATCGGCGTCGTACGAGACGTCCGCATCCAGGCGTCCGCCGACCGAGTCGTACTTCAGCAGGTGCGCGAGGGTCTTGTTGTCGGTGAGGTCGTTCACAGCGACGATCTCGATGTCGGCGCCCTGGGCGAGGGCGGCGCGGAAGTAGTTGCGACCGATCCGGCCGAAGCCGTTGATGCCGATCTTGACGGACACGTGTTCTCCTTGATGAGCGCTGGGGGCGCGATGTGTCTATGTGGTGGGGTGAAGTGGGAGATGCGGCCGGAGCGCGGGCTCCGGCCGCGTCGCCTGTTACGACAGTAGCAGCAGCCCCGCGCCGCCCGAGCGTGCGGCCTCGAAGCGAGCACCCGCGTCCGCCCAGTTGGCGATGTTCCAGAACGCCTTGACGTAGTCGGCCTTGACGTTCACGTAGTCGAGGTAGAACGCGTGCTCCCACATATCGAGCTGCAGGATGGGCGTGATGCCGAGGGGCGTGTTGTTCTGCTGGTCGTAGAGCTGGTGCACGAGCAGACGCGCACCGACCGGATCCCACGCGAGCACGGCCCAGCCGGAGCCCTGCAGGCTGTTCGCCGCGGCGCTGAAGTGCCCCACGAACTTGTCGAACGACCCGAAGAACTCGTCGATCGCCGCCGCGAGCTCGCCGACGGGCTTGTCGCCGCCGTCCGGCGACAGGTTGTTCCAGAAGATCGAGTGGTTGACGTGACCGCCGAGGTGGAAGGCCAGGTCCTTCTCGAGCTTGGGCACGTTGGTGAAGTCGCCGGACTCCCGCGCCTCCTCCAGCTTCTCGAGAGCGGTGTTGGCGCCCGCGACGTAGGTCGCGTGGTGCTTGTCGTGGTGGAGCTCCATGATCCGCGCGCTGATGCTCGGCTCGAGCGCCGCGTAGTCGTAGGGCAGATCCGGGAGGCTGTAGACGGCCATGGGTTCTCCTTCTTCCTTCTTGAGGTCTTCGGACCCCGAGCTCTAGTCGTCGAGCTCGGGAGGCAGGTTCGCATCCGTGCCGGGCACGCCCAGATCGCTCGCGCGCTTGTCGGCCATCGCGAGCAGCCGGCGGATCCGGCCGGCGACCGCATCCTTCGTCATGGGCGGGTCGGCGAAATGGCCCAGCTCGTCGAGGCTCGCGTCGCGGTGCCCGAGGCGCAGCTCCCCCGCGTAGCGCAGGTGATCGGGGACCTCGTCGCCGAGGATCTCGAGCGCGCGCTCGACGCGCGCGCACGCCGCGACGGCGGCCTGGGCGGAGCGACGGAGGTTGGCGTCGTCGAAGTTCACCAGGCGGTTCGCCGTCGCGCGCACCTCGCGGCGCTGGCGCAGCTCCTCCCACGCGGCGACGGTCGCGGCGGCGCCCATGAGGCGCAGCATCGCCGCGATCGCCTCACCCTCGCGCACGACGACGCGGTGCACACCGCGCACCTCGCGCGCCTTCGCCGGGATGCGCAGACGCCCCGCCGCTCCGACGAGGGCCATGGCGGCCTCGTTCCCGGGGCACACGACCTCGAGGGCTGCGGAGCGGCCCGGGTCGGTGAGCGTGCCACGGGCGAGGAAGGCGCCGCGCCAGATGGCGGCGAGATCCTCGCGGTTGCCCGTCGTGAGGCGGTTCGGGAGCCCCCGGATGGGTCGCCGGCGCGCGTCGAGCAGGCCCGTCTGCCGGGCGAGGGTCTCTCCGCCGTCGACGACGCGCACGACGTAGCTCGCGCCCTTGCCGGCACCCGAGCTGATGACCTTGCCCTCCGAGCGCACGCCGTAGAGCTCGGCGAGGTCTCGGCGCACACGCTGAGCGACCTTCTGCGAGTCGAGCTCGGACTCGACGGCGATCCGTCCCGAGATGATGTGCAGTCCGCCCGAGAAGCGCAGGAGCGCCGCGAGCTCGGCGGCCCGCACGCTCGTCTTGCTCACCTCGACGGCGACGAGCTCGTCCTTCACGTCCGCCGTCAATGCCACCCGCTCATCCTCGTCTCTCGTCGTCGTGCGATGCCATGTCACTCGCGCCCGAGGTCGCGATGCCGCACTGTGACGGAGACCCCGGGGATCGCTCGGAGGCGGCGCGCCACCTCCTCGGTGACCGCGACCGAGCGGTGCTTGCCGCCCGTGCATCCCATGGCGATCGTAGCGTGGCGCTTGTTCTCGCGTCGGTACCCGTCGGCGACCGCGGCGAGGGCGGCGACGTAGTTGTCGATGAACTCGGATGCTCCCTGCTGGCCCAGCACGTAGTCGCGCACGTCGTCGTCGAGACCGGTGAGAGGCGCGAGATCCGGCACCCAGTAGGGGTTCGGCAGGAAGCGGAGGTCGGCCACCATGTCGGCGTCGGGCGGCAGCCCGTACTTGAAGCCGAAGCTCATGACCGTGAGCTTGAGCGACGGCGCGAGCTCCTCGCCGAACAGCTCCGCGACGCGCGTGGCGAGCTGGTGGATGTTGAGCTCGGTGGTGTCGATGACGACGTCGCTCTCCTCCCGCAACCCCGCCATCCGGGAGCGCTCCGCGAGGATGCCGTCGAGCAGGGTGCCGTCACCCTGGAGCGGATGGGGGCGTCGCACCTGCTCGAAGCGGCGGACGAGGGCGGCGTCGGTCGCGTCGAGGAAGACGAGGCGGGCGTCGCTCGTCGCGCGCAGCTCGGCGATGGCACGCTGGGCGTCCGCGAACAGCTTCCCGCCCCGGACGTCGATCACCGCGGCGATCTTCGGGATGGCGTCGCCCGTGTGGGCGCCGAGGTCCACGAGGGGTCGGAGCATCTGCGGAGGGAGGTTGTCGACGACGTACCAGCCGAGGTCTTCGAGGGCGTTCGCGACGGTGGAGCGCCCGGCACCGGACATGCCCGTGACGATGAGCATCTCGCGTACGTTCCCGTCGCTCATGCCTCGTCTTCCTGCTCCTGGGGCCGGTCGGAGCCCTCCACGGGGCCCGCACCCAGCCTAACCGCGATGGCGTCGGCGAGCTGCGGCCCGATGCCGCGGACCTCCGCGATCTCGGCGGGCGTCGCCGCGCGCAGGCGGCGCACCGATCCGAAATGGCGCAGGAGCTCCTTCGAGCGCGACGGACCGAGGCCCGGGATCTCGGACAGCACCGTGCCGATGTCGGCTCGGCGCTTCTGGCGCTGGAACGTGATGGCGAAGCGGTGCGCCTCGTCGCGGATGCGCTGCAGCAGGAAGAGGGCTTCGGAGCCGCGCGGCAGGATGACGGGGAACTCGTCGCCCGGCAGCCATACCTCCTCGAGCCGCTTCGCAAGGCCCACGAGCGGGATGTCGTCGATGCCGAGCTCCTCCAGCACGGCGGCGACTGCCTGGACCTGCGGCTGACCGCCGTCGACGATGATGAGGCCGGGACGGTAGGCGAACCGCCGCCTCTGGCGCGCGGGCTCCTCCCCCTCGGGCGCGTCGTCCTCGTCGAGGCGCGCGAGGCGACGCCGGAGCACCTGCGCCAGGGACTCGGTGTCGTCGACGGTGCCGTTGACCGCGAACTTGCGGTAGTCGCTCTTCTTCGGGAGCCCGTCCTCGAACACCACCATGGACGCCACGACGTTCGTGCCGCCGAGGTGGGAGACGTCGTAGCACTCCATCCGCAGCGGCGCCTCGGGCAGCCCGAGTGCCTCCTGCAGCTCGGTGAGGGCCTGCGTGCGCGCCACGTAGTCGGCCGTGCGCCGCGTCTTGTAGAGCGCGAGCGCTTGCTTGGCGTTGAGGGTCGCGGTCTGCAGCACCGCGGCCTTGTCGCCCCGCTGCGCGGTCTTCAGGGTCACGGCCCCCCGGTCGCGTCGGCCGGTGAGCCACAGCTCGAGGGCGGACGCGTCGTCGGGCAGCACCGGCACGACGATCTCCCGCGGCGGCGTGACGGTCTCGTACGCCGTCTCGATCACCGATTCGACGAGGTCCCCCGAGCTGATGTCGAGCTCCTTGTCGACGACCCAGCTGCGCACGCCCCGGATGCGGCCCCCGCGCACGGTGAACTGCTGAACGGCCGCCGCGAGCTCGTCCTCCTCGATGCCGAAGACGTCGACGTCGGTGCCATCGGGCAGCACGACGGCGCTCTTCTCGAGCACGTTCTCGAGGGCCTGGATACGGTCGCGGATGCGCGCGGCGCGCTCGTACTCGAAGGCGTCCGCCGCGTCCTTCATCTCCCGTTGCAGCAGCGAGATGACGCTGCGGTCGTGGCTCGCCATGAAGGCGATGAACTGGTCGACGATCTCGCGGTGCTCCTCGATCGTGACCTTCTGCGAGCACGGTCCGCCGCAGCGGCCGATCTGACCGGGGAAGCACGGCCGGCCCGTCTGCATGGCCCGCTTGTAGCTCGAGTCGGAACAGGTGCGGATCGGGAACGCCTTCACCATGAGGTCGATCGTCTCCCGCACGGCCCACACCTTCGGGTAGGGGCCGAAGTAGCGGGCGCCCGGGATGCGGTGGTTGCGTGTGACCATGACGCGCGGAGCCTCGTCCGCGAGCGTCACGACCATGTACGGGTAGCTCTTGTCGTCGCGGAACTTGACGTTGTAGGGCGGCGAGAACTCCTTGATCCAGGTGTACTCGAGCTGCAGCGCCTCGAAGTCGCTCGCGACGACGGTCCACTCGACCTTGGATGCCGCGAGCACCATATGACGCGTGCGCTCATGCAGGCTGCGGAGCGGCTGGAAGTAGTTCGAGAGGCGCTGGCGGAGGTTGACGGCCTTGCCGACGTAGAGGATGCGGCCGGAGGCATCCGAGAACCGGTAGACCCCCGGGGCCGTCGGGATCTCCCCCGCGCGGGGGCGCCACGGCAGCACGTCCGCGCGAGGCGCGGCGGCCACCTCAGCCGGCCTTCCGGCGGCCCTGACCCGCGGCCTCCGCGTCGAGCAGCTCCGCGAGGAAGAAGCCCGTGTGGCTCTTGGAGTTGCGGGCCACCTGCTCGGGCGTGCCGGTGGCGACGATCGTGCCGCCGCCCGAGCCGCCCTCGGGGCCGAGGTCGACGATCCAGTCGGCGCTCTTGATGACGTCGAGGTTGTGCTCGATCACGATGACCGAGTTGCCCTTGTCGACCAGGCCGCCGAGCACCTCGAGAAGCTTGCGGACGTCCTCGAAGTGGAGTCCCGTGGTCGGCTCGTCGAGCACGTAGATGCTGCGGCCGTTCGAGCGCTTCTGCAGCTCGGTCGCGAGCTTCACGCGCTGCGCCTCGCCGCCCGACAGGGTCGTGGCACTCTGACCGAGACGAACGTAGCCGAGGCCCACGTCGACGAGCGTCTTGAGGTAGCGGTGGATCGCGGTGATCGGTTCGAAGAACTCCGCGGCCTCCGAGATCGGCATGTCGAGCACCTCGGCGATGTTCTTGCCCTTGTAGTGCACCTGCAGGGTGTCGCGGTTGTAACGCGCACCGTGGCAGACCTCGCACACGACGTAGACGTCGGGGAGGAAGTTCATCTCGATCTTGATCGTGCCGTCACCCGCGCAGTTCTCGCAGCGGCCGCCCTTGACGTTGAAGCTGAAGCGCCCGGGCTGGTAGCCGCGCGCCTTCGCCTCTACCGTCTCGGAGAACAGGGTGCGGATGCGGTCGAAGACACCCGTGTAGGTCGCCGGGTTCGAGCGCGGTGTGCGGCCGATGGGCGCCTGGTCGACGTGCACGACCTTGTCGAGGTGCTCGAGCCCCGTGACGCGCTTGTGGCGGCCCGGCACCTGGCGGGCGCCGTTGAGCTGGTTGGCGAGCACCTTGTACAGGATGTCGTTCACGAGACTCGACTTGCCCGACCCCGAGACGCCCGTGACGGCGGTGAGGACCCCGAGGGGGAAGCTCGCCGTGACGTTCTTGAGGTTGTTCGCCTGAGCGCCCTCGACGGTGAGCTGCCGCGCCTTGTCGATCGGGCGGCGCTTCGCGGGCATCGCGATCGCACGCCGGCCGGCGAGGTAGTCGCCCGTGACCGAGCCGTGGTTGTCGAGCAGCTCCTCGTAGGAGCCCGAGTGCACGACCTGTCCGCCGTGCTCCCCCGCGCCGGGGCCGATGTCGACCACCCAGTCGGCGGTGCGGATGGTGTCCTCGTCGTGCTCGACCACGATGAGCGTGTTGCCGAGGTTCTTGAGCTTGACGAGGGTCTCGATCAGACGGCGGTTGTCGCGTTGGTGGAGGCCGATCGACGGCTCGTCCAGGACGTAGAGCACGCCGGTGAGGCCGGACCCGATCTGCGTCGCGAGCCGGATGCGCTGGGCTTCGCCGCCCGAGAGCGATCCTGCGGCGCGCGCCATCGTGAGGTAGCCGAGCCCGACCTCGAGCAGGAACTCCAGGCGTAGACGGATCTCGCGCAGCACCTGCGCGGCGATGCGCGCCTCGCGCTCGGACAGCTCGAGGTGCTCCATGAAGGTGTAGGACTCGCTGAGGCTGAGCTCCGCGACGTCCGAGATGTTGCGACCCGCGACGAGCACGGCGAGCACCTCGGGCTTGAGGCGCTTGCCGTCGCAGACGGGACACGGGACCTCGCGCAGATACTCGCCGTAGCGCTGCTGCGACCAGTCGGACTCCGCCTCCTGGTACTTGCGCTCGATGTAGGGCATGACGCCCTCGAAGCCCGTCGAGTACTTCATGGTGCGGCCGAAGCGGTTGCGCCACTGCACGACCACCTCGAAGTCGTTGCCGTGGAGGATCGCCGTCCTGACCTCGTCGGGGAGGTCCTGCCACGGGGTGTCGAGCGAGAAGTCGAGGTCGCGCGCGAGCCCCTGCAGAAGCCGCTGGAAGTAGCTGTAGAGCCCCTTGCCGCCCTGGTTCCACGGCAGGATGACACCCTCGTTGAGCGAGAGCTCCGGGTCGCCGATGACGAGGCTCGTGTCGACGGCCATCTTGGTGCCGAGGCCCGAGCACTCGGGACAGGCGCCGAACGGGGCGTTGAACGAGAAGGTGCGGGGCTCGATCTCCGTGAGCTGGATCGCGTGGCCGTTGGGGCACGACAGCTTCTCGCTGAAGCTGCGCCGGCGCGTCTTCGACCCCTCGGGCTCGTCGACGAAGTCGATCTCGAGCACGCCGCTCGCCAGGCCGAGCGCCGTCTCGACGGAGTCGGTGAGTCGGGTCAGCAGATCGTCGGCGGCCACGAGGCGATCCACCACGACCGCGATGTCGTGCTTGTACTGCTTCTTGAGCTTGGGGGCGTCGGCGAGCTGCACGAGCTCCCCGTCCACGATCGCGCGGGAGTAGCCGGACGCCGACAGCTCCTTGAAGAGGTCGACGAACTCCCCCTTCTTCTGCGAGACCACCGGCGCGAGCACCTGGTAGCGCGTGCCCTCGGGCAGCTCCATGAGCTGGTCGGCGATCTGCTGGACGGTCTGGCGCTGGATGCGCTCACCGCACACGGGGCAGTGCGGCTCGCCGATGCGCGCCCACAGGAGGCGCATGTAGTCGTAGATCTCGGTGATCGTGCCGACGGTCGACCGCGGGTTGCGGTTGGTCGACTTCTGGTCGATCGAGACGGCCGGGCTCAGACCCTCGATGAAGTCGACGTCGGGGCGATCGACCTGGCCGAGGAACTGCCGCGCGTACGCGGACAGCGACTCGACGTAGCGGCGCTGCCCCTCGGCGAAGATCGTGTCGAACGCGAGGCTCGATTTGCCGGAACCGGAGAGACCGGTGAAGACGACGAGGGAATCGCGCGGGATCTCGAGATCGACGTCCTTCAGATTGTGGACGCGGGCACCCCGGACGCTGAGCTTCTGGGCGCTTTCGACAGGGGTGATCGACATCGCATCGATTCTATCGGGGCTCCCCGACATCGCGCCGGGTGCACCGGTGTCGGCCCGGCTCAGCGCACGTGACCGACGGACTCCATCTGCCGCAGCTCCTTCTTGAGCTCGGAGAGCTCGTCGCGGAGGCGAGCGGCGAGCTCGAACTTGAGCTCCCCCGCCGCCTGCAGCATCTGCTGGTTGAGGTCGGCGATGATCGTCTCGAGCTCGGCCGCCCCCGACGCTCCGACGCCCTCGCGCCGCAGGTTGGGGGTCGGCGAGCGGCGCTTGGAGCCGTCCTGGCCGCTTCGACCGGCCAGGAGCTTCGCCGTGTCGGCTTCCTCGCGCGCGAGCACCTCGGTGATGTCGGCGATGCGCTTGCGGAGAGGCTGCGGGTCGATGCCGTGCTCGAGGTTGTAGGCGACCTGCTTCTCGCGACGACGGTTGGTCTCCTCGATCGCGAACCTCATGGAGTCCGTGAGCTGGTCGGCGTACATGTGCACCTCGCCCGAGACGTTGCGCGCCGCGCGCCCGATCGTCTGGATGAGCGAGGTCGAGCTGCGCAGGAAGCCCTCCTTGTCGGCATCGAGGATCGCCACGAGCGACACCTCGGGCAGATCGAGGCCCTCGCGCAGCAGGTTGATGCCGACGAGCACGTCGTAGACGCCCGCGCGCAGCTCGGTGAGCAGCTCGACGCGGCGGAGCGTGTCGACATCCGCGTGCAGGTAGCGCACCCGCACGCCCGCCTCGGTGAAGTAGTCGGTGAGCTCCTCGGCCATCTTCTTCGTCAGGGTCGTCACGAGCACGCGCTCGTCGCGCTCGGCGCGCAGCCGGATCTCCTCGAGCAGGTCGTCGATCTGACCCTTCGAGGGCTTGATGACGATCTGAGGGTCGACGAGACCCGTGGGGCGGATGATCTGCTCGACCACCCCGTCGCCCATCGAGAGCTCGTAGCGGCCCGGAGTCGCCGAGAGGTAGACCTTCTGCCCGACGCGGTCGAGGAACTCCTCCCAGCGCAGCGGGCGGTTGTCGAGGGCGCTCGGCAGGCGGAAGCCGTGCTCGACGAGCGTGCGCTTGCGGCTCGCATCGCCCTCGTACATGGCGCCGATCTGGGGGACCGTGACGTGCGACTCGTCGATGACCACGAGGAAATCGTCGGGGAAGTAGTCGAGCAGCGTGTTCGGCGGCTGGCCCGCCTGGCGGCCGTCGATGTGGCGCGAGTAGTTCTCGATGCCGTTGCAGAAGCCGATCTGCTCCATCATCTCGAGGTCGAAGCCCGTGCGCATGCGGAGGCGCTGGGCCTCGAGCAGCTTGCCCTGCTTCTCGAGCTCGTCGAGGCGCTCCGCGAGCTCGACCTTGATGGAGCGGATGGCGCGGTGCATCGCCTCGGGGCTCGCCGCGTAGTGGGTCGCGGGGAAGATCGAGACGGACTCCATCTGCCGCATGACGTCGCCCGTGAGCGGGTGCAGGGCGTACAGCGCCTCGATCTCGTCGCCGAACATCTCGATGCGCACGGCGAGCTCCTCGTAGACCGGGATGATCTCGATCGTGTCGCCTCGCACGCGGAACTTGCCGCGGGAGAAGTCGACGTCGTTGCGCTCGTACTGCATGTTGATGAACGAGCGGACGAGCTTGTCACGCGAGATGCGGTCGCCGACCTGGAGGGCGACCATCGCCCCCAGGTACTCCTCGGCCGCACCGAGGCCGTAGATGCACGACACCGTCGAGACGACGACGACATCGCGGCGGCTCAGCAGCGAGTTCGTGGTCGAGTGCCGGAGCCGCTCGACCTCGGCGTTGATCGAGGAGTCCTTCTCGATGAAGGTGTCCGTCTGCGGGACGTAGGCCTCGGGTTGGTAGTAGTCGTAGTAGCTGACGAAGTACTCGACGGCGTTGTTCGGCATGAGCTCGCGGAACTCGTTGGCGAGCTGGGCCGCGAGGGTCTTGTTGTGCGCGAGCACGAGCGTGGGCCGCTGCACCTGCTCGATGAGCCAGGCCGTCGTCGCCGACTTGCCCGTGCCGGTGGCGCCGAGCAGCACGATGTCGCTCTCGCCTGCCTGCACACGGTGCGCGAGCTCGGCGATCGCGGCTGGCTGGTCGCCGCTCGGCTGGTACTCGGAGACCACCTCGAACGGACGCACGGAACGCGTCGGCTGCATACCTCCAGCCTAGGCACGGCCTCCGACACCGCGCAGGGTCGCCCACACCTCGTCGACCCGGGCGATCGTCTGCTCGAGCGTGCCGTTCGCATCCACGACGATGTCGGCGATCGCGAGGCGGGCGGACTCCGGCGCCTGTGCTGCCACCCGACGCCGCGCCTCCGCCTCGTCGAGGCCGCGCAGCTCGACGAGCCGACGCACGCGGGTCTCCTCGTCGGCGCTCACCGCGATGACGTGCTCGAACTCATCCGCGCGACCCTCGCCGCGCTCGTTCACGAGCAGCGGCACGTCGTAGACGACGATCGCATCCGGGTCGGCGGCGTGAGCCTCGGCGAAGAGCGCTCGTGAGCGTTCCCCCACGGCCGGATGGGTGATGGCGTTGAGCTTCGCGCGCGCGTCCTCGTCGCCGAAGATGATGGCGCCGAGCGCAGCCCGGTCGAGGGTGCCGTCGGGCGCGATGACCGTCGGTCCGAACTCCCGAGCGATGTGGGCGAGGCCCGGTGTCCCCGGCGCGACGACCTCCCGGGCGATGACATCCGCGTCGACGACGACCGCGCCGAGCTCCGCGAGCCGCCGTGCGACGGTCGACTTGCCGGAGGCGATGCCCCCCGTGAGCGCCACGAGCATGCCTCCATGCTGTCACGAGCATCCCTCCTGGTTGCGCAAACGCTGCAGCGTCACCCCTCACGCGCACGTGATCACCGGCGCGGGTGGCCAACCGCTACAGCGTTCGACACCCTCACCCGTAGCATGGCGGCATGCTGGAGCTGCTCACCGGAGCGGGGCTCGCTGCCGCCGCGGGGCTCAACGCCTACATCCCCCTGCTCGTCATGGGGCTCGCGGCACGGTTCGACTGGATCGGGCTCCCTGGCGGATGGACCTGGCTCTCCAACGAATGGGTGCTCGTCGTCATCGGCGTGCTGCTCGTCGTCGAGCTCGTGGCCGACAAGGTCCCCGCCGTCGACAGCGTCAACGACTGGATCCAGACGGTCGTGCGCCCGGCATCAGGCGGCATCGTCTTCGCGGGCGGCATCGGGACCGAGACGGTCGCCGTGACCGACCCGGAGACCTTCTTCAGCTCGGGCGCATGGATCCCGATCGCGATCGGCATCGGCCTCGCGCTGCTCGTGCACCTCGGCAAGATGGCCGTGCGCCCCGTCGCGAACCTGGCGACCGCCGGTGTCGCCGCGCCCGTGCTGAGCACCGCCGAGGACGGCGTGAGCCTCGGCCTCGTCGTGCTGGCTCTCGTGGCACCCGTGCTCGTGCTCATCGGCCTCGTGCTCCTGGTGGTCGGCTTCGTGCTACTGCGGCGCTCCATCCGTCGTCGGCGGCGCGAGCGCGAGGCCGCGGCCGCCTGAGACGACCGATGGCCCGCCCCCGAGGGGACCGGCCATCCGGTGAGAGCGGGATCGCTCAGGAGTTGCTGCTGAGCTTCTCGCGCAGCGCCGCGAGCGACGCGTCGTCGGCGAGGGTGCCGCCCGAGGTGCTCTCCGACGAGAACGAGTTGCCCGACGGACGCGCCTCGAGCTCGGCCTCGGTCTCCTCGGCCGCGAGGATCTGCTTCTTGTGCGCCTCCCAGCGGGCCTGGGCAGCCGCGTACTCGGCCTCCCATGCGTCGCGCTGGGCCTCGAAGCCCTCGAGCCACTCGCCCGAGGTCGGGTCGAAGCCCTCCGGGTACTTGTAGTTGCCCTGCTCGTCGTACTCCGTGACCATGCCGTAGAGCGCCGCGAGACCCGAGTCGAACTCGGAGCTGTTCGGGTCGATGCCCTCGTTCGCCTGCTTGAGCGACAGCGAGATGCGGCGACGCTCGAGGTCGATGTCGATGACCTTGACGAAGACCTCGTCGCCGACCGAGACGACCTGCTCGGCGAGCTCGACGTGCTTGCCCGAGAGCTCGGAGATGTGCACGAGGCCCTCGATGCCGTCCGCGACGCGCACGAACGCGCCGAACGGGACGAGCTTGGTGACCTTGCCCGGTGCGATCTGCCCGATCGCGTGGGTGCGGGCGAAGACCTGCCACGGGTCTTCCTGGGTCGCCTTGAGCGAGAGCGACACGCGCTCGCGGTCGAGGTCGACCTCGAGGATCTCGACGGTGACCTCCTGGCCCACCTCGACGACCTCGGATGCGTGCTCGATGTGCTTCCACGAGAGCTCCGAGACGTGCACGAGGCCGTCCACGCCGCCGAGGT
>JAEYVF010000063.1 GCA_023432005.1 Actinomycetes bacterium
GCGCGTCGCCGACGGGGAGGGGTGCCGCGTCGGCCGCATCCGCCGCGCGCACCCCGAGCTCGAAGCGCTCAGCGGGGCGCACGGCGCCGCTCGCCGCGGGTACCGCGGCCAGCACGTTGCCGATCGCGGCCGGGATCGCCGCACGCGCGTCGTACTCCGGCAGGCCCACGAAGCTCAGGTGGCTCACGCAGAGTTCGGATGCCGCGTCGCCGAGCTCGGCGCACACCCCGTCGACGGCCGCGAAGAGGGCCTCGCGCCACGTGCCCTCCTCGCCCGTCGCCTCGACGACGCGCTCCCCCGGCCACGCCGTGGTCGACAGCGCGGCGCCGAGGGTGGTCGGCCACGACGGATGCTGCAGCATGGCCGTCGCGCGCACGCGCGCGGGGCGGGGCACCTCGATGGAGGGGTCCACCAGGCGGAGCAGCTCCGCGCGCTCCGTCGCGTCGATCCAGCGGCTCGCGAGCAGGACGCGCGTGCCGCCCTTGGTCGCGACGACGACCGCCGCGACGGCGCCGTCGGGGGTGCGCTCGATCCCCACGGCACGCGCGAAGAACAGCATCCCGACATCCGCGTCACGCAGCATCGACATCCCGACGAGCTCGGCGATCGCCCCGTCGAGAGTGTGCGGGGCGCGGCCGCCGCGGCTCTCGACGCCCGCCACGAGCGCCCCCCAGGCGGGATGCTCGGCATCGCCGCTCTCCCGCGCGAACGCCTGACCCGACTCCCACAGCACGTCGCCGCGCGCGCTCACGAGCAGCACGCGATCCCCGCGTGCGCGGCGCTCGAGTGCGGCGGCGACACCCGCGTATCCGCTCCCGAACACGATGCTGTCGAACGGGGCGTCGAGGACCGACGTCCACGAGTTGGTGGTGGATGACACGGAGCTCAGGCCTAACCCTTGATGGCGCCCTGCGTGATGCCGGCGACGAAGCTGCGCTGGAACACGAGGTAGACGATGACGATGGGGACGGTGACGAGGAGGCTCGCTGCGGCGAGGAGCGGGACGTCGGTGGAGTGCTCGCCCACGAAGTAGCCGAGGCCCGCGGGTGCCGTGCGCCGCGTCGGGTCCTGGATGAGCACGATGATGAGCAGGAACTGGTTCCACGACCACATGAAGAACAGCACGGCGATGGTCGTGATGGCGGGGCCCGAGATCGGCAGCAGGATCCGCACGAGCACGATGAGATCGCGTGCGCCGTCCATGCGGGCCGACTCGACGAGCTCGCGCGGGATCGACGCGAAGTGCGTCTGCATCCAGTACACGCCGAACGGCAGGAACAGCGCCGTCTCGGCGAGGATCACGCCGAGGTGGTTGTTCGCGAGGCCCACCGCCGAGAGGTTGTAGTACAGCGCGACGATGACGAGCTCGGTCGGAAGCGTGAGGCCGAGCACGAACGCGAGCGAGATCCACCGGGATCCAGCCGGTCGCAGCACGGCGAGCGCGAACCCGGCGAGCGTCGACAGCGCGATCGAGAGCGGCACGACGCTGAGCGCCACGATGAGGCTCGAGGTCATGAGGTGGGAGAAGCGCCCCTTCTCCCACGCCGCGACGAAGTTCTCGAACGCGAACTCCGAGGGCCAGCTGAGACCGCTCACGGCCGAGCCGGCCGGGTGCACGGACGCGAGGATGACGCTCAGGAACGGCAGCAGCACCGCCGCGGCGAACACGATCAGCAGGACCGTGCGCGCGGACTCGACGACGGGTGTGGGCTTCATTCGCGCTCCTTGGCGATGCGGCGGATCACGCCGATGACGAGGATCACGAGCACCGTGAGCGTGACGGCGAGTGCGGCGGAGGTGCCGATCTCGCCCTCCTTGAAGGCGAGGCGGTACACGAGCAGCCCGGGGATGACCGTCTGGTTGGCCGGGCCGCCATCCGTCGTCATGAAGACGAGGTCGAAGCTCGTGAGTGCCGCGATCGTGCAGATGACGGACGCGATCGTGACCTCGCCGCGGATGCCGGGCAGCGTGACCGAGATGAACTTGCGGAACGCGCCGGCGCCGTCGAGGGTGGCCGCCTCGTAGAGCGAGGTGTCGATGTGCTGCGCGCCCGAGAGGAAGAGCATCATGCACAGACCCGCGAGGCACCACGTTCCGACGAAGCCGAGGGCGATGAGGGCGAACGAGAAGTCGCCGAGCCACACGCGCGTGATCGCGTCGAGGCCGATGAGGCGCAGCCCCTGGTTGAGCAGGCCGTCCTCCGCGTACATCCAGCGCCACGTGATGCCGACGACGACCATCGGGAGCACCTGCGGCAGGAAGTACACGACCCGGAAGAAGGTAAGGCCGCGGCGGGCGTAGCCCATGAGCAGGCCGGTCATGATGAGCCCGAGGATGATCGGGATGATGCAGAAGAAGACGATGAGGACGAACGAGTTCCCGAGCGACTTCAACAGCAGCGGCTTCTGGAAGACGTCGAGGTAGTTCTCGATGCCGACCCAGACGGGAGGCAGGATGCCGTCCCACTCGAAGAACGAGAGCCCTGCCGTGTTGAGGGCCGGCCACACGGCGAAGCCCAGGTAGATCAGCGCAGCGGGTGCGAGGTAGAGATAGGCGTGCGCGGGACCGCGCGACGCCACGCGACGCGTGCGCCCGGCATGACCGGGGCGGGCTTGCGCCCGCCCCGGTGCGATGCCGCTACCGGCATCAGGCATGTGCGTCGTCCCACTCCGCCTGCAGCGAGGCGAGGAACTCGTCCGTCGACATCTGGCCCGCGATGACGGCCTGCAGTCCGGGCTTCAGGACGTCGAGCATGCCCGTCGTCGCGAAGTCCGGGAACGCGACCACGCCGGATCCGGCGACGATCTCCTGGTAGGCCCCGACGAGCACGCCCGGGAGTCCCTCGGCGGTGACGTCGACGCCGACGCCGACGGGCATGAGGCCCGCGTCCACCTGGAGCTGAGCGGCCTGCTGGGAGGCCATGAAGTCGAGGAAGGCCGCCGCGACGTTGGCGTTCTTCGACTTGGCGGGGATCGCGTAGGCGAGGCTGCCGCCCGCGGCGATCCGGTCGGCGCCGGACGACGCGACAGGGGCGGGCAGGAAGCCCGCGGCCTCGCCGATGCCGGTCGAGATGCCCGCGGCAGCCCAGTTGCCCGTCATGATGAAGGCGCTGCGGCCCTCGACGAACTCCGCGAGCGCGTCGGTGTCGGACACCGCTGAGGCGCCGGCGCCGATGTAGCCGTCAGCGGCCCATCCGGCGAGCACGTCGGTGGCCTCCGCGGCGCCGCTCGTCTCGATCGACGATCCGTCCTGCCCGAACACCCACGACTCGTACTCGGCCGGGTCCTGGAAGACGTTCTGGATCGAGGCCCAGAGGTGCACGATGCCCGTCTCGAGGCCGCCGACCGAGAGCCCGCGGTATCCGGCGGCCGTGACCTTCGCGAGGGCCGCCTCGAGCTCGTCGATCGTCTCGGGGGCCTCCACGCCGACCTCCGCGAGGATGTCGGCGTTGTAGTACAGGCCCACGAACTTGGTGCCGGCCGGCACCGCGTAGAGGTTGCCCTCGCCGTAGGTCGAGGCCTGCTCGTCGGCCGTCAGCATGCGCAGGCTCGCGGCCGAGAACTTGTCGCCCCAGCCGTAGGCCTCGGCCCACGGGTCGATGTCGCGGATGAGCCCGCCCTTGATGAGCGGCCGGAAGGCGCCCGCGTTGTACTGGGCGAGATCGGGCGCGTCGTTCGAGTTGAGCGTGAGCTTGATCGAGGTGACGTAGTCGCTGAACGGGATGTGCTGCGGCTCGAACGTGACGTTCGGGTGCTCGGCCGTGAACGCCTCCATGAGCTGCGTCGCGGGCGGATCGTCGAAGTAGACGAACTTGAGCGTGACGGGCTCGTCGGTGATCTGGGTCGAGACCTCGGTCTCCTCAGGCGCCTCCGCAGCTGCCGCGCAGCCCGTGAGCGCGAGTGCGACGGACGCGACGGCGGTCATCGCCAGCGCCCCTCGCGAAATGTGCTTGGACATCTCTTCCTTTCCGGATGATGGCGGCGCGTCTCTGCGCCGCCGCTGTGGTCACCGGGTCCGATCTCGGTGCAGCCGGGCCCGGTGGGAGCCCATCCGGCTCTGCATCGCTGCCGCCGGATGATCTCCACGTCGAGCATCCGTTCCCGATACTGGACATCCAATGCACGATGTCGTCGAGTGATTGAATAAAGACGCTATGTCCGGCAGGTCGTCCTCTTCCTCGAACCTCACCGAGGAGGTCGAGCGATCGCTCGCTGCCTTCGAGGCCCTGACGAGCTCCCAGTTGTGCTTCCGTCCTGTGGCGCAGCGCTGGAACGCCCTCGGCGACCACGGGCGCGTCGAGCCCTACGCGAATCACCGCTCCGAGTTCTGCGTCGAGCAGAAGGCGAAGAATCTGCCGACGTGCCTGCGCTGCGACAACCAGGACGCGTTCCTCGCGTGCGAGGGTCGCGAGGAGGCGTTCGTGCGCCGCTGCCACGCGGGCGCCGAGGAGCTCCTCCTTCCGCTGCGCGCCGACGGCAGCCTCACGGGAGTCGTGTTCCTGGGGCAGCTGAGCGTGCCGGGTCGGCCGCGTGACGAGTCCGCGACACCTCCCACCGAGGTGCTCGTCGGCGCTCTCGACGCCCTGCGGGCGCGGCTCATGGAGATCTTCGCCGAGCTCGGCACCGACGAGGCGGCCCGCTGGCGCGGCCCGATGGCGCTCGTGATCGAGGAGTACCTGCGCGAGTCGCTCGCGACCGGTCCGACCCTCACGGAGCTCGCGGGACGGATGCGGCTCTCGGTCTCGCGCGCCGGCCACGTCGTGCGCGAGACGACCGGCGAGAGCTTCAACCAGCTCGTGGAGCGCCGGCGCATCGAGATGGCGACGGAGCTGCTGACCCGCACCGACGGGACGATCGGCTGGATCGCGCGACAGGTCGGGTTCGCCGACACCGGGTACTTCAGCCGGTACTTCAAGAAGCGCACGGGCGTGACGCCCGGAGCGTATCGCGCCGAGAACGGCCGCCCGCTGCCGGTCTGAGGCGGCCGCGCCGCTGTATCAGGCCGCGCGCGCGGCCCTCCTCATGAGTGCGGACGAACGCCCGCCGACGGCTCGAGCCTCGGCCGCCGCTCTCGAGAGGAACCCTGATCATGACCACGACGACACCCGCGCGGCGCACGGCGGCATCCCGTCAGCGCACCGCGGCGGCGGAGCGCGAACGTCCCGCCGCCGAGACGCAGGAGGGCGAGGTCGAACCCCTCGCCACGACCGGCGCCCCCAACCCCTACGCGCTCGCCTCGCTCGTCGCCGGGAGGCGCATCGACTGGGACAGCGCGAGCGACGCCCCCGGCATCCTCGAGGACGTCTTCGACATGCCGTACACCGAGATCATCGGCTCGGCCGACTCGCCGCTCTTCTACGGCAGCACGTTCCGCGGAGGCCGGGCCACGCGCAAGCGGCCGCCCGCCCCGCCCGAGCGCGGTGCCGACGACACCGATGACCACGAAGCGGCCGCCCCCGACGTGTCGCGCGCGACGACCCTCGCCGACATCCTCGCGGCCCTCGGCCAGAGGAGCCCCGCCGAGGTGCCCGTGCGCGGCGCGACCCTCACGCGCGACGGCGTCTTCGCCGAGATCGGCCGCACGGGCGGCGTCGCGAGCCGCTACGCGAAGCTCTTCGACGTCCGGGTGCTCGACGTGCTCTTCCCGCTCGAGCCCGGGTACCACCCGCCGGGGTTCAGCTGGCAGGACACCGGGCGCTACTACAACGAGACGACCGAGTTCTTCGACCCCGTGCAGGGCCAGGTCGCCGACTGCTACTTCATCGCCGCGATGTCGTCGGTGGCATGGGCGCAGCCCTTCACGATCGCCGACCGCACCCGCGCGACGGCCGCGGGCCAGGACGAGTTCACCCACCGGGTGAGCTTCTTCGGCGGCAGCGAGGGCTACGGATCGGGCGGCTGGGGCAGCGTCGAGGTCTCCGACCGGGTGCTCGTGGCATCCGGCGGCAGCTCGTCGTTCTATGCGCACTCCTCGGAGGCGGGCGAGATCTGGCCCGCGGTATACGAGAAGGCGTTCGCCAAGTGGCGCTTCGGCACGGCCGACGACTTCCCCAACATCCCGAACCTCGCGTGGGGCGACACCGTCGCCTCGTGCGTCTCGCTCACGGGCGGCAGCGGCTACTACCGCGCGCACTCGGCGCTCACGGATGCGCAGCTGCTCACGCTCGTGAAGTCGCACAGCTCGGGCGGCCGCACGACGACCCCCATGGTGTGCTGGTCGTACGGCGCAGGCTCCCCGGAGGCGACACGCGCGGCGAACGAGGCGGGCATCGTGGCATCCCACGCGTACTCGGTGCTCGGCTGGATGCGGCGCTACGAGTGGATGCCGCGCCTGCGTCTCGAGGTGGAGATCCCGCGGCTCATCCCCGAGTGGCGCATCCCGGGCCCCGGCCCCGGCCCGCTGCTCGGCGGCGACCCCGTGACCGGGGCGACGCTCGAGGAGCTCGCGCGCGTACGGTACGACCTGCCGATCGACGTGTTCCAGCGCTACGAGCTGCGCCCGGTCGACTACATCATCGTGCGGAACCCCTGGGGGTCGACCCCCGGAACGGGCGCGTCGACGGCTGCCGGCGACTTCCGGGCGCGCGACGTGACCTGGTGGCGCGACATCCCGCTCGGCCAGAACGGCGTCTTCGCGATGGAGGTCGGCGCCTTCCGGCGCTACTTCGCGGGCACCGGCGGCGCCGACTGACGCGCGCCTCGGCGTCGGCGCCACCCCCACCGCCGACGCCGAGGCGATGCCGCGCGCGGGCGACCGGGGTCAGACGACCCCGGTCGTGCCGAGCAGCCAGCCGACCGCGAAGGTCGCTCCGAGCGCGAGTGCGCCGCCGACGACGACCCGCACGACCGTGCGTGCGACGGAGGCCCCGCCGATCCGCGCGCTCAGGGCGCCTGTGAGAGCGAGGGCTGCGAGCACCGCCACGAAGGTGCCCGGGATCCGCACGGGCTCCGGCAGCAGGAGGATCGTGAGGAAGGGCAGGATCGCGCCCACCGTGAACGCCGCGGCGGAGGCCCAGGCGGCCGTCCAGGGACTCGCGACGTCATCCTGGTCGATGTGCAGCTCGGCCTCGAGGTGCGCGGCGAGCGCGTCGTGCGCCGTCAGCTCCTCCGCGACGCGGCGGGCGGTCTCGACGCTCAGACCCTTCGCCTGGTAGATGCCGGTGAGCTCCGCGAGCTCCGCCTCGGGCATCGTCGCGAGCTCGGTGCGCTCCTTCGCGATGAGGGACCGCGTGGAGTCGCGCGAGCTGCTGACCGACACGTACTCGCCGAGAGCCATCGAGATGGCGCCGCCGATGAGGGCCGCGGCGCCCGCCGACAGGATCGCGGGTATCGCGGTGGTCGCCCCCGCGACGCCGACGACGACGGCCGCGACGGAGACGATGCCGTCGTTCGCGCCGAGCACGCCTGCGCGCAGCCAGTTGAGGCGCGCGGCGACCCCGCCGACGTGAGGTTCCTGGGCGTGCGCATGGAGGCTCATGCCCCCCAGCCAAGCACCGCGGGCGCCGCACGGCGAGGCTCGAGCGGTCGCAGACGACTCGCAGAAAAAATAACGCTTTGGTAACTAGACAGCGTTACCTTCTCGTTATACATTCGAAGTGCTTGATCCGTTTGCTGTGGCGGACCAAGCGGAATGTGATTGCAGGACACTCTTGGTGCAAGGGAGAGGGTCGGCCGCTCGCCTCTGCGGCCGGCCCTCAATCACGTTCGACGGGCGGATGAATAGGCTGACATCGTGACCGAGAGCGCGGATGCCGTCGCCGCCTGGGAGGCCCTCTACCGGGCTCAGGTCGCCGTGCTCCGCCACCTGCGCACCGAGTTCCCCGCGGATGAGGTGACCTTCACCGAGTACGACGTGCTCTTCAACCTCTACCGGCAGCCGCGCCACTCGCTGCGCATCCGCGACCTCAACACGCACCTGCTCCTCAGCCAGCCGAGCGTCAGCCGCCTGCTCGATCGCCTCGCCGCGCGCGACCTCGTCGCCAAGCGCCGCGACCCCGACGACGCACGCGGCACGATCGTCGCGCTCACCGAGCACGGGCTCGAGGTGTTCCGCCGCGTGGGGGCGCAGCACGCGCGCGCCATCATCGCGCGGATGTCGGTGCTGAGCCACGAGGAGCAGGTGCAGCTGACCGAGCTCACGGACCGCCTCCGCGCGGGCGCCGCGCCCACCTGATGACCTCGGGCGCCACGCTCGTCTGGTTCCGTGACGACCTGCGGGTCGCGGACAACCCCGCCCTGCTCGCCGCAGTCGAACGAGGCGCCCCCGTCGTCGCGGCCTACGTGCTCGACGAGCACGGCGCCGGCGTGCGCGCACCCGGAGCGGCGGCCCGCTGGTGGCTGCACCACTCGCTCGCGGCGCTCGGCGAGGAGCTCGCCGCCCTCGGCATCCCGCTCGTGCTGCGGCGCGGGCTCGCCGCCGAGCTCATCCCGCAGCTCGTCGCCGACTCGGGAGCGGACGCCGTGCTGTGGAACCGACGCTACGGACCGGCGCGGGTCATCGATGCGCACCTGAAGTCCCGGATGCGGGAGGCGGGCGTCGACGCGCGCTCGTTCCCCGGCGACGTGCTCGCCGAGCCGCAGGAGCTCGCCACGGCATCCGGCACGCCGTACCGCGTGTTCGCGCCGTTCTGGAACGCCCTACGCACGCGGCCCGTCGCGCCCCCGCTTCCGGCGCCGGACGCCGTGGAGAGCCCGGCCGAGCCGGTCGCGGGCGACGCGCTCGACGACTGGGGGCTGCTCCCCCGCCGCCCCGACTGGGCGGGCGGGCTGCGCGCGACGTGGGCTCCCGGCGAGCCGGACGCTCGCGAACGGCTCGAGGAGTTCGCCGGCGAGCTCGACGGGTACGTCGACCGCGACCTCCCCGCGGTCGACGCCACCTCGAGGTTGAGCCCGCGGCTGCGCTGGGGCGAGCTCTCGCCGCGCCAGGTGCACCACCGCATCCGGCGCGCGGGCGGCCCCGAGGCGGAGGGGTTCCTGCGCGAGCTGGGCTGGCGCGACTTCTTCCGCCACACGCTCTTCCACGACCCTCGGCTCGCGACCCGCAACCTGCGGCCGCAGTTCGACGCCTTCCCGTGGGCGGATCCCGACCCCGCCGAGCTCGATGCCTGGCGGCACGGCCGCACGGGGATCCCCCTGGTCGACGCGGGCATGCGCGAGCTGTGGGCGACGGGCACGATGCACAATCGCGTGCGGATGAGCGCCGCGAGCCTGCTCGTGAAGAACCTGCTCGTCGACTGGCGCGTGGGCGAGGCGTGGTTCTGGGACACGCTCGTCGACGCCGACGAGGCCTCCAACCCGGGCAACTGGCAGTGGGTCGCGGGCAGCGGCCAGGATGCCGCGCCGTACTTCCGCATCTTCAACCCCGAGCGGCAGGCGGCCCGCTTCGACCCCGACGGCGTCTACGTGCGGCGCTGGGTGCCGGAGGTGGGAACGGATGCCTACCCGCCGCCGATCGTCGACCTCGCGGCGTCGCGCGAGCGAGCGCTCGCCGCCTACCAGTCGATCAGGTGATCAGACGGGCCGACCGCCGATCGCGGTGACCGCGCGCGCGGCGACGCGCACCGCGGCGGAAGCGGCGGCCACGGGGTCGCCCGCGCCGAGCCACGAGGCGATGAACCCCGCGATGAACGCATCCCCCGCACCCGTCGGGTCGACCGCGTCGACCGCGAGCGCGGGCACCGCGACGGGCGCTCCGCCGTCCGCGACGACGAGCACCCCATCCGCCCCGCGCGTGAGCGCGACGACGGGGAACGTCGCGCCGAGCGTGCGCGCGGCATCCGCGGGGTCGGCGACGCCCGTCAGCAGTCGCGCCTCCTCGGCGCTCAGGAACACGCTGGCGGCGCCCTCGATCGCCTCGAGGAAGCGCTCGGCGCCGAAGTCGGAGATGAACCCGATCGAGGCGGGGTTGACCGACACGGGCACCCCGGCGCTCGCGGCGCGGGCGAGCACGTCGCGCGTGCCCTCGACGCCGAACCCGTCGACGACGCTGTAGCCGCTCACGTGCAGGAGCGCCGCCTCCGCGAGCAGCTCCCCGGTGACGGATGCCGCCCGCAGCGACGAGTTCGCCCCGCGGTCGGTGAGCATCGAGCGGTCGTGGCCCTGCACGAGGATCACGATCGTGCCGGTCGTGGCGTCGGGCTCCACCTGCAGGTGCGGGGTGACGCCCGCAGCGCGCAGCTCCTCGTCGTGCGCGGCCGCGTCGTGCGCCCCGACGGCCGCCACGAAGTCGACGGCCGTACCCTGCGAGGCGAGCCACACCGCGGTGTTCGCGGCCGAGCCGCCCGAGGTGCTCCGGATGGTCGCCGTCGTGTCGGTGTCGGCGCGGATGGCCTCACGCGGCACGACGACGATGTCGTTGATGAGGTCGCCGACGACGACGACCCGGTCGCGGCTCACGGCCGGTGCGCGCGCGTCGCCCAGGCGGTCGCGACCTCCGCCGCGACGCGCACGTTGTTGCGGGCGAGGTCGAGGTTGACCTCGAGGCTCTTGCCGCCCGACGCCTCCACGATGTAGCCGAGCAGGAACGGGGTGACGGCCTTGCCCCGCACGCCCGCCTCCTCGGCCGCCGCGAACGCGGTCGCGAGCACCCGGTCGTGCTCGGCCGGGTCCCACTGCTGATCGAGCGGCACGGGGTTCGCGAGCACGATGCCGCTCGTCGAGCCGAACGCGTCGCGCGCGGCCATGACAGCCGCGACCTCGTCGGCGGTGTCGACCTTCCAGTCGAGCTCGTAGCCCGACTCGCGCAGCCAGAACGCGGGGAACGCCGTCGTGCCGTAGCCGATCACCGGCACCGAGAGCGTCTCGAGGCGCTCGAGGGTCGCGGGGATGTCGAGCACGCTCTTGACGCCCGCCGACACGACCGTCACGGGCGAGCTCGCGAGCGTCGTGAGGTCGGCCGACTCGTCGAACGACTCGGATGCGCCGCGGTGCACGCCACCGAGACCGCCGGTCGCGAAGACGCGCACGCCCGCGAGGCCCGCGAGGTAGGCGGTGGCCGCGACCGTCGTGGCGCCCGAGCGCCCGAGCGCGGCGAGGATCGGGAGGTCGCGCACCGAGGCCTTCGCGAGGTCCTCCTCGGCGATGCGACGCACGCCATCCGCGTCGAGGCCGATCTGCGGCACGCCGTCGAGCACGGCGATCGTCGCGGGGGTCACGCCCCTCTCGCGCAGGATCTCCTCGAACTCGATCGCGGCCTCCAGGTTGCGCGGACGCGGGAGGCCGTGGCTGATGATCGTGGACTCGAGGGCGACGACAGGGCGGCCGTCGGCGAGGGCTGCGGCGACCTCGTCGGAGAGCTGGAAGGCGGTCATCCCTCCACGCTAATGCGCGCGGCGGGCACCACCTTGCCGGGGT
Source organism: Actinomycetes bacterium (assembly GCA_023432005.1). GTDB lineage: Bacteria > Actinomycetota > Actinomycetes > Actinomycetales > Microbacteriaceae > Homoserinibacter. The sequence continues at coordinate 11,352 of JAEYVF010000063.1, forward strand.
TGAAGTTGTCGCCCGGGTCGACCGCGCCGAAGAGGCCGCGCATGACGGCGACGCCCTCGGGCGAGATGTCCTGCTCGATCCAGGGTGAGTGCTCGACGCCCACCCCGTGGTGATGCGAGATCGTGCCGCCGTTGTCGACGAACGCCTGCTGGATGGCGCTCTTCACGACGTCGTACTCGCCGAGCGGGTCGTCGCCGAAGACGAACGCGAAGGTGAAGTAGAGGCACGCGCCCGAGTGGTACGAGTGCGAGAGGTGGCACATGATCCACCCCTTCGTGCCGATCTCGTCGTACGCGCGGTTCGCGGCCTCGACCACGCCGTCGTAGACGGCCCGCAGCTTCGACCACGGCGCCGCGGTCTCCGACACGTCGCCCGCGGCGCCCCGGTCGAGCAGGAAGTCGCGCAGGTAGGGGGTGTCGAACTTCTTCTGGTCGTAGAGCACCCCGGGGCCCGTGCCGACGCCCATGCCGCCGTGCTGCTTCACGATCGCGCCCACGAGCTTCTTCTGGCGGGCGACGTGCTGCGGCGAGCCCTCGAAGCCGATGAAGGAGAGGCAGATCTCGTCGAGCTTCCAGCCCTTCGAGCGCATGAGCGACGGCAGCACCTTCTCGGCGAGCAGCGCGTCCATGCCGTGGCGTTCCTTGCTCGTCGCCATCGAGAAGCCGGTCTCGCGGGCGTCGGAGACGCGCGTGATGATGGGGCTCGCATCCGACTCGGAGATCGCCTGCATCGCGGCGAGCCCCGCCGACCAGTTCGGGAAGAAGTAGGCCTGGATCTCGCGGAGGGCGGGGATGCGATGCACCTGCGCCGTGATCTCGGTGATGACCCCGAGCCGGCCCTCGGAGCCGACGATCATCTCGCGCACGCTCGGGCCCGTCGAGGCCGAGGGGATCGCGGGGATGACGAGCACGCCGTCGCGATCGGGGTGCGAGGGGCGCACGACGCGCAGGCCGCGCACGATCTGCGCGATGTCGCCGTACTTGTCCGACTGCATGCCGCTCGAGCGGGTGGCCGCCCAGCCGCCGATCGTGGAGTGGGTGAAGCTGTCGGGGAAGTGCCCGATCGTCCAGCCCTGCGCCTTCAGCTGCGCCTCGAGGTGCGGGCCGAGGGCGCCGGCCTGGATGCGCGCGAGGCCCGAGTCGGCGTCGAACTCGAGCACGCGGTTCATGCGACCCATGTCGAGTGAGACGACCGTGCGGCTCTCGCCGGGGATCGGCTCGAGGCTGCCCGCGATGTTGCTGCCGCCGCCGAACGGGATGAGCACGGCGTCCTCGGCGACCGCCGCGTCGACGACCCGCTGCACCTCGGCCTCGTCCGCCGGGTACACGACGACGTCGACCGCGCGCTCGATGCGGTTCGACCGGATGCGCACGAGGTCGCGCAGGCTCTTGCCGTAGGTGTGCACGACGCGCTCCATGGCATCCGTCGTCACGAAGTCCTCGCCGACGACGCCCGCGAGCGCCGCCACGAACGCGGGGCTCGCGACGGAGTCGGCGATGTCGAGCGCGTCGAAGGCGGGCTGCTCGGCCTTCTGCGCGGTCGCGAGGTCGAGCCCGACCGCCTCGAGCACGAATGGTGCGAACCCGGGCTTGTCCTCGTGGTGGAACCCGACGCCCTCGACGCCCCAGCCCCACCACTTCATGTGCTCGACGTCGGTCACGGTCTCTCTCCTTCGGGCGACGGATGCGCCTCGGGCTCGGGCCCGGACGACGCGCTCAGGATACGGGGTGCGTACGCGTCGTGCAGCCGCGAGATCCGGTCCCGGATGCGGGCGGTGAAGGCGACCGCGGACTCCCCCGGCTCGGCCCGCATGGGCTCGCTGAACACGACGCCGACCGGCAGCCTCCCCGGCTTCGGCCAGTTGCGGCCGCGCGGGTGGGCGATGCCCGCTCCGACGAGCGCGACGGGCACCACGGGCACGTCGGAGGCGATCGCGAGCGCAGCCGCGCCCTGCTTGAAGTGGCCCATCTCACCCGTCTTCGAGCGGGTGCCCTCGGGGAAGACGAGCAGCGGCACGCCGCCGTCGAGGAGGGTCTTCGCCGAGACGCTCCGCGGGTTGACGCCCGAGCGGTCGACGGGGAACGCGTTGAAGAAGAGCGCGGTGAGGCCGCGGCGCCACCACACGTCGAAGAAGTAGTCGGCCGCGGCGCCCGCCGCGAGGTAGCGCGCGAGCCGCCGGGGCAGCGCCCCCAGGATGAGCGGCGCGTCGAGATGGCTCGAGTGGTTCGCGACGACGACGAAGGCCCGCGGCACCCCGCGCAGCTTCCGGCGGCCCACGACGGCCACCCGCACGACCGACCAGGTCACCGGTTTGAGGATCGCCCGCTGCGCGACGAACCGGGCCGTGGCGAGGCCCTTCGAGGTGAACCTGTCGCGCCGCGCGGCCGGGGGGTCCGCGGGGGTCGACACCATGCAGACAGGGTAGACCGCGCGGATTCCGTCGGGGTCATCCGACGGGGGATGGTCTCGAGACGCGCCGCTTCGCGGCGCTCCTCGACCACCTAGTGGGTGCTGTGGCGCGTGCCGGAGATCCTGCGGGAGACCCAGCGCACAGTGCCCATCGGCAGGTGGCGCAGCAGCCACGTGAGGAAGCGGTAGCGCAGGGTCGGGATCGAGATCGCGCGACCCCGCTCGGCACCCCGCAGGCAGGTCTCGACGAGTGCGTCGGCGTCGAGCCACAGCCACGACGGGATCGACGACTTGCGGATCTCGGCGCGGTCGTGGAACTCGGTGTGCACCCAGCCGGGCAGCAGCGCCGTGACCGTGACGCCCGTGCCGTGCAGCGCGTTCGAGAGGCTCTCGCTGTAGACGCGCATCCACGCCTTGATGGCCGCATAGAGGCCCATCGAGGTGTAACCGGCGACGCTCGCGACGTTGATGATCGTGCCGCGCCCGCGCTCGCGCATCCGGGGCACGACGGCGGCCGAGAGCACGAGCGGCGTCTGCATCATGACCTGGATGGCGTCGGCCGCCTCCGCGAGGTCGGGGTCGGCGAGCTTCGTCTTCATGCCGTAGCCCGCGTTGTTGACGAGCAGTTCGATCGGATGCGCGTCGTCGGCGAGACGCGTGGCCACGCGCGCGACGTCGGCGGGGTCGCCGAGATCGGCGACGAGCACCTCGACGTCGCGGCCGCTCGCGCGGAGCTCGGCGGCGACCTCGTCGAGGCGCGACGCCGTGCGCGCGACGAGCACGAGATCGTAGCCGCGGGCGGCCAGGGCACGCGCGAACGCGGCACCGATACCGGCGGTGCCGCCGGTGACGAGAGCGTGTGGCATGGGGCTTACGATACGGTCATCGAGGCGCCCTCACCGTGCGTGAGCGCCCGTCAGGAAGGTCCACCACCCCCCATGACCAGCCGAGCTGCAGCGACCACGGAGTCGTTCGACGTGCGCGAGTACGCGCGCACGGCGCGGGGCAGTCATCGCGCCGAGCTCGACCCCGAGGCGATCGCCCACGCGGGGCTCGCGGGGGAGGCGGTGCGCCTGCTGCGTGTGCTGCGCGACCTCGAGCGCGGCACGCTCGACCGCATGCGCAACCTGCTCGTGACGGCGACCCACAAGGACGCGCGCGTCACCGCGTTCCTCGCGACGTGGGCGTTCGAGAAGTACTGGGTCGCCGACGCACTCGAGGCCGTGCTCGAGGCAGCGGATGCCGACACCTCACCCCTCACGGGGCCCGTGCGACGTACGGCCGCCGAGCGCGCCGAGCGTCGGGGACCCATCCGTCGCGCGATCGCCGGCAACCTCGCGGGCGCCGACATCGTGGCCGGCCACATGACGACGGGGCTCGTCGACGAGCTCATCACCCAGGCCGCCTACCGCCGGCTCGGCGAGGCCGCCGCGGTGCTCTCCTCGCTCGTCGCGACGCTCATCGCCGTCAAGGATCGCCACGTCGCCTTCCTCGCCGAGGAGGCCGAGCACAAGCTCGCCGCCTCGGCGCGCGCCGCGCGTCTCGCGCGCACAGCCGTCGCGCGGGCCGCCTGGCCGATCGGCGCCGCCGGCATCCCGGCGAGCGACCGCAGCTTCTTCGAGGCCTTCGTCTTCGGCGAGCCCGAGGGCCGCTCGGCCGCCGCCGCCATCGGCGAGCGCCTCGCGGCGCTGCCCCGCATGGGAGCCGCCGTGGGCGCCGGCGTCACCGCGAGGCTCGTGCCGTGACGCCGAAGCGCGCGAAGACGGAGCTCGGCGAAGCCCACGTCTTC
>JAEYVF010000152.1 GCA_023432005.1 Actinomycetes bacterium
CGAGCTCCGCGGAGCAGAAGATCGTCGCCGCCGGCGGCTCCGTCAAGTAGCCATCGGGAAGGTGGCCCCACCCGGGGCCACCTCCTCGCCGCACCGACCCGTGTGCGGCACGCTCCAGAATCTCACCCGGGAGGCGTCGTGTTCAGTGCCGTCGCGCGGATCTTCCGCACGCCGGACCTCCGCCGCAAGATCGCGTTCACACTCGGCATCATCGCCCTGTTCCGGCTCGGGTCATTCGTCCCCGCGCCGTTCGTGGACTTCGGCAACGTCCAGGCATGTCTCGCGGGCAACGCGGGCGCCTCGGGTCTTTACGACCTCGTCAACCTCTTCTCCGGCGGCGCGCTGCTGCAGCTGTCGATCTTCGCGCTCGGCATCATGCCGTACATCACCGCGTCGATCATCGTGCAACTGCTGCGCGTCGTCATCCCGCACTTCGACACCCTCTACAAGGAGGGCCAGGCGGGCCAGGCCAAGCTGACGCAGTACACGCGATACCTCACGATCGCGCTCGGCGTCCTGCAGTCGACGACCCTCATCACCGTGGCCCGCTCCGGCGCGCTGTTCGGGAACACCGGCACCGCCGAGTGCTCGCAGCTCATCGTCGCGGGCGGCGACACCTGGTACGGCATCCTCCTCATGGTCATCACCATGACGGCCGGCACGGGCGTCATCATGTGGATGGGCGAGCTCATCACCGAGCGCGGCGTCGGCAACGGCATGTCGCTGCTCATCTTCACCTCGATCGTCGCGGCCTTCCCCGGCTCGCTCGGCTCGATCGCCGCGCAGCACAACATCGAGACCCTGCTGCTCGTCATCGTGATCGGCATCGGCATCATGGTCGCCGTCATCTTCGTTGAGCAGTCGCAACGGCGCATCCCCGTGCAGTACGCGAAGCGCATGGTCGGACGGCGCACCTACGGCGGCAACAACACGTACATCCCGATCAAGGTCAACATGGCGGGCGTCGTGCCGGTCATCTTCGCCTCGTCGCTGCTGTACCTGCCGGCGCTCATCGCCCAGTTCAACCAGCCCGCCCAGGGGCAGGATGCGCAGCCGTGGGTCGAGTGGATCTCCACGTACCTCACGCGCGGCGACCACCCGCTGTACATGCTGCTGTACTTCCTCCTCATCGTCGGCTTCACGTACTTCTACGTCGCCATCACGTTCAACCCGGACGAGGTCGCCGACAACATGAAGAAGTACGGCGGCTTCATCCCCGGCATCCGCGCGGGACGACCCACAGCCGAGTACCTCGACTACGTGCTCACCCGCGTGACGCTCCCCGGCTCGCTCTACCTCGGCATCGTGGCGCTCGTACCCCTCATCGCGCTCGTGCTCGTCGGCGCCAACCAGAACTTCCCGTTCGGCGGCACGTCGCTGCTGATCATGGTGGGTGTCGGCCTCGAGACCGTGAAGCAGATCGACTCGCAGCTCCAGCAGCGCCACTACGAAGGCCTGCTGCGGTGACGGTGCGACTGCTCATCGTCGGCCCGCCCGGAGCCGGCAAGGGTACCCAGGCCGCCCGCATCGCCGAGCACTTCGGCATCCCGACGATCTCGACCGGCGACATCTTCCGCGCCAACATCAAGAACGAGACCGAGCTCGGCAAGCGCGTCAAGGCGATCGTCGACGCGGGCGACTACGTCCCCGACTCGCTCACCAACGAGCTCGTGACGGACCGGCTCTCCGAGGCCGACGCGACGACCGGGTTCCTGCTGGACGGGTACCCCCGCACCCCCGACCAGGTGCGCTACCTCGATGAGCTGCTCGGCTCGCACGGCCACAAGCTCGACGCGGTGCTGCGCCTCGTCGCCGACCAGGACGAGATCGTTCGGCGCCTGCGCAAGCGCGCCATCGAGCAGGGTCGCGCCGACGACTCCGAGGAGGCGATCCGCCACCGCCAGGAGGTGTACCAGCGCGAGACCGCGCCGGTGCTCGAGATGTTCCGCGAGCAGGGCCTCCTCATCGAGGTCGACGGACTCGGCACGGTCGACGAGGTGACCGACCGCATCTGGGCGGCGTTCGCCGAGGCCGGCCTCGGCGCCTCCGAGCCCACCGCCTAGTACTCCCTGCCGAGGCTCCCGCATGCCGCTTCACGGTCGGTCGGGATCGCATGCGGCTCGGAAACCCTTCGGCTCTCCCGGGAGCGGCGTCACGGCAGCGACGGCAGCGTCGGTTGGGGTGACTAGGCGTCGATGAGACGGGTGAGCTCGGCGACGAGGGTGGGGATGTCGGTCGCCCGGGCGACGAGGTTCCGGATGTTGTCGCGGTCGGCGAAGACCTCGACGAGCTGGTCGAACACCTCCTGGAAGGAGGCCCGACCCGACTCGCTGAAGGCGATGAACGCGACGACCTCGACGCGCGCCTCGCCCCACGGCATCGAGGTGGAGTTGAGCACGAGCGCGATCGCGGTGCGCTCGGCCGTCATCTCCATGGCGTGCGGCATCGCGAGGCCGTCGGTGAACGCGGTCGAGGAGAGGCGCTCGCGCTCGATCGCCCCCTCGACATAGGCCACGTCCACGACGCCTGTCTCCACCATCCGGGATCCGAGCAGCCGGATCATGCTCTCGACGTCGGGCGCGTACAGCTCGCGGAAGAACAGCCGTTCGTCGAAGTAGGAGGTGAGGCGCTCGGCGAGCCGGGCGCGACGGCGCTGGCGGCGCACCCGGGCGATGGCGGCGTGGACGGCCTGCGCATCCGCCTCCCCGAGGAAGGGGTGCACGACGAGCACGCGCTCGCTCGGCGCGGGCGGGTCGATGACGGAGATGACGAGGTCGCCGGGGAGGGCATCCCAGTCGACATCGGAGCGCGTGTCGAGCTGCTCGATGCGCAGCTCGCCGCCGACCGAGGCCTCGACGCGGCGGAGCAGCTCGAGGTGGAGGCGGTGGTACGAGGGTGCGACGATCGTCGCGGTGACGGCCTGCTCGGTCTGCCGCTGCTCCTCGAGACGGGCGCCGAGGTGCATCGCGAGGTACGCGATCTCGTCCTCGGGCACGGCGATGCCCGAGTCGTGCTGCAGCTCGCGGGCGAGGTAGACGGCGAGCTCGTAGATCATCGGGTAGCCCGACTTGATCGACCGGGTGAGGGGGTTGCGCGAGAACGAGCCCTCGAGCGCCCGACGCTGCAGCTGGCGGATGTGCATCGCCAGCCGCAGCAGGAAGTCGTCGTCGCCGTCGAGGTCGACGAGGTATTCGTGGGCCGCCTTCTCGACGATCGCGCGGACGCGCGCGAGCTGCTCGTCGTCGACGGGGGAGGGGCCCGCGTCGACGGGGTCCACGGCGACGCGCGTGCCGAGCAGGAAGCCGAGGTAGTCGAGGTCGCCGGGCGGGAGCCGCACGCCGAAGTGGTCGGCGACGAGCTCGTCGAGGATCCCCCCGAACACCCCCACCTCGCCGCCCGTGCGATCGGGGAGGGCGTGGCGACCCTGCGTGCGGTCGACGGCGATCGCGAGGTGCAGGAGCACGGTGCCGAGCCCGTAGTCGTTGATCTCGTAGCCGTCGGAGACGAGCCGCGCGATGAGGTCGGTCTTGAAGGCGGACAGGTCGCCCGCCGCGAACCAGCTCTCGATGCGGTCGACCTCGCGCATCCCCCGTGTCGCCTCGTCGCGGAAGAGTGCGCCGATGAGGCGACGGCGCGCCGTCTCCGGGCCCTCGAGCTGCGCGTGCTCGCGTGTGCGCACGATCGTGAGGCCGACCGCGCCGGCCCGCGAGCGCGCGCGCGCGAGGTCGGACTCCAGGGTGGAGTCGCTGACGTGCAGCCGCTCGGCGAGCTCGTACACGTCGACGCCGTCGTCCTCGGGGTCGGCGTCGAGCAGCGCGCGGAGCACGGCCGAGACGCGCGCCGCGGGGGTGGCGGCATCCTCGTCCTGGCTCGTGCGGATGCGGCGTCCCCACTCGCCGAGGTCGAGCCGGTAGCCGCTCGGCCCCGACTCGATGACGGGCGCGGTGCCTGCGGCGTTGAGCGCTGCGACGTAGCCGCGGATGCTGCGGTCGGTGACGCCGAGGCGCGCGGCCAGGTCGGCTGCCGTCACCCAGCCTCCGTGCTGGGCGAGGGCGTCCGTGAGCTGTTCGTGTCGTGCGACCATCCCACTCCGCTCCGCGCCGACCGTGCGTCCACTCAGTCAAGCAAACGAGGGCTGGGCGCGGGCGGTTCCGCTCGAGATTTCCGGGGGTGCGGAAGCGACGGCGCTGGCGTGCGCTCGGCGGACGGGAGCACACTGGGCTCGCCCGCCGGGAGAGGGAACCGGCGGGCCCCGGACGCAGGTCCGGGACGGCAGCGCCGCCGACGCGGTCCCGCGGGCGGCAGGACGGAGCGGACGCCATGCGGGTGCTCATCGTGTGCGGCGCGGGGGCGTCGAGCACCTTCGTCGCCCAGCGCCTTCGCCGCGCCGCCGCCGCGCGGGGGATCGACATGACCCCCGTGCCGTCGTCGGCCGCCGCCGCCCCGGACCTCATCCCGGACGTCGACGTCCTGCTCGCGGGAGCGCACCTCGGCGAGCAGGTCGCGGTGCTGGGGGCCGCGGCCGCCGCCGCGGATGTGGCCTTCGTCGTGCTCGCGGACGCGGCCCGCGAGGATGGCGACTCACTGCTCGACACGACCATGGCGGCCGCGGCCGCCGCAGGAAGGACGTCCTGATGGAACGCACGGTCACGATCGCCTCCGGCCACGGGCTCCACGCCCGACCGGCGAAGCTCTTCACGCAGGCCGTCACCGCGTCCGGTCACCAGGTGACCATCGCACGTCCGGGCGGCAAGGCCGTCAATGCGGCCAGCATCCTCGGCATCATCGCCGCGGGCTTCGAGAACGGCGACGAGGTCGTGCTGGACGTGCAGGGCGACGACGCCGAGCGCGTGCTCGGCGAGCTCTCCGAGTTCCTGACGACCGACCATGACGAGGCAGGCGGATGATCGAGGTGCGCGAGCTGCGCGGCGTCGGCGTGGGCACGGGGATCGTCGTCGGGCCGGTGCTCCACGTGTCGCGTCAGGCGACCGCGGCGCCGACCGACGCTCCGAGCGCGCTCGGCGCGGACGCGGAGCTCGCGCGCGCGCGGGAGGCGCTCGCGGCCGTATCCGCCCAGCTG
>JAEYVF010000074.1 GCA_023432005.1 Actinomycetes bacterium
ACCCCGAGGACATCGGACGCAAGCGGCCGGCGAGCCCGCGGCTGCGCCGCCGCATCGCCCGCAGCGCTCAGCTGCACCGTCGCTTCGTGTACGCGCCCGCGATCCTCGTGCCGCTGCACTGGCTCGCCCTGCTGCCGCTCGCGCTCATCCGCTCGCTCGGGCAGTTGCTCGCGAAGCGGCCGGGGGCGGTTCCCGGCGAGATCTCCGCAGCCTTCCGCGCGCTCGTCGACCCGACGGTCCCCGGCGCGAGGTCGCGCCTGCGCCGGGCCAACAAGACCGGGTGGCGTGCGATCGCGCCACTGCGGATGCGCGGGGCCGCGCTGCGCGAGCACCGCGCGCACGAGCGCGACCGCGCCGACGAGCGCGCGGGCCGCGAGCGCGAACTCGTGCGCGCCTCCTTCCTCGGTGGCGGCACGTGGGTCGTCGCGGCCACGATCGTCGCGGGCGTCGTCGCGTTCTGGCCGCTGCTCGGCGCCGTGACGCTCGAGGGCGGCGCGCTGGTGCCTCTCTCCTCGAGCGTGAGCGAGCTGTGGTCGCGCGTCGGTTGGGGGTGGCGCGAGATCGGCGTCGGGTTCTCCGGCGCGGCCGACCCTGCGACGGTGCTCTTCGCCCTGCTGGGCTCTGCCACATGGTGGGACCCGTCGTTCTCGATCGTGCTGCTCTGGCTCACGGCCCTGCCCTTCGCCGCACTGGGCGCGTGGTGGGCGGCGACGCGGCTGTCGGAGCGCGTGTGGCCCCCCGTCGCTGCCGCGATCCTGTGGGCGGCGGCTCCCGCGTTCCTCGCCGCGCTCGGAGAGGGGCGCATCGGTGCGGTGCTCGTCCACCTCCTGCTGCCGTGGTTCGCACTCACGCTCATCGAGGGCGCCCGCTCGTGGAGCGCATCCGCGGCCGCCGCGCTGCTGTTCGCCGCGATCACCGCGGCGGCTCCCGTCGTCGCCCCCGTGCTGCTCCTCGGGGTCATCGCGTGGGCTGTCGCGCGGCCGCGCGGGTTCGTGCGCACGATCGGCGTGCCGATCCCGGCGATCGCCCTCTTCGCGCCCCTCGTGATCGACGCCGTGCGCCGCGGCTCGCCGCTCGCGGCCCTCGCCGATCCCGGCGTCGTGCTGCCCTACACCCCGACGAGCGGATGGGGCCTGCTCATCGGCAGGCCGGATGCCGACGCCGCCGGGTGGGCGACGATGCTCGGCGCGTCCGGACTCCCCGTCGCCGGATGGGAGACGCTCGTCCCGGCCCTGCTCTTCGCGCCGCTCGCGGCGATCGCCCTGCTCTCGCTCTTCCTCCCGGGCGCCGGACGCTCGATCCCCGCCCTCGCCGTCGCCGCGGGAGGCCTCGCGACGGCGTGGATCGCCGGCCAGGTCGACGTCGCGAGCCTCGGTGAGGCCGTCACCGGCCCGTGGCCCGGGAGCGCCCTGAGCGTCTACTGGCTCGGTCTCGTGGGTGCCGCGGTCGTCGGCATCGACGCCGTGCGCCGCGCGGCGGTCCCCGCGGGGGTCGCCGCGGTCGCCGCAGCCGTCATCGCGGTCGCGCCGCTGCTCGGCGCATCGCTCGTGGGGGCCTCACCCGTGCACCCGGGTGACGGGCGCATCCTCCCGGCGCTCGCGGACGCCGCGGCCGCCGCGGACCCCGGGATCGGCACCCTCGTGCTCACGCCCCAGCCCGACGGCTCGCTCGGCGTGCAGCTGCAGCGCGGCGAGGGGGCGACCCTCGACGACCAATCGGCCCTCCACGCGGGCCGGACGAGCCTGTCGCCGAAGGAGCGCGACCTCGCCGAGCTCGCCGGCAACCTCGCCTCGCGCGGCGGCTATGATCCCGCGCCCGAGCTGCAGCGCTTCCAGGTGGGCTTCGTTCTCGTGACGCCGACGAGCACGGATGGCACCTCGGAGGCCCGCTCGGTGCGCGAGCGCGCGGTCGCCTCCCTCGACGCCTCGCCCGCCATGACGGCGGCGAGCGACAGCGGCTACGGCACCCTGTGGACGTTCTCGGCGCTCGAGCGCACGGCCGACGAGGAGCCCGCGCGCGGCGCGTGGGGGATCGGCGTGCTCGCGGTGCAGGCGGCCGTGCTGCTCGCGGCCCTGCTGCTCGCGATCCCCACCGGCCGCCGGCGGCGCGTGGTGCAGACCCGCTCGTCGCTCGACGAGCCCGCGGCGACGACCTTCGACGAGGACAACGATGGCTGACGACGAGCGAGAGGATGCCGGGGCGGCTCCCGAGGACGCCCTGCCCGCGCAGGAGGGGCTCGACGACACGAGGGAGGTGGAGTCCGCATCCGTCGCCTACGTGCCGGAGGCTCCGGAGCCCGCGGGGCCCCCGGCGAGCGCGCCGCGCCGCGGCGTCGGCCGCCGCGTGACGCTCGTCTCGCTGCGCATCGTGCGCGGCCTCGTGGGCCTCGCGGCAGCCGCCGCGACGATCGCCGCCGTGGGCCTCCTACCGCTGCCGACGTTCGGCATCGACCCGCTTCGAACGCTCGTGGAACCGGAGCCCGCCGACCTGCAGGCCGTGTGCCCCGGCGCGCTCCTGCGCCTGGGCGACGACTCCGGGGGCGAGGCCGGCACGATCTTCCCGGTCGGCACCCCCGCGCTCACGACCGCCGCGGCCCCGGGGAGCGTCGTCGCCTCCGGGATCTCGAACGGCGACGCCGCGAGCTCCGCGCCCGCCCAGCAGCCGCGCGCGCTCGCGCTCGCATCCTCTGACGACGCGGTGCTCGGCGCCGCCCAGCGCCAGGCCCCCGACGGCCAGGGCGATCTGAGCGGCCTCGCAGCCACGGTGTGCGGCGAGCCCGCGAGCTCCTCCTGGATCGTCGGCGGGGGCACGACCCTCGGTCGCACAAGCATCCTCCAGCTCGTCAACCCGACCGCGGTCGCCGCCGACGTGACGCTCGAGCTGTGGGGCGAGGATGGGCAGGTGCGCGCACCCGGCAGGGCCGGCATCGTCGTCCCCGCCGGGGGACGCGTCGCCCTCCCCCTGAGCGGCTTCGCGCCCGACCTCGCGTCGCCCGTCGTGCACGTGGAGGCGCGCGGCGGCCAAGTCGTCGCCTGGCTGCAGACCTCTGTCATCCGCGTGCTCGACCCCGGCGGCGTCGACCTCGTCGCCGCGGGGGAGGGCCCCGCGCGCGAGCACGTCATCCCGGCCGTGCGCATCGAGGGCGGCACCGCCGTGGCGAGCTCGCTCGGCATCGAGGGCTACGACGACCTCGCCTCGATCATCCGCCTCGGCAACCCGTCTGACGAGGTCGCGAACGTCGAGGTGAGCCTGACGCCCGTCACGGGCGGGGCATCGCCGTCGACGTTCGAGGTGAGCCTCGCGGCGGGCGAGGTGACCGACACGCATCTCGAGGCCGCGCACGAGCTCGGCGAGGAGATCCTCGCCGATGGCTCCTACACGGTGTCGGTGCGCTCGGATGTGCCCGTCGTCGCGGGGGTGCGCGCCTCGACCATCGTCGCCCCCACGGCCACCCCCGACGGGAGGCTGGTCGCGGGCGCCGCCGACCTCGCGTGGTTCCCCTCCGCACCGGCGCTCCGCGGGGAGGCGGCCCTCGCGGTCGCCGACGCCGCATCGCCCGTCCTCGTGGCGGTCGCGGTCGACGGTGAGGCGCACACCCTCGTCCTCGCGCCCCTCGACGGGGGCGCCGAGGTGACGGTGGAGGTGCCCGCGGTCGGCGGCGCGGCCGTGGCCCTGCCGCCGGGAGGCGTGTACCGCATCCGCGGTGGGGAGGGCGTCGCCGCCGCCGTCAGCTTCGCGGGAGCCGGTCAGCTCGCGGGCTACCCCGTCGTGGCGCCGCGTGCCGCCGACGCGGCGATCGTCGTGCGCCCCTGACGGGCGGCGCCCAGGTCGTCAGAAGTGGCGGAAGCGCTCGGGGGCGATGTCCCACGGGTCCTTGCCGAGCAGCTCGGCGACGGCGCGGAAGACGCAGCTCTCGATGTACGAGCGTCGGTGCCAGTCGTCGTCGCGATGCAGCTGCGCGAGCCGTTCGATCGGCACCCGGTAGAGCACGACCCGCCGGGTGCGCGCATCGGTGCGCCAGCGGTCGATCCCGTCGGGGCCGGGATCACCCGGCGGCACCGCACCGACGTCGAAGCGCACGCCCACGAGATCGTCGGGCCACAGGGCGCGCAGGTACTCGATGGCGGATGCGACGCACGCGTCGAAGAAGTCGGCGCGCGTGCGCAGCATGGGCAGGTGCGGCCCCGTGATCGCCGAGCGCGGACCGCGCCCGTGACGGTCGCGGAAGTGCGTCCTCGCGGGGGCGCGACGCGCGGAACGGGGCATGTCCCGAGTCTAGGTCGGTGCGCGGCGGTAGGCTCGCCTCGATGAGCGCGCGACCGTGCAGCAAGGTGGCCTGTGGCAGGGATGCCATGGCGACCCTCACGTACGACTACGCGGACGCGATGGCCGTGCTCGGCCCGCTCGCCATCCGTCGCGAGCCGCACAGCTACGACCTGTGCGAGGTCCACGCGGAGCGGCTCTCGGTGCCGCAGGGCTGGCAGGTGGTGCGGCACGTGACGGTCGGTGAACTACAGTCGTAGTCCATGGCGGCACCCGACCTCTCGTCCTTCGTCAAGGCCTATGACGTCCGCGGACTCGTCGGATCGGAGCTGACCTCCGACGTCGTCGAGGCGCTCGCCGCCGGCTTCGTCGACGAGCTGGGTGCGGCGGGCCGGACGGTCGTCGTGGGCCATGACATGCGCGACTCGAGCCCCGAGTTCGCCTCCGCCTTCGCTCGAGGCGCATCGGCGCGCGGCGCCGACGTCATGAGCATCGGCCTGTGCTCGACCGACGAGACGTACTTCGCATCCGGCCGGTTCGACGCCCCGGCCGCGATGTTCACGGCGAGCCACAACCCCGCCCGCTACAACGGCATCAAGTTCAGCCGGGCGGGTGCGCAGGGCATCTCGCTCGCGACGGGGCTCGCCGCCATCCGCGATCGCGCGCAGGCCTACCTCGACGCCGGGGGAGTTCCCGTCGTGGACGCTCCCGGCACCGTGGGCACGGGCGACGTCCTCGGCGAATACGCGGCCCACCTGCGCTCGCTCGTCGATCTCTCCGGCATCCGCCCGCTCAAGATCGTCGTGGATGCCGGCAACGGCATGGGCGGGATGACGGTGCCCGCGGTGCTCGGCGACGCCGCGGGGCTCGCCGCGCTCCCGTTCGAGATCGTGCCGCTCTACTTCGAGCTCGACGGCACCTTCCCGAATCACGAGGCGAACCCGCTCGAGCCCGAGAACCTGCGCGACCTGCAGGCGGCGGTCGTCGCCCACGGGGCCGACCTCGGGCTCGCCTTCGACGGCGACGCCGACCGCTGCTTCGTGGTCGACGAGGCCGGCGCCCCGGTGTCGCCGAGCGCTGTCGCCGCGATCGTCGCGCAGCGCGAGGTCGCCCGCGTGCGGGCGGCGGGGGAGACGGGCGAGGTCTACGTCATCCACAACCTCATCACCTCGCGCTACGTGCCCGAGGCGATCGAGGCGGCGGGCGCCATCCCGGTGCGCACCCACGTGGGCCACTCGCTCATCAAGGACCGCATGCGCGAGACGGGCGCGGTGTTCGGCGGCGAGCACTCCGCGCACTACTACTTCCGCGACTTCTGGGGCGCCGACAACGGCATGCTCGCGGCGATGCACCTGCTCGCCGAGTTCGGGGCGCAGGAGCAGCCGCTCTCGCGGTTCGCGGCCTCGTACGACCCCTACGCCCTCTCCGGTGAGATCAACTCGACGGTCGCCGACGTCCCCGCCGCGTACACGCGCATCGTGGAGGCCTTCACGGGCAGGGGCGAGTTCGACGAGCTCGACGGCCTCACCGTGACGGGTGCTCCCGACGAGGGCTTCTGGTGGTTCAACGTGCGTCCCTCGAACACCGAGCCGCTCCTGCGGCTCAACGTCGAGGGGGCGACGAGCGAGCAGATGGCGGCCATCCGCGACGAGGTGCTCGCCCTCATCCGCGCGTAGCTTCGCTCGGGGGTCGTTCCGGCCTCAGCCTGGCTACGCGCCGGCGCCCGTCTCGGGCGTCGGAATCGGGACACGGAAACAATCAGCCGGGGCTGCGACAATGGACGGATGAGCATCGCCACCCCCGTCACCGCCATCGCGCCGTTCAAGGTCGCCGACCTGTCGCTCGCCGAGGCCGGACGCCACCAGATCCGGCTCGCCGAGAACGAGATGCCCGGCCTCATGGCGCTGCGCGCCGAGTACGGTGCGAGCAAGCCGCTCGCAGGTGCGCGCATCGCGGGCTCGCTGCACATGACCGTGCAGACCGCCGTGCTCATCGAGACGCTCGTCGCGCTCGGCGCGCAGGTGCGCTGGGCGAGCTGCAACATCTTCTCGACGCAGGACGAGGCCGCCGCCGCCGTCGTCGTGGGCCCGGAGGGAACCGTCGAGGCCCCGGCCGGGGTCCCGGTCTTCGCCTGGAAGGGCGAGACGCTCGAGGAGTACTGGTGGGCGACGAGCCGCATCTTCGACTGGACCGCGGAGGCGGCCGAGGCGGGCGCCGACTGGACCGGGCCGAACCTCATCCTCGACGACGGCGGCGACGCGACCCTGCTCGTCCACACGGGACGCGAGTACGAGCTCGCGGGCGCCGTGCCGGAGACGCCCGCGGATGCGAGCCACGAGTGGTCGATCGTGCTCGACACGCTGCGCGCCTCGCTCGCCGAGGACCCGCAGCGCTGGACGCGCATCGGCGCCGACATCCAGGGCGTGACCGAGGAGACCACGACGGGCGTGCACCGCCTCTACGAGCTGCACCGCGACGGGCGTCTGCTCTTCCCGGCGATCAACGTCAACGACTCCGTGACGAAGTCGAAGTTCGACAACAAGTACGGCATCCGCCACTCGCTGCCCGACGGCCTCAACCGCGCCACCGACATGCTCATGGGCGGCAAGGTCGCGTTCGTGTGCGGCTACGGAGACGTCGGCAAGGGCGCGGCCGAGGCGCTGCGCGGCCAGGGCGCGCGCGTCATCGTGTCGGAGATCGACCCGATCAACGCGCTCCAGGCGGCCATGGACGGCTTCCAGGTGACGACCCTCGACTCGGTCGTCGACCAGGTCGACTTCGTCATCACAACGACCGGTAACAAGGACGTCGTGACCGTCGACCACATCCTCCGCATGAAGCACCTCGCCGTCGTCGCGAACGTCGGCCACTTCGACAACGAGATCGACATGGCCGGCCTCGAGTCGCTCGCGGGTGCCGAGAAGGTCGAGATCAAGCCCCAGGTGCACGAGTGGCGCCTGCCGACGGGCCGCAGCGTGCTCGTGCTCTCCGAGGGGCGCCTCATGAACCTCGGCAACGCCACGGGTCACCCGAGCTTCGTCATGAGCAACTCGTTCTCCAACCAGGTGCTCGCCCAGCTCGAGCTGTGGGTCAACCGCGACGCCTACGAGACGCGCGTGTACGTGCTGCCGAAGGTGCTCGACGAGAAGGTCGCGCGCCTGCACCTCGGCTCGCTCGGGGTGCAGCTCACCGAGCTCACGCCCGAGCAGGCTGCCTACATCGGCGTGCCGGTCGAGGGCCCCTACAAGGTCGACCACTACCGCTACTGACGTCGTCGGTGCGTTTGGCGCCCGCACGGGACGGATGACCGCCGTGCGGGTGTGGGTCAGCCGCGGAGCACGGGCGCGAGCCGGGCGAGGCGCTCGGCCTCGAGGGCGAGGGCGCGGGCCTCGCGGTCGCGCCGTGCAACCGTGACCCCCGCGAGGAAGAGCTCCGGGTCGACGGCCGGAAGCGGCGACACGTACTGCGACGCCTCGTGCGCGAGCTGCTGCGCCAGGTAGCCACGGCGCACCTGGTCGAAGTCGCGCGCGGATGCGAGGAACGCGGCGATGCGCCGCGCGAGCGGGTCGGGCATGCGGGCCACGTCGGCCAGCTGCGCCCACCCGGCGAGCTCGAGCGGCATCCCGAACACCGGTGTCGCGACGCGCGGCGCGCGCTCGTACTGGGCGTAGGTGCCGGCGAGGTGGTCGCCGAGGCGCTTCGAGCGCGGCGACAGGATGCCGACGAGCGCCGCGAGCCCCCCGAGCGTCATGAGGAACTCGAGCACTCCGACGAGGGCGCGGATGGCGGCGTGCCGGAAGCCGGCCGAGCCCCCGTCGTCGCGCACGATGCGGGAGCCCACCGCGAGGCGGCCGAGCGACTTGCCGCGCGTGAGGGTCTCGACCAGGCACGGGGTCACCACGAACGCCGTCACGAGACTCGTGATGACGAAGACGGTCGCCCACGCGGCCTCGAGGCCGAGCTGCCCGCCCGGGATGAAGAAGGCCATGAGCAGCACGACGAAGACGATGAGCGAGGCCGCGAAGTCGATCACCGCGCCGCCCGCGCGAAGGGCGAAGCTCGCGGGGCGCAGGTCGAGGGCGACCGCCTCGCCGGTGAGGAGCGCGTCCTCGTCGGAGAGGGTGTCGACCCAGTCCGCGTCGGGCTCCGCCGCCATGCGTATCATTCAAGCAGATGGACCTCGACGCCTACGCCGCCGCCCACGGTGCGGAGTGGCAGCGGCTCGCCCAGCTGGCCCGCACTCGCCGCCCCTCGGGCCCCGAGGCCGATGAGCTCATCGAGCGCTACCAGACCGGCGCGGCCCAGCTCGCGACCATCCGCACGACCGTCGGCGGCTCGGCTCAGGGTGAGCACCTCTCGCTCGCACTCTGGCGGGCGCGGCTGCTGTTCACGGGGGTGCGACGCAATCCGCTCCACGCCCTCGCGCTGTTCGTCGTCGTGCAGCTGCCCGCCGCGCTCTACCGCGTGCGCTGGCTCACCCTCGTCGTCGCCGCCGCGACCGTGGCCATCGCAGCGGCCTATTTCGTGTGGCTGTCGACGGATGCGCGCGCCTTCGCCGCGCTCGGCGTGCCCGACTCCCTGCAGCAGTACGCCGAGGAGGACTTCGTCGGCTACTACTCCGCGTACTCGGAGGCCGGCTTCGCGGCGCAGGTGTGGACCAACAACGCCTGGATCGCGGCGCAATGCGTCATGTTCGGCATCCTCGGCCTCTGGGTGCCGTACGTCATCTTCCAGAACGCGCAAGGCCTCGGCATCTCGGCCGCGGTGATGAACCGCTACGACCGCCTCGACCAGTTCTTCCTGTGGATCTCGCCGCACGGCCAGCTCGAGCTCTACGCGATCTTCCTCGCGGCGGCGGCCGGGCTCATGATCTTCTGGTCGTGGATCGCGCCCGGCGCGCGCACGCGTGCTCAGGCTCTCGCACAGGACGGTCGCGCCTTCTTCACGGTCGTCGTGGGCCTCGTCGTCGCGCTCTTCGTCTCGGGTGTCATCGAGGGCTTCGTGACTCGGCAGGACTGGCCGTGGCCCGTGAAGATCGGCATCGGCACGTGCGCGCTCGTCGCTTTCCTGCTCTATCAGTGGGTCGTGGGGCGCCGCGCGGCACGCGCGGGGGAGACCGGCGACCTCGAGGAGTACGAGACGGGGGCCCGCCGCGCGGTATCGGTCTGACGCCCCCTAGATGACAGAGCTCTCATGAAAGGCGTTCGGCGGTCTCATGCTGGGTCGTGAGGCTCGAGGGGATGCAAGGGAGGCATCCAGCATGAAGCGCACGGGAATCTTCGCCCTGGCAGCGGCGAGCGCGATGGGGATCACGGCACTCGTCGGCGGCATCGGCTACGCGTCGGCTCTCGACGTGGCCGAGCAGGCCGGGCGCTCGCTCGACGTGAAGGGCGTGAGCACCGTCGCCGGGGGATCGCCGGAGCTCGCCGGATCGCCGAAGCTCGACCCGGCGGCGACGACCCCCGGCGGCGCCACGGCCGACGACGCGACGGATGGCGCGACGACCGAGGAGGTGCCTGCCGCGGGCGGTGAGGCCGCGGATCCGCCGGCCGACGACGGCACCGTCGATGAGGGATCCGGCGACGCCGTCGACGCGGTCGACCCGCCCGATCCCGTGGTCATCGATGACGTGAAGAAGGGCGAGAAGGGCGACAAGCGCTGCGGCTCGCTCAAGAAGGAGCGCGCGGCGTGGCTCGCCGCACAGCAGGACGGCACGGGCGACCCCGCGGCCGAGTGGGCGGACAAGGACTGGTCGAAGGACGGCAGCACCTGGTCGGAGGACGGCAAGCGCTGGGCCGACAAGTCCTGGGGCGACAAGCGGTGGGGCGACAAGAGCTGGGGCGACAAGCGCTGGGGCGACCAGGGCTGGAGCCACCCGAGCCAAGGGGGCACCGACCCGGCTCAGGGTGACGGCGACAAGCAGTGGGGCGACCAGAGCTGGGGCGGCACCTCGGGCGACGGTGGAGACCGCCGCGGTGATGGCCGGCAGTCGGGCACATGGGGTGGCGGCGGCCACCACGGCGGCTGGGGCGGCGGGCGCCACTGAGCCACGGGCGCCACGGAGTCGCCGGGCCCGGCAAGCCCATCTCACCGGATCCGGATGCCGCGGGGTGCAGGGCCCCGCGGCATCCGTCTGCCGCAGCGGCGCGTCAGTCGACGCGACCCGTGAAGCGGTAGCCCATCCCGCGCACCGTCTTGAGGTGCCCCGCGCCGATCTTGCGGCGCAGGTACCGCACGTACACGTCGACGACGTTCGATCCGGGATCGAAGTCGAGGCCCCACACCCGGCTCAGCAACTGCTCGCGGCTCAGCACCTGCTCGGGGTTGCGCATGAACTCCTCGGCGAGGGCGTACTCGCGAGCCGACAGGTCGAAGGTGCCGGACTCGGAGGTGATGCGCCGCGTGCGCAGGTCGAGGCTCACGCGTCCGCAGTCGAGTGACTGGGCCGGAGCCGGGCTCTGCTGCGAACGCGCGTCGGCGAGGCGGACGCGCACGCGCGCGAGCAGCTCGTCGAAGCGGAACGGCTTCGCGACGTAGTCGTTCGCGCCGCCCTCGAACCCTGCGACCGTGTCGGCGGCGGAGTCGCGCGCCGTGAGGATGACGACCGGCACGGTGCTCCCGCCCTCGCGGAGGCGGCGCAGCACCTCGAACCCGTCGAGGCCGGGTAGACCGATGTCGAGCAGCACGAGGTCGAAGCCGCCGTCGCGCGCGAGCGCGAGCGCCTCGGACCCGTCCGCGACCGTGTCGACCCCGTAGCCGGCGGCCTTGAGACCCTTCTCGACGAACGACGCGATGCGCCGCTCGTCCTCAGCGACCAGGATGCGCGGCATCCGGCACCTCCTCCTCGGGGGCGATGGGCAGGGTGAGCGCGACCCGCGCGCCCGGCCCCACGGGGTTCTGGGCGTAGGCCCGTCCGCCGTGCGCGGCGGCGATCGCGGCGACGATCGAGAGGCCGAGGCCCGAGCCGTCGACGCCGCGACCCACCTCGACGCGCGCGAAGCGGTCGAAGATCCAGTCGTGCTGCTCCTGCGGGATGCCGGGGCCGTGATCGCGCACCCACAGCTCGAGCCGCTCGGCGTCGCCGTCCGGCACCACGCGGCTCCCGACCTCGATCGCGGTGCCCTCGGGCGCGTACTTGGCGGCGTTCTCGGCGAGCTGCAGCCACGCCTGCGTGATCCGCACCGGGTCGAGGCTCGCGACGACGTGGGCGGCGCCGGAAGGGCGCCAGGCGTGACCGGGGCTCAGGGCGCGGGCCTTCGCGAGCACCTGGTCGGTGAGCTCGGCGACGTCGACGGGCTCACGCCGCAGGAAGTCGGGGCGGCTCGTCTTCGCGAGCAGCGCGATGTCGTCGACGAGCACGTTCATGCGGTCGAGCTCGTCGATCGAGAGCTCGCGCGTCGCATCGACCTCGAGGGCGTTCGAGGGGTCGAGCAGCTCGAGGTGGCCGCGCACGATCGTGATGGGGGTGCGCAGCTCGTGGCTCACGTCATCGAGCAGCTGCCGCTGGGCGTCGAACGAGCGCTGGAGGCGCTCGAGCATGGCGTTGAAGGTGCGTGCCAGCTCCGAGACGTCGTCGCTGCCCGTCGCGGTGATCCGCCGTTCCAGGTCGTTCTCCCCGATGCCCGCCGCTGTCTGCTGGAGCGAGCGCAGGGGCCGCAGCAGGCGCCCCGAGACGAACCACCCGACGAGGCCGACGAGCACGAGCGCCCCGGCGGCGACGGCGGCGTAGGTGCGGAACGCCTCGGTGATCTCCTCGAGCTCGGCGTCGAGGTCGTACGCCGACACGTACAGCCCCTGGGCCGAGTCGGCCTGGATCGCGACGGGGATGACGACGTAGCGCAGGGTGCCGAACCCGGTGGGCGCGGTGCCCCGCACGACGGCGTCGGCATCCGCCTCGGCGACGACGCGCTCGATGAAGGCGGGATCGTCGTCGAGCCGGAAGCTGATGCCGCTCGAGGGGCGCAGCCGCGGGGTGCCGTCGACGATGCCGAGCGTGGACTCGTTGTGATCGGGCAGCACGCGCTTCATGGCCTGGCTGAGGAACTCGAGAACCGACTCGGGTGCCTCGCTGCCGTCGCAGCCCTCGGCGATGCACTGGAGCCCCTCGATGCTCGCGGTGAGCCGGCCGTCGATCTGGGCGAGCACGCGCTCGCGCTGGATGAGGTAGGCGCTCACGCCCGCGGCGGTCATCCCGATGGCGGCCACGAGCAGCATCGAGCCGAGGATGCGGGCCCGCGCCGAGCGCGCGATCTGCCGCAGGGGAGCCGCCATCCCTCGATTATGGCGGGGGTGATACCCCGCATTCGAGGGACAGCGCGCGCGAGACCGAGCGCGCCGCCGACATGACCGAGGCCCGCCGGATCAGCGAGCTGCTGTCCGGCGGGCCTCAGAGGGATGTCAGTCGCGGCCGCCGAAGAGCGGGCGGTACAGGAAGCCGGCCACGAGGCCGCCCACGAGCGGGGCGACGAGGAACAGCCAGAGCTGGGCGAGCGCATCGGGGCCGCCGAGCACGGCGGTCGCGATGGAGCGCGCCGGGTTCAGCGAGGAGTTGCTCACCGGGATCATCACGAGGTGGAACATCGTGAGCGCGAGACCGATCGCGAGCGGTGCGAAGCCCGCGGTCGTCGAGCCCGCGGCGGTGACGCCGAGGATGATGAGCACGAACAGCATCGTCGCGATGACCTCCGCGACGAGCACGGCGCCCAGGCTGAAGCCGAGCGGCGAGTGGCCGTCGAAGCCGTTGGAGACCGCGCCGAAGTCGAGGTCCTTGCCGCTCAGCACGCCGAAGAGGCCGAGGGTGAGCGTCGCGAGCAGGCCGCCGACGATCTGCGCGACCCAGTAGGGCAGCAGGTCCGCCCACCGGGCGCGGCCCGCGGCCGCGGCGCCGATCGTGACGGCGGGGTTGAAGTGACCGCCCGAGATCGAGCCCACGGCGTAGGCGCCGACGAGCACGGCGAGGCCGACCGCGAGCGCGACCGGAAGCGCGCCGTTGTCGGGCGCGAAGAAGAGCGCGGTCCCGATGACGGCGAAGACGAGGAGGTAGGTGCCGAAGGTCTCAGCGATGAGACGGCGGACGAGCGATGCGGGAGCAGGGGATTCGGCCATGGCGTCGATTCCTTTCATGGCGGTCAGATGACTCCCAGGTTACAGCCGCCCCGAGGCCTTGAGCGCGAGGTAATGGTCGGCGAGAGCGGGCGGCAGATCCTGCGGCGCGCCCGTCACGACGTCCCCGCCGAGCCGGCGGATGGCGGCCGCGACGCGCGTCGCGTCGAGCAGGGCCCGCTCGGCCGCGGCGGCGCGGTAGACCTCGTCGCTCGAGCCGCGCGCGGCGGCGGCCGCGAGCACATCCGGGTCGGTCACGGATGCGACGACGACCGTGTGGTTGCGCGTGAGCTCGGGCAGCATCGCGAGGAGCGGCTGTGCGGCGCCGGATGCCTCAATCGTCGTGAGCAGCACGACGAGGGCGCGGTGGGGCGTGATGGAGCGCACGAGCGCGGGCACCCCGTACCAGTCGGGCTCGATGAGCTCGGGCTCGACGGGGGCGAGCACGTCGACCATGCGGGCGAGCAGCTGCGCGCCCGTCGCGCCCTGCACGCGGCCGCGCACGCGGCGGTCGTAGACGGCGAGGTCGACGCGGTCGCCCGCGCGCGTGGCGAGCGCGGCGAGCAGCAGGCTCGCCTCGAAGGCGGTGTCGAGGCGCACCTCGTCGGCGATGCGCGCCGCGGCCGAGCGGCCCGAGTCGATGACGATGACGATGCGGCGGTCCCGCTCGGGACGCCAGGTGCGCACGACGAGCTTCGCGCCGCCGCCCGAGTGGTCGCGCCGCCGGGCCGTTGCACGCCAGTCGATCGAGCGCACGTCGTCGCCGCGCACGTACTCGCGCAGGCTGTCGAACTCGGTGCCCTGGCCCCGGATGAGCAGGCTCGTGCGGCCGTCGAGCTCGCGCAGGCGGGCGATGCGGCTCGGCAGATGCCGGCGCGAGGCGAACGGCGGCAGCACGCGCAGGGCGGCTGGGGCGGACAGGGTGCGCTGGCGGGACACGAGGTGCAGGGGGCCGGCGGAGCGGACGGTCACACCGGCGGCGCGCAGCTCGCCGCGGCGGGTGGGTGTGAGC
>JAEYVF010000169.1 GCA_023432005.1 Actinomycetes bacterium
GCGAGGTGGGGCCCGTGGCGCCCGGCTGGACCGGCCTGTCGCACCTCGCGATGGCGACCACGGGCGCCGTGCTGCTGCTGCGGATCTCGTGGCATCCGATCGCGATCGTGCTGCTCGGGTTCGGCGCCCTCGGCTCGGTCGGGGCGCTCGCGTCCGCGTGGGTGGGCATCGCCGCGCGCCTGTGGACGGATGCGCCGCTCGCCGAGGCCGCGCTCTTCGCGAACCAGCGGCTCTTCGACTCGACGATCGTCGCGGTGCCGCTCGTGCTCGTGCTCTTCCCGGACGGCCGCCTGCCCCGCAGCCGCCCCCTCCGGGCGGTGGGGGTCGTCGCGATCGTCGCCGGAGTGCTCCCGCCGCTCGGCAACGTGCTCAAGCCGTGGGAGGTGCTCGCGGCGACCTACGGCGGAGCGGACCCCGACATCCGTCCGTGGTTCCGTCCAGGCTGGGGGCTCGACCTCGACCTCGAGACGTGGCTCGCGATCGACGGCGTGCTCGACGTGTGCACCTTCACCGCCCCCGTGCTCGGGGTGCTCGTTCTCATCGGCCGCCGCTTCGGCGCGGACGAGGAGCTCCGCCGCCAGCTGCGGTGGATCGCGTGGGCGGGCGTGCTGCTCGTGCTCGTGCTCGTCGGGGTGCCGTTCGTCGCGCCGTGGGCCGTGTGGCAGATGGCGCTCATCGGCGCCGTGACCGT
Organism: Actinomycetes bacterium; assembly: GCA_023432005.1. GTDB lineage: Bacteria > Actinomycetota > Actinomycetes > Actinomycetales > Microbacteriaceae > Homoserinibacter. The sequence continues at coordinate 692 of JAEYVF010000169.1, forward strand.
CATGTGCGTCGCGGTCGCGATCGCGATCATGCGCTACCGCCTCGAGAGCATCGACCGCGTCATCGGCTGGACGATCCTCTACGGCCTCCTGCTCATCTCGGTCGTGCTCGTCGACGTCGCGCTGCTCGCGGTCGTCGGCGGTGTGCTCGGCGAGAACACGGTGGCGCTCGTGGCGGCGATCATCGTGCTCATCGCCTTCGCGCCCCTGCGCGAGCCGCTGCTCGCCTGGATCACGCGCCTTGTCTACGGACGCCGGGGCGACCCCTACGGGGTGGTCGCGGGGCTCGCCGACAGCCTCGAGCACTCCGACGACGCCGACGACCAGCTCGATCACGTCGTGCGCTCCGTCGCCCGCGCCTTCGCGACGCCCTTCGTGGCCGTGCGCGTCGACCAGCCCGACGGCTCCCTGCTCTCGGCGAGCCACGGCACCCCGCAGCCCGACACGACCATCCTGCCCCTCACCTACCGCGGCGAGGCGATCGGCGAGCTCGAGATGGCGCCCCCGCGGCGATCCCGCCTCTCTCCCCGCGACGAGCGGCTGCTCGCCGACGTCGTACGCCAGGCCGCCGCCGCCGTGCGCGCGACCGTGCTCAACGCCGAGCTGCAGCGCAGCCGCGAGGAGCTCGTCGTCGCGCGCGAGGAGGAGCGCAGCCGGCTGCGCCGCGACGTGCACGACGGCCTCGGCCCCGCCCTCGCCGCCGTCAAGGTGCGCATCGACGCGGCCCGCAACGTGGCATCCGCCGACCCCGCGCAGGCCGACCGCATCCTCGAGGTCGCGTCGCGCACGGTCACGGATGCCGTGGGCGACATCCGCCGCATCGTGCACGACCTGCGTCCCCCGACGCTCGACGACCTGGGCCTGCGCAGCGCGCTCGAGCGCGTGTGCGACTCGTGGGACGAGACCGGCCCCATCGTGTCGCTCGACTACGCGCTCGAGGCCACGCCGCCGCCCGCGATCGAGGTCGCCGTCTACCGCATCGCGAGCGAGGCGATCAACAACGCCCGCCGCCACTCGGGCGCCCGCACGGTGCGCGTGGTGGTCGCCGAGACCGACCAGACGGTCGTCGTCGAGATCGTCGACGACGGCGGGGGCATCCCCCGCAACGCGCCCGCGGGCGTCGGCCTCCGGTCGATGCGCGAGCGGGCCACCGAGCTCGGCGGCGACCTCGTCGTCTCGAGCGGCCGCGCGGGCACGACGATCCGCGCCACGATCCCGCGCCGAGGCGCCGTGAAGGAGGCAGCCCGTGTCTGAATCGGAGCCCCGCATCCGCATCCTGCTCGTCGACGACCACCCGATCTACCGCGACGGGCTCGAGCTGCTGCTCGGCTCGATCCCGGGGTTCGAGGTCGTGGGGGTCGCGGGCGATGGCGCCGCGGCCGTCGAGGCGGCGCGCGAGCACGCGCCGGACGTCATCATCATGGACGTGCAGATGCCCGTCATGGACGGCATCGAGGCGACGCGACGGATCGTCGCGGAGGACGCCTCGGCCGGGATCATCGTGCTCACGATGTCGGAGGACGACGAGTCGGTCTTCCAGGCGATGCGCTCGGGCGCCCGCGGCTACCTGCTCAAGGCCGCGAGCCAGGAGGACATCGCGCAGGCCGTGCGATCGGTCGCGGGCGGCGGTGTGATCTTCGGCGCCGCCCTCGCCTCGCGCATGGCCGACTACTTCGCCCGGGCCGCCGCGCCCGCGACGTCAACGCCGTTCCCGCAGCTCACGCCGCGCGAGCGCGAGATCCTCGACCTCATCGCCGCGGGCCGCACGAACCCGCAGATCGCGCAGACCCTCTTCCTCTCCCCCAAGACCGTGCGCAATCACGTGTCGATGATCTTCACGAAGCTCCACGTCGACGACCGCGGCGAGGCCGTCGTCGTCGCGCGCGAGGCCGGACTCGGCAAGCTCTGACGCCCGTTCCGCATCCGAGGGTTGACGGATGCGATCTTCGCTTCCATCTTGTTCAGCGGTTCGAGGATCCCGGAGGCGGCCGCACGCGGCTGAGCGGGCACGCCGTCTACCCACCCTCGAGGCGCGGGACGGCATGGTCTCCTCCGGCATGGAGACCGGCATGCGCGAGGGCTACGACCGCCTCGAGGCGATCGTCTCCGCCTGACGCGAGCGCGGCATCCGGGCTGTTAATCTCGGCCCATGCCCGCCGCCGCCGACACCTGGAGTCCGGGTTCGTGGGATGCCGCGAGCCCGGACACCGTCGTCTTCGGCGACAACCTCGAGGTGGCCCGCGCGCTGCCCGACGAGAGCTTCCGCCTCGTCTACCTCGATCCCCCGTTCAACACGGGCCGCACCCAGAAGCACCGGGCCGTGCAGACGGTGCGCGACCCCGAGGGCGACCGGACGGGCTACGGCGGCGAGCGCTACCGCACGGTCACCCGCACCCTCTACGGCTACGACGACCGCTTCGAGGACTACTGGGCCTTCCTCGAGCCGCGGCTCTTCGAGGCGTGGCGGCTGCTCGACGACCGCGGCACCCTCTACCTGCACCTCGACTACCGCGAGGCCCACTACGCGAAGGTCGCCCTCGACGCCCTGTTCGGGCGTGACAGCTTCCTCAACGAGCTCATCTGGGCGTACGACTACGGCGGCAAGAGCAACCGGCGCTGGCCCGCCAAGCACGACACGATCCTCGTGTACGTGAAGAACCCCGCCGCCTACTACTTCGACAACGAGACCGTCGATCGCGAGCCCTACATGGCCCCCGGCCTCGTCACCCCCGAGAAGGTCGAGCGCGGCAAGCTGCCGACCGACGTGTGGTGGCACACGATCGTCGCCACGGGAGGGGCCGAGCGCACCGGCTACCCGACGCAGAAGCCCGAGGGCGTGCTGCGCCGCATCGTGCAGGCGTCGAGCGCGCCGGGTGACGCCGTGCTCGACCTCTTCGCCGGCTCGGGCACGACGGGCGCCGTCGCATCCGCTCTCGGTCGCCGCTTCCTGCTCGTCGACGCGAATCCGGATGCCGTGGACGTCATGCGCGCCCGCCTGCCGCACGCGCGCGTGCTGCGGACTCCCGCGCCGTAGCGGGGCGTCATCTGACTTGCGGCCCCGCGTGGAGCCGGGGGCAAGATGGAGGCACGCAGAGCATCAAGCGAAGCCTCGCGTCCGACACCCTCGGACAACGCCTGCGATTCCCACCGACACGGCGTCAGCCGCACACGAAAAGGAGTCGCTCATGACAGGGCGCATCGAGACCACGACAGCAGGCAGCCTCCCCCGCACGCCCGAGCTCATCGCCGCGAACCGCGCGCGCACCTTCGCCGACGACGGCTTCACGCTGCAGCGCACCCCCGAGTTCGACGCGCTCGTCGCCGACGCCGTGGGCGGGCTCGTGGCCCGGCAGAAGGAGGTCGGCCTCACGCTCGTCGGCGACGGCGAGTTCGGCAAGGCCATGTCGAGCGCCGTCGACTACGGCGCGTGGTGGTCCTACTCGTTCCAGCGCTTCTCGGGCCTCTCGCTCACCGAGGAGAACGCCTTCAACCAGGCGCCCGTGCACTCGGCCCCCGGCGAGATCCGCCTCACCTCCTTCACCGACCGGCGCGACCGCCACGCGTTCGTGGAGGCGTACGCGGATGCCGAGACGATCCCCACGGGACGCGTCGCCACCCCCTTCCCGAGCGCCACCGGGCCGCTGAGCTACATCGGCCAGGACGCCGTCGCCTCCGACGTCGCGAACCTCCAGGCGGCGCTCGCCGCCAACGGGCTCGAGACGGGCTTCATCACGAGCATCGCCCCCGGATCGGCCGCGCGCGTGCTCAATCAGCACTACGCCACCGAGAAGGACTACGTGTGGGCGTGGGCCGAGGCGCTCCGCGAGGAGTACGTCGCGATCATCGAGGCCGGGCTCGTGCTGCAGATCGACGACCCCTCGCTCGCCGAGAACTGGGACCAGATCAACCCCGAGCCGAGCGTCGAGGACTACCGCGAGTTCTCGCGCGAGAACATCGCGGCGCTCAACTGGGCGCTGCGCGATCTGCCGCAGGACCGCATCCGCTACCACCTCTGCTGGGGCAGCTGGCACGGGCCCCACACGACCGACCTCGAGTTCCGCCACATCATCGACCTCATGCTGTCGGTGAACGCGGGCGCCTACTCGTTCGAGGCCGCCAACGCGCGCCACGAGCACGAGTGGAAGCTGTGGCGCGACGTCGAGCTTCCGGAGGGCAAGAAGATCATCCCCGGCGTCGTCGGCCACTCGACGAACGTCGTCGAGCATCCCGAGCTCGTGGCCGACCGCATCGAGGCCTTCGCGTCGCTCGTGGGCCCCGAGAACGTCATCGCGTCGACGGACTGCGGCCTCGGCGGCCGCGTGCACCCGCAGATCGCGTGGGCGAAGCTCGAGTCGCTCGCGGCGGGGGCGCGCCTCGCCTCCGAGCGCCTCTTCGGCTGAACGCGACGGGCGCCGCCCGCGCGGCGGCGCCCGTCGATACGCTGGGGGCATGAACCCGCGCCACGACGCACGCCCCCACATCGAGTGCTGGCTCACCGACATGGACGGCGTGCTCGTGCACGAGAACCAGGCGCTCCCGGGCGCCCCCGAGCTCATCCACCACTGGGTGGAGTCGGGCACCCCGTTCCTCGTGCTCACCAACAACTCGATCTTCACGCCGCGCGACCTCGCCGCGCGCCTCCGCGCATCCGGGCTCGAGGTGCCCGAGGAGCGCATCTGGACCTCGGCCCTCGCGACGGCCGAGTTCTGCAAGAGCCAGATCCCCGGAGGCTCGGCCTTCGTCATCGGCGAGGCGGGCCTCACGACGGCCCTCCACGAGGCCGGATTCGTCATGACCGAGACGCGGCCCGACTACGTCGTGGTCGGCGAGACCCGCAACTACTCCTTCGAGGCGATCACGAAGGCCATCCGCCTCATCAACAACGGCGCGCGCTTCATCGCGACCAATCCGGATGCCACGGGCCCCTCGTCCGACGGCGTGCTGCCCGCGACGGGCGCCATCTCGGCGCTCATCACGAAGGCCACGGGCAAGGACCCCTACGTCGTGGGCAAGCCGAACCCCATGATGTTCCGCTCGGCGATGAACAAGATCAACGCCCACTCCGAGACGACGGCCATGATCGGCGACCGCATGGACACGGATGTCGTGGCCGGCATCGAGGCGGGCCTGCACACGATCCTCGTGCTCACGGGCATCAGCGACCAGGCCGAGATCGAGCGCTACCCGTTCCGCCCCTCCGAGACCCTCGCGGGCGTGCACGAGCTGCTGCCGTAGGCACCGGCCCCGCCCGTGCGGATCAGCCCTCGGCGGGCGGCACGGGCGCGATGGCGAGCGACCCGGCGAGGGGTTCACCGGATGAGCGGCTCACGAAGCAGAAGTAGCTGCGGTCGCCCGAGTCCCACTGCTCCTCGTCCGCGGGGAAGACGGCCTCGATCTGCAGGTCGAGGTACTGTCCGGCGACCGTGAGGTCGACGACCCCCGCCGCGGCGCACAGCGTCTGCACCTGCGCGAGGAGCGCCTGCTCGCCCGGGTAGGGCTCGTCTGTCGCGCCCTCGACGGCCGGCGGGATCGTGCCGCGGTAGGCGAGCTGAGCGGGGTGCGGGTCGGCGCAGTCGACGACCGTGAACTCGACCGACCACGCGCCCTCGTACGGGTCGAGGCACTCGCCGCCGAGCAGCTCGCTCCACAGCCAGGCGCCGGGTTCGACGGGCCCGGCCTCGAGGGGCGGTGCGCTCGCGCTCGGTGTGGGCTTCGGGGTGCTGCTCGCGCTCGGCTTCGGGGCGGGCTCGGCGAGCGCGCCGAGGCTCGTGCCCAACAGGAAGAGGGCGAAGAGGGCGAGGAGCGCGACGAGAGCCCCGGCGACGATGAGGAGGATCTTCTGCGTGCGGCTGATCTCCCCCTTGGCCGGCGCGGGCGCGGGCGCGATGCCGTCGACGATCGGCGACTCCTCCGCGCGCCGCGCGAACGGCGACTCGGACGGCGCGGGCTCGGCCTCGTAGTCGCGGAAGTTCTCCTCGCCGAAGAGCGCCTCCAGAGCGGACGTCGTCGACGGGTCGCTCCCGATCGCGGCCGAGCCGAGCATCTCGGCGGCCGCGAGGTCGGCCGCGGCCTGCGGCGGGATCGACGGCTGCGGCGGGAACGGCGTCGCCTCGGTGGGCGCGGGGATCGCGTCCATCATCTGCGTGGGCTGATCCCACGACGGAGTCGGCGGGGGCGCCGCGGGCGGAGTGGGCGGCGCGGGTGCCGCGGGCGAGGTC